>JACPYV010000056.1 GCA_016195825.1 Burkholderiales bacterium | reverse complement strand
GCCACCTCGGCAGCCCAGCCCGCGGCACCGCTGACGCGTGTCGTCGTCGGTGCAGAGAACGACTGGTATCCGTATTCCGGTGAGCGCCAGGGCCGGGCTCAGGGCATGACAGTCGATCTTGTCACCGCCGCCTTCGCGGCCGTCGGTGTTGAGGTGAAGTTCGACCTGCTGCCCTACGCCCGCTGCATGGCCCAGACGCGCAGCGGTGCGCTCGCAGCCTGTTTCAACACCACCCGCACCGCGCTTATCGAAGACGCCTACCTCTGGCCCGCCAAGCCCATGTTCAACGAGCGCTTCATGATCTACGCCCGCGCGGACGACCCGCACCGCGGCCCGCCGCTGCAGGTGCGCGACCTGGAAGGCCACAACGTTGCCGTGACGCGAGGCTACGAGTACGGCAGCGAGTTCGACGCCAACCCGCGCATCCCGCGCGTCGTTACCAGCCACGACGAAAACAACTTCCAGCTGCTGCTGCGTGGCCGCGCCCGCTACACGCTGGCGCCGGACATCAACACCCGGCAGCTGCTCCAACGCCACCCGGAGTTCGCTGGCCGGTTCAAGATCGTCGGCGCGCTGAGCTATTTCGGTATCTACACGACCTTCTCCCGCCAGCACCCCGACGCCCGTGCTGCGCTGGCCGCCTTTGACGAGGGCATGAAGCTCATCAACGCCAACGGCACGGCTCGCGCCATCCAGGAACGCTGGCGCCACGGTGGCACCAGCCGCTGAGGCGTCGCCCTGCCCATGGGCCGCATGGCAAAATCGCAGGCTTTTTGCCGCATTGCCAGGGCCTGTTTTGGACCAATTGATCGTTTCCCAGATCGCCGCCGAGCTGAAGGTTCGGCCCACCCAGGTGCAGGCCGCCGTCGAGCTGCTGGACGGCGGGGCCACCGTGCCCTTCATCGCCCGTTACCGCAAAGAGGCCACCGACGGCCTCGACGACATCCAGTTGCGCGAGCTGGACGCGCGCCTGGCCTACCTGCGTGAGCTGGCAGAGCGCCGCGAGGCGGTGCTCAAGAGCATTGCCGAGCAAGGCAAGCTGACCCCCGAGCTGGAGGCTGCGATCCGCACGGCGCCGACCAAACAGGAGCTGGAGGACCTCTACCTGCCCTACAAGGTCAAGCGGCGCACCAAGGGCTTGATCGCACGCGAGGCGGGCCTGGAGCCGTTGGCCGACCAGCTGTTTGCCGATCCGTCGCTGGAGCCGCTGGTTGAAGCCGCCAGGTTCATCAACGCCGAGGCCGGCTTTGCCGATGCCCACACGGTGCTGGACGGCGTGCGCGACCTGCTGTCTGAGCGCTGGGCCGAGGATGCAGTGCTGGTGGGCAAGCTGCGCGAGTGGCTGTGGACCGAAGGGCTTTTCCAGTCCAAGATCATGGACGGCAAGAGCCCGGACACGCCCGACAACGCCAAGTTCCGCGACTACTTCGACTACGCCGAGCCGATCCGCACCGTGCCGTCGCACCGCGCGCTGGCCGTGTTCCGCGGTCGCACGCAGGAGCTGCTGGACGCCAAGCTGGTGCTGGATGAAGAGGTGGTGCCCGGCCAGCCCACGCTGGCGGAAGGCCGCATCGCCTCGCACCTGGGCTGGCGCCACGCCAATCGCGCGGGCGACGCCCTGATCCGCAAGACCATAGGCTGGACCTGGAAGGTCAAGCTGAGCCTGAGCCTGGAGCGCGATCTGTTTGCGCGCCTTCGGGAGTCGGCCGAGGCCACCGCCATCAAGGTCTTCGCCGAGAACCTGCGCGACTTGCTGCTGGCCGCCCCGGCCGGCAAGCGCGTGGTGATGGGACTGGACCCGGGCATCCGCACCGGCGTGAAGGTGGCCATCGTGTCCGACACCGGCCGTGTGCTGGACACGTCCACCGTCTATCCCCACGAACCCCGCCGCGACTGGGACGGCTCGCTGCACACGCTGGCCAAGCTGTGCGCCATGCACGGTGTGAACCTCATCGCCATCGGCAACGGCACGGCCAGCCGCGAGACGGACAAGCTCGCTGGCGAGCTGATCAAGAAGCTGCAGGCCCTGGATGCGTCGTTGGTGATCGAGCGCGTGGTCGTCAGTGAGGCCGGCGCGTCCGTGTACTCCGCGTCGGAGTTCGCCTCCAAGGAGCTGCCCGACCTGGACGTGTCGCTGCGCGGCGCAGTCTCCATCGCCCGCCGCCTGCAGGACCCGCTGGCCGAGCTGGTCAAGATCGACCCCAAGAGCATCGGTGTTGGGCAGTACCAGCACGACGTCAATCAGAGCGAGATGGCCCGCGCACTGGACGCGGTCGTCGAAGACTGCGTGAACAAGGTGGGCGTGGATCTCAACACCGCTTCGCAGGCGCTGCTGGCCCGCGTATCCGGCCTGTCGGCCTCGGTCGCCAGCAGCATCGTGCGCTGGCGCGACGCCAACGGCGCGTTCCGCAACCGCCAACAGCTGCTGGAGGTGACCGGCCTCGGCCCCAAGACCTTCGAGCAGTCCGCCGGCTTCCTGCGCATCCGCGGCGGTGACAACCCGCTGGATTTCAGCGGCGTGCACCCCGAGACCTACCCGCTGGTCGAGAAGGCACTGACGCAACTGAAGCGCACGGCCGACGAGATCGTGGGCCGCAGCGAGGTGCTGCGCACGCTCAAACCCGAGCTGCTGGCCGACGACAAGTTCGGCCTCATCACTGTCAAGGACGTGCTGGCCGAACTGGAAAAGCCCGGCCGCGACCCGCGCCCGGACTTCAAGGTCGCGCGCTTTAACGACGGCGTCGAGGACGTGAAGGACCTGCAGCCCGGCATGCTGCTGGAAGGCACGGTCAGCAACGTCGCGCAGTTTGGCGCCTTCGTGGACCTGGGCGTGCACCAGGACGGGCTGATCCACGTCAGCCAGCTGTCGAATAAGTTCGTCACCGATGCTCGCGAGGTCGTGAAGACCGGCGACATCGTCAAGGTCAAGGTGCTGGAGGTGGACCTGGCCCGCCAGCGCATCTCGCTGACGATGAAGCTGGACGCCCAGGCCCCGCGCGGTCCCAAGCAGGACAACAGCTACCGCCCGGCCGCCCGCAACGAACGCCCAAGCGGCGGCGGCGGCGCGCGCGAATCGCAGCCCGCGGCAGGCGGTGCGATGGCCGCGGCTTTCGCCAAGCTCAAGCGCTGACGGACGAAGGCTGACCTTCGTCATCGTCATGGAGCGCTGTCATGATCGCGCCCGCCGGCCGTCGTCTGATGCCCCGCAACCCGCATTTGGTCGCAACGCCACGGCGCCACGACCGCGCCGCCGCTAAGGTGCGCGCCGCCTCGAACCCTCGGAGTCCCCGTTGAAAACGTTTACCCTCGCCTCGCTGCTGCTGCTGTGCCCTGCCCTGGTGCTGGCCCAGCAGGAGGTCGACCGCGCATCCACGTCCCCGACGCCCAGCAATCAGCAGCTCGATCGCGTCTCGGTGACGCGTCAGCAGACTGACACCGACCTGCGCCGCCGCGAGCCCGTGGCCAAGCAGCTCTACGGCCGCGACGAACTGGACAAGTACGGTGACACCCAGCTGTCGGACGTCCTGAAGCGCCTGCCCGGCATCAACGTCTCCGGCGGCCAGCTGCGCATGCGAGGCCTGGGCGGCGCGTACACGCAGATCCTCGTCAACGGCGAACCGGCGCCCCCGGGATTCAGCCTGGACAACCTCAACCCTGCCCAGGTCGAACGCCTGGAAGTGACCAAGGCCCCCACGGCCGACCAGAGCGCCCAGGCCATCGCCGGCACGCTGAACATCATCCTGAAGGATGCCCCGCGCGTCGTGCAGAAGGACTTGCGGCTGGGCATGTCCTATGCGTCGGAGAAGCCGGTCATCAACGCCGGCTTCACCTACGGCGACCGCATCGTCGGCGGCCTGGGCTTCGTGCTGCCGATCTCGGTCTACCAGTGGAACTTCAAGAACGAGCTGGATGGCGAACGCCTGACCAATGCCAACCCGGTGGCACCCGCCGTGCGCCAGCACGTCAGCAGCGAGGGCTACGACCGCGCCCACGGCCGTGGCATCAACGTGTCGCCGCGCCTGAACTGGAAGCTGGGCGACGACGAGACGCTGAGCCTGCAAGGCTTCTTCGTCAGCAACCGCTTCCGCAACGAGGGCGAGAACACCCTCACCAAGCTGGCGGACAACGACGCCAGCTACACGCCACGCGCACTCAACGAAACGACCCACAACCGCGGCACGTTCTCGGCGCAGCGCGTCAACCTGCAATACAACAACCGCTTCGGCGAAGACCGCCGCATCGAGCTGCGCGCCGGTGCCGGCTCCGGCGGTGCTGACTTCAACTTCGACTACGAAGGCCGCGGCGGGCTGGTGCCCATCCAGCGCACGACTTCGGGCGAGAACCGCAACCGCAATGCCACGCTGTCCGGCAAGTACAGCCAGTACGCCGGCGAGGCGCACACCGTCACCGTCGGCGGCGAGCTGGAGCGCCGCACGCGCGACGAGCAGCGCCGCACCGTCGAGAACGGCAACGACCTGCTGCCCGGCATCGAAGGCCAGCCCTTCAACGCCCGCATCACGCGCACAGCCTTCTATGCGCAGGACGAATGGGAGATCAACAAGCAGTGGTCGGCCTACTTCGGCGTGCGCCATGAGGAACTCAAGTTCCAGAGCGAAGGTGACCGCGACTTCGTCGGCAGCAGCGACTTCCAGAGCACCAGCAAAGTCACGACGCCGCTGCTGCACCTGAACTTCAAGCCCGACCCCAAGGGCCGTGACCTGGTGCGCGCCAGCCTGACGCGCAGCTACAAGGCGCCCGATGTCCAGCAGCTCATCAACCGGCCGTCCATCAACACGACCGAGCCGCTGGCCTTCGGCAACACCCGCACGACCCCTGACCGCACCGGCAACCCCGAGCTGAAGCCCGAGCTGGCCACCGGCCTGGACATCGCCTACGAAAGCTACCTGCCGGCCGGCGGCCTGGTGTCAGTGGGGGTGTTCCACCGCCGCATCACCAACCTGATCCGCACGGATCAGCCGCGCCTGACAACGGTGCCCTGGGCCCCGACACAGCGCTGGGTCATCACGCAGATCAACCTCAGCAAGGCCACGACGCAAGGTCTGGAGCTGGAGGTCAAGGGCCGCGCGGGCGAACTGTTCCCCAGCCTGTTCGACCCGGCCACGGCGCTCTCGCTGCGCGCGTCGCTGAACGTGTACCGCTCATCGGTCAGCGACATCCCGGGTTCCAACAATCGACTGGAGGGCCAACAGCCCTGGCAGCTGAACTTCGGTGCGGACTATCGGCTCAAGAGCCTGCCCATCAGCATGGGCTTCAGCGCCCAGATCGCGCCCGACTACGAAGTGCAGCAAAGCGCACTGCAGAGTCAAGAAACCTTCCCGGCCCGCTCGGTGGACGCGTTCGCGATGATGCAGGTCAACAAGCAGGACGGCGTGCGCGTCAGCGTCAACGGCCTGTTCCAGCCCAAGCAGGGCAACCGCGTCACCTTCGCCGATCTGACCGACTTCACGCTGAACGAGCGCAAGCCCGTCGCCTGGTGGTCGGTGAACTGGGAACACAAGTTCTGATTGCGGCCATCTTCCGGGCGAACCCAGCACGGCCGCCCGAAGGGGCCCAACGCCCGATTGGCGGAACAGTGCGCAGCGATTAGGGTGCACCCATGACCTCGAACGCATTGCAGATCTACGCCGGCCCGACCGCGAAAGTGCGGCTGGCCGAGCGCGGCCTGCACGCTGGCGACGTCGGGCTGATCCCCGCCGCGGCCGGGGGGCCCAAGGGGCTGATCCTCAACGGCCTGGATCGCTTCATCTTCGGCGACTGGCTGCCGCACTCCTGGCAGACGAAGACGGTCGATTGACGCTTGGCCATGGGGCAACGGTGAACTGAATTGGATAATCGAGTAATCGGATAATCGGGTAAT
>JACPYV010000050.1 GCA_016195825.1 Burkholderiales bacterium | reverse complement strand
GGACATCGAGGCCATGACGGCGTCGATCTTGTGCGCCTGCAGGGCCGGGATGAGGCCGTCGAAATCGAGGATGACCGGCGTGCACTGCACGCCCAGCCGGGCGCAAAGCGCCTGCGCCACGTCGATCTCGAAGCCCTTGAGCTGGCCGTCGCTGCCGATCTCGCTGAACGGCGCGTAGCCGACCGCAAAGCCCAGGCGCAGGCGCGCAGGTGCCTGGGCACGGGCCGCAGTCGCCCAGGCGAGGCCGGCGGCCAGGGCGGAGCGGCGTCGCATCACTTGGTGCGCGGCGCGATGTCGTAGTCGAAGTACTTGTCGGCCAGCTTCTTGAAGGTGCCATTGGCCTGCACAGCGTCGATGGCGGCGTTGAACTTCTTGCCCAGCGTGGCCTCGTCGGCCTTGCGCATGCCCACGCCGGTACCGACGCCGAACACCTTGTCGTCCGTGATGGGGCCACCGGCGAAGGCGAAGCCCTTGCCCTCGGGCTTTTTCAGGAAGCCGAAGTCGCCGGCGGGCGAGTCCATCAGCGTGGCGTCGATGCGCCCGCTCTTCAGGTCCAGGAAGACCTGGTCCTGGCTGCCGTAGCGCACGATCTCGCTCTGCGTGAAGTGGCCTGCGGCGTAGGTCTCGTGCGTCGTGCCGCGCTGCACGCCGATCTTTTTGCCCTTCAGGCCGGCGGCCGTGGCCTCCAGCTTCACGCCGACCTTGGCGATGAGCCGGGCCGGCGTGTTGTAGTAGGGCTTGGAGAAGCCGATGACCTTCTGGCGCTCTTCCGTGATGGAGACGCTGGCAAAGATGGCATCCACCTTGCGCGACTGCAGCGCGGGGATCAGGCCGTCGAAGTCCTGCTGCACCAGGGTGCACTGGGCCTTCATTTCAGCGCAATAGGCCTGCACCAGCTCAATCTCGAAGCCCTTAAGCTTGCCATCCGGGCCGATCTCGGAGAAGGGCGGGTAGGCGCCTTCGACGCCGATGCGCAACTTCTTCCAATCGGGAGCCTGGGCCTGGGCCAGCGAGGCTGCGGCCACCAGGGCCAGGGCGAACAGGGCGGTTTTCTTCATGTCGGACCTCTTGGGTGGGACGGTATTCAGCGGGCGACCTCGGGTAGCCAGTCGCGCAAGGCCGCAAGGGTAGCAGCCGGGTCTTCCTCCTGAGGCACATGGCCCAGCTTAGTGAAAACCACCAGGCGGCTGCCGGGGATGGCCTGGTGGAAGGCTTCGCCCCAGCGCAGCGGGATCAGCCGGTCCTTGCCACCCCAGAGGATGAGCGTGGGCACCTTGATCTCGGGCAGGCGCTCCACCGGGCCGGGAGCCAGTTGGTCCATGCGCTGCATCAGCGCGACACGGTTGCCTTCGCGCAACGCCAGCTCGTAGTAACGGTCGACCAGTGCGGCGGTGACGCGAGCCGGGTCGCCGTAGACATCCCGCACGCTGTCCTCGATGGCGCGGCGCGGCAGCACCCAGCGCATGGGCTCGCGCAGCACCGGGATGCGGGCGATGCGAAAGCCCAGCGGCAAGGACTCGGGCTCAAACTTGTGGCCCGCGGCGTCCACCAACACCAGGCCGGCCACCCGGGCCGGGTCCGCCAGCGCCAGCTGCCAGGCGATTTCGCCACCCAGCGAATTGCCGGCGACGATGGCCCGCCCCACGCCCAACCGCACGAGCAAGCTGCGCACGAAGGCGACGTAGCGTGCGTCCGTGTAGTCTCCACCGGCGTTGGGCCCGGTCAAGCCGAAGCCAGGGAGGTCGAAGCTGATGACGCGCCGCGTGGCGCTCAGTCCGGCCACCCAGCCCTCCCAGGTGTGCAGGCTGGCGCTGGTGCCGTGGATGAGCACCAAGGGCAGTGGGTCACTGCTGGGGCCCTGGTCGCGGTAGTGGACGAGCTGGCCGTCTAGTTCGATGAAGTCCGACGGCGGTGGTGCCCAGCGCGGCACCAGACTCTCCAGCGAGCGGTCCGGCGCCTTCGTGACCGCAAAGGCCAGCGCCGCCAGCATTAGCAGGATGCCGAAGGCCTTCAGCGCGATGTCGCCCAGCCTGCCGTTCACGAGGCGGGGCTCAGGTCAGGTGCCAGCGCTTCGCGCTCGTCGAACACGAAGCAGCTGCCGTGGTAGTGCTTGCCGCCCGTGTCCTCGAAGTACTTCAAGATGCCGCCGTCCAGCTGCCAGGCCGTCAGGCCCTGCTCGGCCAGCACCATGGCGGCCTTCTCACAGCGGATGCCACCGGTGCAGTAGCTGACCACCGTCTTGCCGGCCAGCTCGCCGCGGTGCGCGGCCAGCGCTTCGGGGAAGTCGCTGAACTTGTGAAGCCGCCAGTCGATGGCGCCGTCGAACGCGCCGTGGTCGACCTCGAAGCCGTTGCGCGTGTCCAGCATGACGACCGGCCGGCCGGCGTCGTCATGGCCCTGATCCAGCCAGCGCGACAACGTGGCCGGCGGCAGCGCCGGTGCGCGGGGCGACAGGTCCGGGCGGATGGTCGGGTGGTTCATGCGGATGATTTCCGGCTTGACCTTGACCTTCAGGCGTCGGAAGGGCTGCGCCTCGCTCCAGCTCTCCTTTGGCGTCAGTTCGGCGAAGCGCGCGTCGGCGCGGACCTCGGCCACCCAGGCGCGCACCGCGTCGGCCGGGCCGGCCAGGAACAGGTTGATGCCCTCCTCGGCAATCAGCACGGTGCCCTTGAGCGCCAGCGCCTCGGCACGGGCTTGCAGCCGCTCGCGCAGCACCGCCGCGTCGGACAGCGACACGAAGAGGTAGGAGGAGATGTTGAGGATGGGGCCAGACTGCATGAGGCGCCGGATTATCGGGGCGGCTTCAGTCCGCCCAACGGGAGGCGATGCCGCGCACTTCGTCCAGGCAGGCATCCAGTGCCTCGACGACCCGCGGATCGAAGTGGCTGCCGCTGCCGTCGCGGATGAAGGCCAGCGCCTCATCGTGGGTCATGGCCAGCTTGTAGGGCCGCTCGCTGATCAGCGCGTCATAGACGTCGGCCACGGCCATCAGCCGTGCCGACAGCGGGATGGCCGGGCCTGCCAGGCCATCGGGGTAGCCGCTGCCGTCCCACTTCTCGTGGTGATGGCGGGCGATCTGCTTGCCGAAGGTCAGCATCAGGCCTGCGTCGTCGCCCAGGCGATCGATGGCGCGTTGCAGCAAGTCGGCGCCATGCTCGGCGTGGGTCTTCATGACCCGCCACTCGTCCGCAGACAGCTTGCCGGGCTTGAGCAGGATGCCGTCAGGGATGGCGACCTTGCCGATGTCGTGCAAAGGCGCGGCCTTGGCCAGCTCGTCGATGGCAAACTCCGTCAGGTCGGCCGGCCCGTCGGGCTGGGCCGCGATCCAGCGCGCCAGCGTGCGCACGTACTCCTGGGTGCGCTGGATGTGGTTGCCGGTGTCGGCGTCTCGGAACTCGGCCAGGCCCACCATGACGAACAGGGTGGTGTCGCGCAACCGCTCGACCTCGCGGCGGCGCGCGTCCAGCTCGCCGCTGAGTTGGGCGTTGTGGCGCAACAGGTGGTCTTCGGCGAGCTTGAGCTGAAGATGGGTGCGCACCCGTGCCAGCACGGTTGCCGGGTTGAAGGGCTTGTGGATGAAGTCGGCGCCACCGGCCTCGAAGCCGGCGCTCTCGTCCTCCGGGCGTGTGAGCGCGGTCAGGAAGATGACCGGCACACGGCGCGTGGCCGGGTCAGCCTTCAGCAGGCGGCAAACCTCATAGCCGTCCAGCTCCGGCATCATCACATCGAGCACGACGAGGTCGGGCGCCTGTCGGCGGCAGATCTCCAGCGCTTTGGCGCCGCTGACGGCCAGTTGCACGCGGTAGTCGGGCTTGAGCACCTGAGCCAACAGCGTCAGGTTGGCCGGCGTGTCGTCGACGACGAGCACGGTGGCCTGCGGGGCGTGGGTGATGTCGGGCGACGTCATCGCTGGGTGTCCTTGTCCTCGCCACGCAGCGCGGCCTGGGCTTCGTCGAAATCAAAGCGCTGCATCGCGCCGGCCAGGGCCTTGGCCCGCTGCGCCGGCAGCATGCCGATGAAGGCCGATTCATGCCGCTCCCACAGCGTCAACGCGTGGCTGTCGGCTTCGCTGAGCAGTGTGTCAAGTTCGCTGAACAGCGTGGCCGGGTCAGTGCCGGTCGCGACGGCCTCGGGCGGCGGGGCGGGAGGCGCCTCGGCGGGCAGCGGCCTGTCGATGTCGAGCAGGCGGCGCAGGGTGTGGGGTAGCAGCGGCTTGGCGCACAAGGCCTGGGCGCCCTGGCGTAGCGCACGCTCGCGCAGCACGGGCGTGTCGAAGGCGCTCAGCAGCACGATGCGGCGCACGCGCGGCGGCCCCGCGGCAGCCAAGCGGGCGAGCAGTTCGCTGCCTTCCATGTCGGGCAGAACCCAGTCAACCAGCAGCAGGTCGTGGGGGTGGTCCGGCGGCGTGCTTGCCAGCCGCGCCAGCGCATGGACGCCCTGGGCCAACAGTTCGATGCGGGCCGTCGGCGCGAGCGCCTTTACCAGGCCCAGCAGCGCCTCGTGTCCGCCGCTGTGCGCGGCCTGGACCACCACGATGCTGTGCAGCCGGGCCAGCGGCGGCAGCGGCAGCTCGGGGCAGGGCGGCAGCGGCAGCACCAGCTCGAACTCGCTGCCGCGCCCCGGCGTGCTGCGTGCCGTCAGCGTGCCGCCCATGCGTTCGGCCAGCGCCCGGCAGATTGCCAGCCCCAGGCCCGTGCCGCCGAAGCGCCGCGACGCCCCGGCCTCAGCCTGGGCGAAAGGCGTGAACAGACGTGCCAGTTGCTCGGGCGACAGCCCAACGCCGCTGTCGCGCACGCGCAGCTGCCAGGCGCCGTTGGCCGTCAGCGCGGCCGTGAGGCGGACCTGGCCGGCCGGTGTGAACTTGACGGCATTGACCAGCAGCTCGGTGATGAGCTGCGTCAGGCGCACCGCGTCGCCGCGCCTGGCGCCCGCGGAGCCCAGAAGTTCGCTGGCAGCGATATCGCACAGCAGCTCCAGCTGCCGGGCCTGAGCGGCCGGGCGCACCGCGTCGAAGGCGCTGCCCAGCAACTGCTCCAGGCGCAGCGGCTCGGCGGCCAGCTGCATGCGGCCCGCGTCGAGGTCGGCGTAGTCGAGCAGGCCGTCAATGAGCTTGATGAGGGACTCGCCGGCGCGCGCCACCTCCTGCAGCTGGCCGCGCTGCGTGGACTGCAGCCGGCTTCCCAGCAGCAGCCGGGTCTGGCCCAGCACGGTGTTCATGGGTGTGCGGATCTCGTGGCCGATGTTGGCGAGGAAGTCGGACTTGGCGCGCGAGGCCGCCTCGGCCGCGGCGCGCGAGCGCTCCAGTTCAGCCAGCCGGGCGCTGACGAGGTCGTCCGCAGTGACGAGCCCACCCGCGGTCGGCGCGAGCTGAGTCAGCCGCGCGAGCTGGCGTGACAGACCCCACAGCGCGAAGCAGAACATCACCTGGCACAGCGCCAGGTTGGCCAACAACGGCCAGGCGTCGACCAGCCACTGCGGCGGATGGCCGGCAAAGCGCAGCAGCGTGGGCGGCGCCAGCATCAGTACCAGAAGGCACAGAGAGATCTGCAGCGCCTGGGCCGCTCGCCAGGTCGTGAACAGCAGCAGGCAGCCCCCCAGTGTCCAGGGCGAAAAGCTGCCCAGCGTGTACAGGCTGGGGCCGGGGTCGGGGCGCAGCGTGAATGCGAGCATGCCCAGCGTGAAATACAGCGCCAGCAGCGTAACGCCCCAGCGCTGCCAGTGGCCCAGCCGCTGCGGCCTGCGCCAGGTCAGCCAGGCCAGCACCGAGAAGGCGCCGACGAGGCAGGGGTATCCGATGCGGTCGTTGGGGTCGATGACGCCGAGTACCGTCTCGCTGACCCAGGCGCCAAGCGCCGACGCAACGATGAGGGCGAACAGCCAGCGCGTGCCGACCGGGCCCAACAGCACGATGGTGGGAGGTCTGGCCATCAGTGGCCGCCCTTCAGTGCCAAGCTCGCAGCGTCGAAATCCAGCACGGCAAGCGCCTGGTCGAGGCGCTGCCGGGTCACGGCGTCCAGGCCGCTGTGCGGGCCGTGCGCCTGCCACCAGTCCAGCGCACGGCTGTCGCTCTGGCTCAGCAACTGATGCAGCTCCGCCAGGTCGCCGTGGCCCGGCGGACGGGGCTCAGGCACTTCAGCCGCGGCGCCCTGGGCCAAGGCGTCGCGTACCTCTGCCAGCAGCAGGCTCAACCCGGCCTCGACACGCGCCAGATGCGCGGCGGCGCCCCCCGCGTCGGCCGCGACGGCACTGCGCTCCAGCGCGAGCGCGATGTGGTGCAAAGGCTGGGCGCCCAGCGTCGCCGCCAGGCCCTGCAGCGTGTGAGCCGCACGGCGCAGCTCGACCCATTCGCCCTGCGCCAGCCATGCCACCCAGGCCGCGAGGCCATCCGCGTACTGCACCGCGAAGCCCTGCAACGTGCGGCGGTACAGCATGACCTGACCGTCGAACTGGCGCAGGCCGGCCGCCAGGTCCAGCACGGGTGCCGCCGGTGCGGCGGGGGCGGCAGGCGCCGTGGGTGGTAGAGGCCGGTAGCGCTGCAGCTCACGAACCAGCCGACCCACGTCCAGCGGCTTGGCGATGTGGCCCTGCATGCCGGCGGCCAGGCACTGGGCGCGCTCTTCGGCCAACGCGTGGGCGGTCATGGCGAGTACAGGCAGGGCCTCGAAGCCGGGCAGCCCGCGCAGGCGGCGCGTGGCGCTCAGGCCGTCGAGCACCGGCATCTGCAGGTCCATCAGCACGAGGTCGTAGGCGCCGGGGCCGGCGGCCTGCAGCTGGTCCAGGCCTTGCTGGCCGTCGCCGGCCACGTCGACCTGCGCGCCGCGACTGCCCAGCAGGCGCGTGGCGATCTCCTGATTGATGGGATGGTCCTCGACCAGCAGCACGCGCAGCCCGGCAAGCGACTGGGTGTCGACCGCCAGCGGCCGGTCGGTGCTGGTGTCGCTGAGCAACCGGCGCAGCTCGCCGGGCAGCAAGGGCTTGGGACACAACGCGCGGGCGCCGAAGGCGCGGGCCTGGGCGGTGCCGTCGTCCGGCCCGGGCGGGCTGAGCACGGCGATGCGCAGGGCCGGGTGGTCGCGGCGCAGCCGGGCCAGCAGTTCGGCGCCGGTCGGGCCGGGGCCAGGCAGGTGCCAGTCGAGCAGCAGCCAGTCGAAGGCCTGGCCGGCCCGCCGGGCCTCGTCCAGCGCGGCCAGCGTACCGGCCACGTCGGCACTGGTTGTCACGCCGCTGCCCAGGCCCAGGTAGCGCAGCAGAGCCAGCGTCGCGTCGCGGCTGTCGGCGCGGGCCTTGGCCAGCAGCAGCCGCCGAGGCTGCAGCGGTGCGGGGGGCGTGGCGGTGCTATCCAGCGGCAGCGCCAGGCTGACCTCGAAGCTGCTGCCGCGGCCGGGCTGGCTCTGCACGTCGAGCGCGCCTCCCATGAGCTCGACGAGGCGGCGCGTGATCGCCAGGCCCAGGCCGCTGCCGGCGTAGCGTCGCGGCGCTGCAGCGTCACCCTGGCTGAAATCGCGAAACAGCGCGGCCACCTGTTCAGGGTCCATGCCGATACCGCTGTCCTGCACGGTGATGGTCAGCGGTACGCGGCCGCGCGCATCGGTGGGGTAGGCCGACAGGCGAAGCAGCACCTGGCCAGCGGGCGTGAACTTGAGCGCGTTGGACAGCAGGTTGACGAGCACCTGCTGCAGGCGCAGCGCATCACCACGCAGTTGGCCGCGGGCGCCCAGCAGGCTACCGTCGGCCCAGTCGCAGATGAGGGCGACGGCAGGGTTGCCATGCACGGGCCGCACCAGCTCGACGGCCTGCGCGACGACGTCCTCCAGGCGCAGCGGCAATGCCTCGATCTGCATGTGGCCGGCTTCGATCTTGGAGACGTCCAGCACGTCGTTGACGAGCCCCAGCAGCATGCGCGAGGCGGCGTCGGCCTTGGTCAGCAGCTCGCGCTGCTCGGCGCTGAGTTGGGTCTGCAGCGCGAGCTGGGTCATGCCCATGATGGCGTTCATGGGGGTGCGGATCTCGTGGCTGATCTGGGCGAGGAAGCGGGTCTTGGCTTCGGTGGCGGCCTGGGTGGCGGCCACATGAACCTGGGCGTCGTCGTCGTGGCGACGCAGCGAGAACAGGCACAGCGGTGGTAGCGCCAGCAGCAGCAGGTTCAGCGCCAGGGCGGCATCGAGCGCACCGCCAGCGCCGGAGCGCAGGCTGAGAAGCAGGGCCAGCAGCGCCAGCAGCGCTGCCATGGCAATCCAGAGAAGTCCGAGCGTGAGCTTGCGCTGGGGCATGTGCAATCGCGTGGGGCTAATTGATTATGGGTGTCGCCGTCCCGCGAATGTGCGACGGAATCCACACCTACGCCCTGGGGAAAGCCCCGGGCTCGGCCCTGGTGCGCCCCTTGGGCCTGCGGTTATCCTGAGTCGCCATGCCCCTCATACTCGTAGTCGACGATCAGCCGAGCAACATCCACGCGCTTTATCAGCT
>JACPYV010000049.1 GCA_016195825.1 Burkholderiales bacterium | reverse complement strand
GTCGGCACTCACCGTCAAAAAGCCAACCCTCGACGCTCAGTTGACCCTCTTGTAGTGGAGCGTTTGACGCGCGCCCCTATAGGAATCAACGGCTTAGCTTGTTAACTGTCGAACTCGGGGGCGCCAAGCTTGCTGAACGTCAAATTTGGGTCGTCGAATAGGTCCATCTTGCGGGGCAATGCAGTCAAACTATGTGTTTATCCTGTGCATCGTACTGCAAAACTCCGGCGACAGTCGCTTAGCCAAGTTCATGTGATTAAACCTTTGAGCGGCTAGATCAACCTTCACGTCATGCCGGTTTTCACCGCCATTAAATTGATGCGGAAAGCTGCATCCTTCGACACGACACCGCCAGCCGGTGGAACGAGGCGCAATAATGGAATTTCTCGCTGGGAATCTCTATGCCCCGGCAGCCCGCAGCCCGACCGGCCCTGGAGAGCAGCCAGTCACGGTTCCCGCTCCTGGCCGAACCCGGACAGTTACCGACGGCTACGCCACAAACGCAATAACGCAACAGAAACGGCCAGCACGCTACCGACCGCCACAAGAGCGAACGGCACAACATCGATAACTTCGCCTGACGTAGAGACGATTCGGTAGTAATGCGTGCCACCCGACAGCAAGAAGTCCCCGCGCAAGAGGAGTGCGGCCTTTACAGGGAGCAAGTCGACAAGTGGTGACAGCAGAGCGACGCCGACGCCCAAGAGTACGTAGCCACCCCTGGCGATCCATGTGAGCATGGCGACGAGATTCCTGTTCTGCATGGCGCGTTCTGATCGCAAGCCTACCCGAAAGCTTCCAGTGCCAACGGATCGCTTCTGTCCGATCAGTGACACAACGCCATAGCGTGATCAACGCCCGGTGGCGCCCGGCCGGCCGGCTTGGCATGGAAATGCCTGCCGCAAAGCACCTGATACCGCGTTCACGGCGCTCTTATCCATCAGTTCCTGATGGCCCCTCATGTAGTCCCGCACCGTCAACAGGATCTGCGCCATCGAGACCCGGGGGTCGAGGCAGACAGCCCCGTCAGAATCTGCAACGCCCAGGACATATCCCATGGTCATTGCTACATCAGGGCTGAAGTCCCGCTTGCTCTTGTCCGACATTCCCGCCGCGAATTTGTCCAAGCCCGCGAAAACGACGGCGCCGGATTGCATAGCCTCTTTCGCGTCGACGGTGCTTGAGGCCGCCAGGATAGCGATCACAAGTGCAGCAACTGACTTCTTCACCCAAATGTCTCCCTGTTTTGTCTCTCGGTTATGCGGAGCGCGAATTTACACGTAGGCCTGATCCTGTCCCAGGGGGATTCGCCAGTGCGCTGCATTGGGCGGCCTGCCGAGGGCTGGTACTGGCTGATGCTGGATCACTCCAAACCGGACGCTTGTCAAGCGACATCGAGAACTGGCCCCAGTTTCAGATTCCTTGAGTACATCCGCTCGCTTGCCGGCACACGATGAGATCAAGGATGCACTCGGCATCAAGCGTTTCCACACGGACTCAGCCTGAAGCTGCCGTCACCGCCATCACCGGCTGGCAAGCGTTCGGCGCACTCGCCCTTAAAGCCACCGAGCGCAAGTCCGCCGCCGCGCAGGCGCAAGACGAAAGTTGCATTTGCCCCTTCTCACGGGCTTGCCGACTATGCCCGCTTCAGCGATCGAAAATGCTCGCCGTGACCTGGCCAGACTTCTTTGCCGATGGCCAGGTCGTCGAGCAAGTCCGCCCACGCCTGAATCATCCGGCGGCGCTGCTCTAGGTGTGTCGCCCGGTCGTAGCTGCCGCCAAGCTCCTCGTCGGACACGTGGGCCAGGTGCCTCTCGATCACTTCCCGATCCCAACCCAGCAGTTCGCGCACCAGCGTACGCGCGGTGGCCCGGAAACCGTGCCCCGTGATCTGCTCCCGAGTGTCGTACCCCAGCGTACGCAAGGCGGCGTTGATCGTGTTGTCGCTCATGTAGCGAGCAGCCTCCGACCGCTTCGCCATGCTGCGGAAGACCGGCCCGACAGGTCCGGTCAACGGCTGCAGGTCGCGCAGGATTTCAATCGCTTGGGTGGGCAACGGAACGAGATGCGCCGGCGTGCGGGGGTCACGCTTCATCCACTCCCGCATCTTCATGTTCTCGGCCGGGCAACGCCACAGCATCTGCTCGAAGTCGATGTCTTCCCAGTGCGCCAGGCGGAGTTGACCGGGACGCTGGAACAGCATCGGCGAAAGCCGAAGCGCAGCGCGCGTGATGACATTGCCTTGATAGGCAGCGATATCGCGCAACAACTGGCCCAGCTTGGCGGGATCGGTGATCGCCGCATAGTGCCGCGCCCGAGGCGCTGGAAGGCCACCGGTACGGTTGTTGACGAAGTTCTGGGCTGGCGGCAGGGTGCCGATGTCCACGGCGTACTGGTAGACATGCAGAACCGCTTCACGCACGCGCTGCGCCGTCTCCAGGTGTCCCCGGTCCTTGATGCGATGGAGGCATCGGACCAACTCCGTAGGCGCGATGGTTTCCATGGTCAGCGCGCCGATCCACGGGAAGACGTGCAGCTCCAGATGCCGCATCACCTTCTCGGCGTAGCCAGCTGACCACTGACGGTCTTTCCAGGCCTGGGCATGCCAGGCGCGAGCCGTTAGCTCGAAGGTGGAAAGGCGCGCCACCCGTTCGCGTTCCCGGTCTTCACGACGAGCGAGCCGCGGGTCAGCGCCGCTGGCCAGCTTCTCGGCCTCAGCGCGCGACTTCTTGCGGGCAGCCGCCAGTGAAAGCGCCGGGTAGTGCCCAAGGCTCAGCTTGGCTTCCTTGCCCTCGCGCTTGTAGCGATAGACCCACACCTTGGCCGTCGGCCGTACCCTGAGGTACAGACCCTCGCCATCGGCGAGCAGGTATTCGGTGCTGCGCGGCTGCGCCGCCTTGATCTGGAGCTCGTTAAGTTGGCCCATGGTGTACCCAAAATCGACTGCAGTTGAAAAGCAGTCTGGGGTACACCGGTGGGTACACGCAACGACGAGACTTTGTGGGATTTCCCGGTACCGCTTGAGCTGCCTCTTTCAGGCTAAGTCCTTGATGAGCAAGGGCTTTTTGGCTAACTTGGGACCGTCTGGGATGAAGCGATGGTGGCCTGGGGCGGAATCGAACCACCGACACGCGGATTTTCAATCCGCTGCTCTACCAACTGAGCTACCAGGCCTTTGTTTTGTCGCTGATCAACCTGTGGCCGCTCAGCGAAGTCCGCGACTGTAGCACAGACTGCAGCGCCTAGTCACCCACCTGCGCCACGCTTGTTGCGGCTGAGGTCGACGCCTAGTTGCTTGAGCTTGCGGTAGAGATGGGTGCGTTCCAGGCCGGTCTTCTCGGCGACGCGGGTCATGGAGCCGTTTTCCTTGGCGAGGTGAAACTCGAAGTAGCTCTTCTCGAAGGCGTCGCGCGCCTCGCGCAGCGGGCGGTCGAGTTCGAAGCTCTGCTCGGACGCCAGTGCGTTGCCACCGCTGCTCGGCAGATGGCCGGACAGGCTCACGCCGTGGCTGGGCGCCGCGGGCAGGCCGCTGGTCTCGGCACGGCTGTAGCTTGGCATGCCCATGGGCGCCGGTGCGGGGCGCGGCGGGGCCGTCTTGACGAGGGCCTGCTCGACGGCGCGCAGCAGCTTCTGCAGCGTGATGGGTTTTTCGAGGAAAGCGATGGCACCGAACTTGGTGGCCTCAACCGCCGTGTCGATGGTGCCGTGGCCGCTCATCATGATGACGGGCATGGTCAGCAGGCCGGCGCCGCCCCACTCCTTGAGCAGCGTGACGCCATCGACGTCGGGCATCCAGATGTCGAGCAGCACAAGATCGGGACGCATACGTTCCCGCGCCGCCCGGGCCTGGGTGGCGTTCTCGGCAAGCTCGATGGTGTGCCCCTCGTCGCTGAGGATTTCGGACAACAGGGCACGAATGCCAAGTTCGTCGTCGACAACAAGAATGGTGGCCATGAATCCTCAGGAGCTGTGAATGAATCCCGCGCGGCCGAGCGGGCCGCTGCGGCGTTGCCGATCAAGGCGAAAAGCGCAGGCGCAGCTTGGGCTGCAGGGAGCATGTGCAACGCCGGGTGGCGGCGTTGCGGAGGCACGAGCGGTCGTGTGGGGTTCGTTCACAGCTTCTCAAGTCTTGGCGCCTTGTGCCCCGGGCTCGGTGGCGGGTGCCAGATTAGAAAATGATAGCGAAACTTGCGCACCGATCACGGCCTGCGCAAGTCCGTCATCGGGGGGAGAACCCGCATCGAAAGCTGGATGCAAGTTGCGCAGGCTGATGCGGGCGCCGTGTTCATCGGCGATTTTCTTCACGACGGCCAGGCCCAGGCCGGTGCCTTTGCTCTTGGTCGTCACATAGGGCTCGAAGGCGCGCTTGAGCACCTTCTCGGCGAAGCCGGGGCCGTTGTCGATGATGTGCAGGCGCACGGAACGCGGCAGGCCGGTCTCGGTCAGCGATAGCGACGAGCGCACGGTGACGCGGCCGTCGGCGCGCTCATTCACGGCGTCCAGTGCGTTCTGCACGAGATTGTGGATGACCTGGCGCAGCTGGCTTGCATCGCCCTTGATGGGGGGCAGGTTGACCGCGAGGTCGGTGGCCAGCCGCCCGCGGTCCTGGGGCTCGGCATAGAGGCTGAGCACCTCGTGCACGAGGGCGTTCAAGTCCAGGGGCTTGAGCTGGGCGGACGGCAGGCGGGCGTAGTCGCGGAACTCGTTGACGAGCTGCTTCATCGCCTGCACCTGGTTGACGATGGTGGCCACTGAACGCACGAGCATGGCCTGGTCGGCGCCTTCGAGCTTGGCCTCCAGCTTGTGCTGCATGCGCTCGGCCGACAGCTGGATGGGCGTCAGCGGGTTCTTGATCTCGTGGGCCAGGCGGCGCGCGACTTCGCTCCAGGCCGCCGAACGCTGGGCGGACACGACCTCGGAGATATCGTCGAAGACGACCAGCCGGCGGCCCTCGGGCAGCGGCGCACCGCGGACCAACAGGCTGAGCGGATCCTGCTTGGGGTCCAGCTGCAGCTCGAAGGATTCCTGCCACAGCTCGCGCTCCATGTCGCGCTCGCCGCTGTCGCGGCCGATGTGCTGTTCGAAGCGCTGTTCCAGCGACGCGGCAAACTGCTCCAGCCCCGGTACGTCGGCCAGCGGCTGGCCGGTGTAGGCGGACAGCGGCAGCCGCAGGATGCGCGTGGCGCCGGGGTTGACCGTCTCGACGTGGCCATCGGCGTCGAACACGAGCACGCCGGCCGTCAGGTTGTCGAGGATGGTCTGCAGGCGGGTGCGGGCGGCGTCCAGCTCGGCGACGGTGCGCGAGACCTGGGCGCGCGCGTCGGCGAGCTGGCCGGTCATGTCGGCGAAGGACCGGGTCAGACCGCCCAGCTCATCCCGCGACGCGAGCACGGGACGCACGGAGAGGTCGCCCTGCGCCACCAGGCGCATGCCGTCGGCCAGCATCAGCAGCGGGCGAGCCAGCTGGTTGCCCAGCGTGACGGCCAACAGCAACGCGCCGAACACGGCCAGGATGAGCACCAGCGTCAGCGTGCCCAAGTACATGCGGCGCAGGCCCACACGTTCGAGCGAGCGCTGCTGGTATTCGCTGTTGGCGGTCTGCACGGCCAGCGCATTGCTGAGCATGCTGGCGGGGATGCGCTGGATGACCATCAGGTAGCGCTCGCCCAGGCCCAGGCGCAGCTCGGTGTTGGGCAACAGCGCGACCGTGCGGATCTGCGCGCCCCCCTGCAGCGCCGCGGCCTCGTCCTCCAGGCCCTCCAACTGGCTGGCGACGGTGCCGCCGCGCGCCTGGCGCAGCATGGTGCCGCTGGGGCGGTCGGGTGCCAGGTGGCGGGTATCGCCGCCGCTCTCCAGCAGGATCTGGCCGTTGCCGCCCACCAGGGCAACGGTGCGGGCGCCAAGCTTGTCGCGCACCCGCTCCAGCAAAAGCAGTTGGGGCGTGCTGCTGTCCGACAGCTGGTCGGCCGCGTCGCGCGTCTTGCTGCCGAGGTCGGCCACCATCGCGTCCAGCGTGCCGCGGCCCAGGTTGAGGCCGGCCTCCAGGGCGCTGGCCAGGCGCACGTCGAACCAGTTCTCAATGCTGCGGTTCACGAACTGGTAGGAGACGGCGTAGATCATCAAGCCGGGCACCACACCCACCAGCGCAAAGATGCTGGCCAGCTTGAACAGCAGCCGGCTGCCAAAGCGGCCGCGGCGCACCCGCACGAACAGGCGCACGGCGGCCACAAGGATGACCAGCGTCAGCACCACAGCGACGCCGACGTTGACCCAGTAGAGCCAGTGGTAGTGGCGCTCGAAGAAGCCGCGTTCGGAGGTCGTGCCGACCGTCAGCAGGAAGGCCAGCACGCCGACCACGCCGGTGAGGGTCACCAGCGTGATGACCCAGCCCCATCGAGCGGCCCGCGTCATTGCGCCTTCAGGCTGAAGTCCGCGTTGAAGACGCGCTTCTGCTCGACGCTGAGCGCGAAGCCTGACTGCAGGCCGATCTGCATGGGCCGCGGCAGCTGGCTGACATCCAGGCGGTAGCTGAATTCGAGGTAATAGCTGCCACTGTCCTCGATGTCCTTGGGCTCGGCGATGCGCCAGGCGGACTGGCCGCGCAGGACCGTCAGCGCCTCGTCCAGCGTCGCAAAGCTCTGGTGCAGGCCGCCGTTGGAGACCCGGTACTGGCGCGTCAGCGGCTGCCAGGACAGCCGCCAGGTGCGCTCGGTGTGGGCGGCGCGGGCATCACGCCAGTACCAGCGGTTGCGCAGCACCAGCGCCTCGGCCACGAAGTACAGCGGCACCCCCTTGTGCAGCGCGTCCTCGGCGGGGCGGCTGAGCTCGAAGCGGGTCGTGAAACTCAGCTCCAGCCCGTCCTCCGCCCGGCGTGTGGACAACTGGGCCAGCTCGACGCCATCGGCTCGCGCCGGCCCAGGCATCAGGGCGAGCAGCGCAACGAAGAAGGCGGCAATGGCGATCCGGGCGAACAAATCAGGGTTTCGTGATCAGGGCGTAGAAGAAGCCGTCCAGGGGCGGCTGGGGTTGCGAGGCATTGTCAGCCAGGGGCAGCAGGTGACCCGTGATCCCCGGCACAGCGTGCGTCTTCGCGTCAGGTTCGCGTTGCAAAAATGCGTCGAGCTGGGCCTGGCCCTCGGCGCGGAAGACCGAACAGGTGGCGTAGACCAGCCGGCCGCCGGGTGCCAGCAGCGGCCACAGCGCGTCCAGCAGCTCGGCCTGGATGCCCGCCAGCGCGGCGATGTCGTCGGGCCGGCGCAGCCAGCGCACGTCGGGGTGGCGGCGCACGATGCCCGAGGCGCTGCAGGGCGCGTCCAGCAGGATGGCGTCAAAGGGCTGGCCGTCCCACCAGGCGGCGGTCTGGCGGGCGTCGGCAGCCTTCAGCGTGGCCTGCTGGCCGAGCCGGTTGAGGGTGTCCTGCACGCGGGTCAGCCGCGTCGCGTCGGCATCCAGCGCGGTCAGCTGCAGGTCGGGCTGCAGCTCCAGCAGGTGGGCCGTCTTGCCGCCGGGTGCGGCACAGGCATCCAGCACGCGTGCGCCCGGCCTCAGGCCGGCGCCAATGACCAGCGGCGCGGCGAGCTGGGCTGCGGCGTCCTGCACCGAGACCAAGCCCTCAGCAAAACCCGGCAGCAGCGACACCGGCACGGGTTTGTCCAGCACCACGGCCTGCGGCGTCGGCGCGCCCAGCACCCGCGCCGACAGACCCGCCCCGGACAGGCGCTCGACGTAGCCGGCCGCGTTGCCGCGCTGGGCATGCACGCGCAGCGTCATCGGCGGCGGCCGGTTGTTGGCGGCCAGGATGGCCTGCCACTGCGTCGGCCAGTCCTGGCGCAGCTTCTCTATCCACCAAGCCGGGTGGTTGAAGGCACCTTGCGGGCTGCGCTCGGCGGCGGCGACGATGGCGGGCCGCTCGCGCAGGAAGCGGCGCAGCACCGCGTTGACGAAAGCGGCACTGGCCGGCGCCCGCTGCTTGGCGGCGTTGACGGCCTGGTCGACCAGGGTGTGGTCCGCATACATCGGCGTGTTTGCCGGGTCGTCGTCGGGCCACAGCAGGGCCAGCGCAGTCAGCAGCAGGGCATCGACCCGCGGCGGCGGGGTCTTGGGGGCCAGTTGCTGGCGGGCGGCCTCGGCGCCACCCAGGCGGCGCAGCGCCGCGAAGCTCAGCGCCTGCGTGCCGGGGCGCAGGTCGGCCGGCACCCGGGCCAGCAACTCGGTCAGAGACTTGCCCTCGCGCACGCCCTGCACCGCATCGGCAGCTTGGGACAGCAGCCGGTGCAGCGGAGCGCCGAGGCTGCCAGTTTGAGGGCTTTGGGACATGCCTTCAGTGTAGAAGTGACCTTTACCGACACAATTCGGCGCATGAATGCCCCCGCACCCGACGCCCCGGTTTCCGAACGCATCCGCTACCGCCTGGTCTCGGCCGGCTGCCGGCACCACGCCAACGACAACATCGCCGCCTTCATCGAGCCCGGCGAGCTGGACGCGCTGCAGGACGAGGTGCAGGCCAGGATGCAGACCGTGCTGCAGAGTCTGGTGATCGACACCGACAGCGACCACAACACCCAGGAAACGGCCAAGCGCGTGGCCAAGATGTTCCTGCGCGAGGTCTTCGCCGGCCGCTACGCCAAAGCGCCTTCCGTGACCGAGTTCCCCAACGTCAGCCGGCTCAACGAGCTGATGATCGTGGGCCCGATCACCGTGCGCAGTGCCTGCTCCCACCACCTGTGCCCCATCATGGGCAAGGTCTGGATCGGCCTGCTGCCCAACGAGCATTCCAACCTGATCGGCCTGTCCAAGTACGCCCGGCTGTGCGAGTGGATCATGAGCCGCCCGCAGATCCAGGAAGAGGCGGTGACCATGCTGGCCAACGAACTGCAGGAACGCGTGCAGCCCGACGGCCTGGCCCTGGTCATGGAGGCCGACCACTTTTGCATGCACTGGCGCGGTGTCAAGGACAGCGAGGCCAAGATGACCAACAGTGTCATGCGCGGCGCCTTCCTGAAGGACGCCAACCTGCGCCGCGAGTTCCTCTCTCTCATTGCCAAGGGCTGACCATGCTGGTTCGACTGATGTACGCCAGCCGCGCCGCCGCGGCGATCTCCGACGGCGACCTCGCTGCCATCCTCAAGGCTTCGCGCGAGCACAACCCGGCCGAAGGCATCACAGGCCTGCTGTGCTTCACCGACGGCGTGTTCGTGCAGGTGCTGGAGGGCGGGCGCAATGCCGTCAACGCGCGCTACAAGCGCATCGTCGAGGACCCACGTCACCGCGACGTGATCCTGCTCGCCTACGAAGAGATCACCGAGCGCGGTTTCGCCGGCTGGACCATGGGCCAGGTCAACCTGCACCGGCTCAACCCGGCGCTGCTGCTGAAGTATTCCGAGACCGGCCGGCTGGACCCGTACACGATGAGCGGCACGGCCATGGCGGCGCTGTTCCGCGAGATGTGCGACTCGGGCGCCATCGCGGTCAGCTGATCCGCCACCTCAGGCCTCAGGGCAGCAGGCCAGCCACGTCGTCCCAGGCCTCGTCGCTGATGCGGCCCGCGTGCCTCGCCTGGATGCGGCCCTGCCCGTCGATCACCAGAGTCAGCGGCACGCCGGCTGGCGCCACGAGCCCGCTGCCGAAACTCAGGTCACCCGCCCACAGCACCGGCATCGTCGGGCCGTTCCTGTCGATCTGCTTCAAGGTCTGCAGATAACCCAGCGCGGCGGCGCGGTCACGGTCGGTGCTGACCAACACCAGCTCAAACGGCTTGCCGCGCCAGCCGGCGGCATTGGCACGCAGCTCGGGCATCTTCTGCAGGCAGGGCACGCAGTCGGTGTTCCAGAAGAACAGCATGACCACCTTGCCGCGCAAGGCCTCCAGGCTGAAACGCTGGCCATCCAGCGTGTGGCCGTCCAGCCGCGCAGGCTGGGCGGTGGCGCAGAAGCTGATGAAAAACAGGAGGGCGGTGAGCAAGCGCATACCGCTCCGTCGCGCGGGCCGGGCCTGTCCTTACAGCTTCATGCCGAGCCAGATGACCGTTTCGGTGGAGACGGCCACGAGCGGCTCCAGCAATCGCACCCAGCCGCCCTCACCCACTTTCTCGGCAAGCTCATCGTGATGCCGCTGCTCGTCGTCCACGATGGCCTCGATGGCTCGCACCGCCGCCTGATCCGAGGATTGAAGCTGGCTGATCTGCGCATGCAGATGCCGCAGCACGACCCGCTCGACCGCGACCGTCGTGGCTGCGATGGCAGCGCGGCCCAGCAGACCTGTCACCAAACCGAGCACAAAGCCGCCAAAGGCGCACAGCACATAGCTGTGGCAGCGCGGCCGACCGCGCCGCTGCAGTTCGGCCCAGAAGATGGCGCGATGCCTTTCCTCGTGGGACCTGAACTCGAGCAGCTCGGCCACCAAGTCGGGGGCCCTCAGACGCGCCACGGCAGCTTGCGCCAGATAGATGTGGACCGCGCCGTTCTCGCCCGCGTGATTGACCTTGAGGATGCGCGCACCCAGCTCGGTGTCGCTCAGTGCCGTAGCCAGCACGTCCATCAACGACTCAAAGCGAACGCGCCTCGCCGAAGCCGTACAGGTTGCCCAGCACCCGAGTCGGGAATTGGTGCAGCGCCTCGTTGTACTGGCCCACGGCCTGGTTGAAGACCTGGCGGGCGAAGGCGCGCTGGCGTTCTATGAGCTTGAGCTCGCTGACCAGCGCGTCAATCTCGGTCTCGCTGCGCAACTCGGCCTGGTGGTCCAGCAGCGACAGCAGCCGCGTCAGCGCCGCGGCGTGCAGCGCGCTGGCCACGGCCAGGCTGCCGACCGGGTCAGGTGACCAGGGCTTGCCGCGAGCGGCCTGCGCGGCGGCCTGTGACTCGGCCTGCGCACTGGCCAGCGCGTCGAAGGTGGCCTGCTCGCTGGTCAGCCGCGGCGCCACTGCGGCCAGCAGCTTGTCGCAGACCTCGCCGCGGTCCTTCAGGTGCGCGTCCAGCTGCACGAAGGCCTCGCCGATGACGTTGCGCAGCGACATCAGCCGGTTGTAAGCCCCGACGCCCCAGAAGAACAGCAGTGCCGCACCGCCGACGCTGGCCCAGCCCCAGGGCGTCATGCCGCGTCCCGATAGGCCGCGAACCCCTTGGCCCGCAGCGCGCAGGCCGGGCAGTGGCCGCAGCCATGGCCCCAGTCGTGTAGCTCGCCGCGCTCGCCCAGGTAGCAGGTGTGCGTGTCTTCAACGATGAGCTTGACCAGTGTCTCGCCTCCCAGACTCTCGGCCAGGCGCCAGGTGGCTGCCTTGTCGATGAACATCAGCGGCGTCTCCAGCGTCATGGGCGAGTCCAGGCCCAGGCTGAGGGCGACCTGCAGCGCTTTCAGCGTGTTGTCGCGGCAGTCCGGGTAGCCTGAGAAATCGGTCTCGCACATGCCGCCCACCAGCACGCTGGCGCCACGACGGTAGGCCAGCGTCGCCGCAAAGGTCAGGAAGAGCAGGTTGCGCCCGGGCACAAAGGTGTTGGGCAGGCCGTTGGCCTGCAGCTCGATGGCGCGCTCGCTGGTCAGCGCGGTGTCGCTGATCTGGCCCAGCAGCGAGAGGTCCAGCAGGTGGTCCGCGCCGAGCTTGCCAACCCAGTGCGGAAACTGGCGCGCGATCTCCGCGCGCACGGTGTTGCGGCAGTCCAGCTCGATGCGGTGGCGCTGGCCGTAGTCGAAGGCCAGCGTCTCGACCTCGGCGTAGCGGTCCAGCGCCCAGGCCAGGCAGGTGGTGGAGTCCTGGCCACCAGAAAAAAGCACGAGCGCTTTGCGGGTGTCTTGCATGGGCGGGATGCTACCTTTGCCACCTTCCCGGCTCTCTGGCAAACCCCATGCGTCACGTCCCCTTTCGATGGCTCGCCGCCTGCCTTCCCTTCATCGCCCTACCCTTTACCGCGCAGGCCCAGTCCCGCATCGACGAAGTCCTGGTCTACCCCGGCGGTGCCCAGGTGACGCGCCTGGCCACGGTGGCGGCTGGCGCGCGAGAGCTGGTGCTGAACTGCCTGTCGGCCCGCTTCGACCCTGACTCGCTGCAGATCGACGCGCCGGCGGGCGTCAACCTCGGCCCGGTGCAGCTGGAGACGCTGCCGCGCGAGCGTGTGCCCGACTGCGCCAACAGCCCGCTGGACGAGCAGGTGCGCAAGCTGGAAGGCCAGCGCGACCAGTTGGCGGCCGAGTCCACGGCGCTGGACACCAGCCTGGGCTACCTGAAGGCGCTGGGCTCGGGCGAAGCGCGCTCGACGCCGGCCACCGGCATTGCCGCCACGGCCGACAGCATCCGCAAGACGGCGCTGGACGGGCTGTTGCGCCAGGCGCAGATCAAACGCCAGTTGGAAGAGCTGGAAAAGCAGCTCGCGCCGCTGCAGGGTGAACGCGAGCGCCTGGCCGCGGCCAACCCGCAGTGGCGCAGCCTGCGACTGCGGCTGTCAACCACCAAGGAGGCCGAGCTGAAGCTGAACTACCGCGTCACCCAGGCCGGCTGGGCGCCCAGTTACCGCGCGCTGCTCGACACGGCCAGCGGCGCACTGAGCCTGGAGCGGCTGGCCCAGGTGTCGCAGCAGAGCGGCGAGGACTGGAAGAACGTGAAGCTGCGGCTGTCCACCGCGCAGGCGGCGCAGAAGGTGGGGCAGACCCCGCCGTGGCCGTGGCAGCTGAACATCCAGCCGCCAACGCCGCCCGTCGCGGCTGACGCGCGCCGGCTCTATGCGCCGGCACCGGCACCGGTGGCCATGTCGGTGATGGCAGAAGGCTCACGTGTGCGCGAACCCGAGCAGGAACGCTTCGACCTCAGCGTCTTCCAGGGCAGCTACGCCACCGAGTTTGTGCTGCCGCTGCGCGTCAACATCGACAGCGGGACCCAACGCGCCAGCCTGGCGCTGGGCAGCGAGAAGCTGCAGGCCAAGGTGCTGGCCCGCGTGCAGCCGCAGAGCGAGGCCGCAGCCTACCTGGTCGCCGACGCGTCCAAGCCCGCCGGCGCCTGGCCCCGTGGCGCGTTGCAACTGGTGCGCGACGGCGCCCTGGTGGGCAGCAGCATGCTCAATGTCGCCAGCGGCGACGAGCGGCTGGAGCTGCCCTTCGGCCGCGACGACGCCGTGCGCGTACAGGTCGAACCCGAGCAGCGCAATGCCGGCAACACAGGCTTCATCGGCGCGCGGGCGGAGCACCGCTACACGCGGGGCTATGTGGTCGAGAACCGCCATGCAGCGCCCTTGGCGCTGCAGCTCGTCGAGGCCGCGCCGGTGTCGCAGCACGAGGACATCAAGGTGCAAAGCCAGTTCAGCCCCGCGCCGACAACGCAGGCCTGGCGCAAGCAGCCGGGGCTGGTGCTGTGGGAGCTGCCACTGGCCGCAGGTCAGAGCCAGCGGTTCACGGCGGAGTACGTGATCAGCGCGCCCAAGGAGGCGCAGGTGACCGGGTTGCGGTAGACCAATGAGCGCGGCTCGCGGCTGCCCATCTACTCGCCCGACCGCGCCCTCGCCCGTGCCTTGGCCACGGAGGCCCACGTCGATTCATCGGGATCGAGCTCTGGAAAGGCCTTCACTGCGGGGTTGATCATGGCATCCATGACCGCGGACATCGTC
The DNA here is from genome assembly GCA_016195825.1 of Burkholderiales bacterium. GTDB lineage: Bacteria > Pseudomonadota > Gammaproteobacteria > Burkholderiales > Burkholderiaceae_C > Pelomonas. The sequence goes on along the minus strand of JACPYV010000049.1, from coordinate 40,342 downwards.
CGGCCGAAGGCCAGCTTGACCTCCCGCGCCTGCTCGGGAGCCAGGTTCACGATGGCATCGGCAACCGCGCCGTCCAACGCGGCCATCGCATCGATGCCGGCATCACGCATCGCGCGAGCGCAGTCCAGGCTGGGAGGCCATGCCACGTCGCTCACCCCCTCACCTCGCCCTGCCCCAACACCACCCACTTCATCGACGTCAGTCCCTCCAGCCCCACCGGACCGCGGGCGTGGAACTTGTCGGTGGAGATGCCGATCTCGGCGCCCAGCCCGTACTCGAAGCCGTCCGCAAAGCGCGTGCTGGCGTTGACCATCACGCTGGCCGAGTCGACCTCGCGCAGGAAGCGCATCGCGTGAGGATGGTTGGTCGTCAGGATCGCGTCGGTGTGGTGCGAGCCATAGCGGTTGATGTGGGCGATGGCCTCGTCCAGCGAATCGACCACCTTGATGCTGATGATGGGCGCCAGGTATTCGGTCGCCCAGTCGTCCTCGGTCGCCGCCACCGCGCCGGGCACGAGGGCCAGCGTGCGCAGGCAGCCGCGCATCTCCACGCCCTTGGCCTTGAAGACGGCCGCGATGCGCGGCAGGAAGGCCGGCGCCTGGGTCGCATGCACCAGCAGCGACTCGGTCGCGTTGCAGGGGCTGTACTTCTGCGTCTTGGCGTTGTCCACGACCTTGACGGCCTGTTCGAGGTCGACCTGTTCGTCGACATAGCTGTGGCAGTTGCCGTCCAGGTGCTTGATGACGGGCACCTTAGCCTCGGCCGAGATGCGCTCGATCAGCCCCTTGCCGCCGCGCGGGATGATGACGTCCACCCACTGCGGCCGGCTGATCAGCAGGCCCACGGCGGCGCGGTCGGTGGTGTTGACCAGTTGCACGGCAGCACTCGGCAGACCGGCCTCCTGCAGCGATGCCGCCACCAACTCGGCCAGCGCGAGGTTGGAGTGAATGGCCTCCGAGCCGCCGCGCAGGATGCAGGCGTTGCCGCTCTTGATGGCCAGCGACGCGGCCTCGATGGTCACGTTGGGGCGGCTCTCGTAGATCATCCCGAACACGCCCAGCGGCACGCGCATTTGGCCCACGCTGATACCGCTCGGGCGTCGCTTCACGCCGGTGATCTCGCCGATGGGGTCGGGCATGGCGGCGATCTGCTCGCAGCCTTCGGCGACCGTGGCCAGCGTCTTGGCGTCGAGCTTGAGGCGGTCGCGCAGCGGGCCGCTCAGCTCGCCAGCGCCGGCAAGATCGCGGGCGTTGGCCTCGGCCAGCGCCGTGCCAGCCTCGCGCAGGCGGCGGGCCAGGGCCAGAAGTGCGGCGTTCTTGGCGGCCGTGGGGGCGGCAGCCATCTGCGTGGCGGCGGCGCGGGCGGCGCGGCCAAGTTCGTCCATGTAGGCGGTCAGGCTCATGCCCCCATTGTCCCAGGGGACGCTCTGTCTACAGCTTCGTAAGGTCGGGCCGGCCCTCCGTGCCGAACCAAGCCTTGCTCAACGCCTGGCGAGCGCTCTGCTCGGCCGCAGCGTCGCCCTTGCGCTTGTAGACCTCGGCCAGCGCCGCCAGCGCCCAGCCGTTGTTGCGCACACGGGCGAGCGACTCGCGCAGCGCGGCCTCGGCCTCGTCCAGACGGCCCTGGCGCAGCCGGATGGCGCCGAGCGACTGACGCACCGGGTAGTACCAATGGGCCGGCTCGGTGTAGGGCAGGCTGTCCTCCAGCGCGACGGCCTGTTCCAGCGCTGCCGCCGCGCCGGCCAGGTCGCCCTGCGCATCGGCCAGCCGGGCACTCGCCACCAGGCGGGCCGTCTGCGCGATGGCCTTGGCCGGCACGCCCCAGGTGTCGAAGGGTGTGAAGTCGCCGTCCTTCTCCAGCGCGGCCAGCGCGTCGACCTCGTGCCTGGCGCCGACCGCGTCACGGCGGGCAGCCTGGGCCAGCGCGCGGGCGTAGTGGTACATGACGCGCACCAGCACGAAGTCCTGGGGTGGCGCGGCCAGCTTCAGGATGACGTCGGGGCTGCTGAACTGCGCATGCGTCGTGTACGGCGCGGCCTTGACGGGCTGCAGCACGGCGAAGTGGCGCACGACCTCCTCCGGCAACGCCGCGTCCAGCTTGGTGGCCGCATCGATGGCCGTGCCGCCCGCGCCGCCCATCTGTGCCGACACCATCAGGAAGTGGATGTTGTGGGGGTAGTAGGCCGAGCGGTAGATCGGGTCGGACGGCGAGGCCTTGAAATAGGCCTCGTCGACGGCGATGGCTTGGCGGTTGGCCTCCAGCGACTCGCGGTACAGGCCCACGCGGTAGTAGATGTGGGCCGGCATATGCACGATGTGGCCGGCACCGGGCATCTGTGCAGCAAGCCGCCGCGCCGGCGCCAGCGCGCGGTCGGGCGTGGTGGAGGCCTCCACCGCGTGGATGTAGAGATGGATGGCGCCAGCATGGCTGGGGTTGCGCTTAAGCACGGTCTCCAGCGCCGCCAGGATGTCTGCCGTGCGACCCTTGGGGCGGGCACCAGCGGCCTCCCAGTAGTCCCAAGGCTGGGTGTCCATCGCCGCCTCGGCGTGCAGCACCTGCATAAGGTCGTCGCCCGGGAACTGGGCGGCCAGGCGTTTCATGGCGTCGGCATAGGCGGCGTCCAGCGGCGCGCGGTCGGCCGGTGGCTCGGGCAGGTAGCGAACCTGCAGCGCCTCGATGAGGGCCTTCTCACGCGGCGGCAGTCCGGCTTTCAGGGCGACGGCGCGCTGCAGCGCGCCCCAGGCAGGAGCACTGGCCTCGGGCTGCATGGGCACATTGATGTTGGGGCCCAGGATCAGCGCTTCGCCCCAGAAGCACAGGCCACAGCCAGGGTCCAGCTTCTGCGCGGCCTGGAAGGCACGCTGCGCCTCGGCATGGTTGAAGGCGAAGGCCAGGCGCAGGCCCTGATCGAAATAGGCCTGCACCCGGGGGCTGGCACGGCCCAGCTTGAAGCTCATGCGGCCCAGGTCGCGGTAAACAGGCACGTCGCCGGGCGCGGCCTTCATGGGCGCAGGCTGGAAGGGTGCCGTTTCGGTCCTCGGCACGGCGGCTGCCGCCAGCAGCGCCTGCAGCAGCGCCGGCCGGCCGGCGGCCAGCGGGCGGCAGACGCCGCCGTCCAGCAAGGGGTCGAAGGGAGCAGGACGGCCGCCGGCGGGCAGCGACGCCACGGCCAGGGCGGTGGCTGACAGGAGGATGAGCAAGCGAGTCGGCTTCATGGCGTCTCCAGGCCCGGCAGGGGCGCCGGAATCCTCCCACCAGCGGCCGGACGTCACAACCCCACGCGGGGAGGCGTCACTCCACGTCCAGCGTGTAGGTCACCGCCTGCGACAGCTCGGGCAGGATGCCGCCGAAATTCAGGGTGTAGCGGCCCTTCTTCAGCGGGCCCAGCGCCACGTAGAAGCCGTTGCCGGCGGCCAGCGTGTCATCGTCCTCGGTGATGTGAAAGCACCGCCGCGTGGCCTGGCGGTGCTCGGCCAGGCCGTTGAAGCGCTTGCCATTGACCTCCAGCACCAGGGCCGTGGGCGCGGGCGTCAGCGCCGCAGCGCGGCGCTTGAGCGAGCTGCAGGACTCGTCCTGGTCGTCGGGCTCGAAGGTGACGTAGTTGATCAGCGGGAAGAACAGCGTCTTGCCCGCCGGCACGCGGCAGCTGCGGATGGCGCGTGCCGTGCCGTAGGTGCCGGCCAGGAACCAGACCGGGCCGGACTGCCCCAACGAGCAGAAGCGCCCGTCGGGGTCGGCCACAGGACTCTCGTCGTCTTCGAAGGACAGGGCCCAGCGCCACCAGCGCTTGGACCAGTCCTCCTGCGACGCGCCGGCGATGGCCTTGGCCGGTGCAAGGGGCGCCAGCGCGGGCTGGGCCGTGGCGGGCCGGGCTGCGGCCAAGAGCAGCAGGGCCAGGAGGAAGGCAAGGCGGTGCATGGGTTATCTCTCCCTCGGGTTCAGCGGCGCACCCCGGGCCGCTCCATGGCGACCTCGGAGACGCGAAAGCCCAGCTTCTCGTAGAAGGCCGACACACCGTCGCGGCCGGCGCGCAGCACCCAGGTCATGCGGTCGTCGCTGCCCATGGCCGTGCGCACCAGCGCGCTGCCGATGCCGCTGCCGCGGTGCGAGGCGGCGACGATGACCATGGACATGTAGCCGTTGAAGAGCCCGTCGGTGATGGCGCGCAGGAAGCCGACCACCTGGCCGTCCTCCACGGCCACCAGCGCGAGCTGGGACTGGGCGAGCAGTTGTCGAAAGACCGCCGAGTCCTGCACACGGGGGCCCCAGTTGTTGTCGACCATCAGCAGTCGGGCGGCTTCGATCTCGTCGGGCTGGATGTGGCGGATCTGCATTCAGCCTCCGAACATCATGCGCCGGGCAACGGCCGTCTTCAGCGGCGAGGCCAGCTCGAGCCCGGCCAGCGCCAGACCGCGCAGCGCCGGCAGCCCCGGCAGGCGCCAGGCAAAACTGCGCGCCAAGAAGTCGGTCGCTGCGATCATGGGCCAGCGGTCCGGTGCGCGCTGCCAGTCGACGCGGGCCAGCACGGCATCCAGACCCTGCCCCGTCTCGGCCGCCTCGCGCAGTGCGTCGACCAGGGACTGGGCGTCGCGCAGGCCCAGGTTGAGCCCCTGGCCGGCCACCGGATGCAGTGTCTGCGCCGCGTTGCCGATGCGCAGCGTGCGGCCTTGCAGCAGACGCGTCTCCGCGTTCAGGCCCAGCGGGAAGCACTTCAGCGGCGAAATGCCCGTCAGCGTGCCGGCCGCGGCGGGCAGTTGCTGCTGGATGACGGTCAGACGCTGGGCGTCGTTCAGCGTGGCGATATCGTCCTCGGCCTGCGGCAGGCACCAGACCAGCGCCGCGCGGGCACCCTGCGCATCGTCCGGCAGCGGCAGCAGCGCCAGCGGCCCGTTGCGCGTGAAGCGCTCGATGGCCAGGCCTTGCAGCCCGGGCGCGGTCAGGCGCACGCTACCCACCCAGGCATTCTGGTGGTAGTCGCTGGTGATCGCCTTGCGGTCCTGCTCGGCGAAGACGCCGCCTTCGGCGACCACAGCGAGGTCGAAGGCCTCGACGACGGGCCCGTCGCCGCAGTCCAACTCCACCCCCCCCGCCTGTGAACGAATGGCATGCACCGGCGTCGCAAAGCGCGTGAACAAGCGCTGCGGCTGCGCCGCAGCCAGGTCCAGCCAACGCTGCTGCAGGACGTCGCGGTCCAGCGGGCGGGTATCGAAGAGGTGGATATGCGCGTCTGGCAGGCGCTCGGCGGCCAGCAGGGCAAGCGCGAGGCCGGCAGGGCCTGCGCCAATGACGGCGAAGTTCATGCCCTCAACGATACCTGTCGACGATGCGCGCCAGACTGCCGTCGGCCTGCATGGCCGCCAAGGCGGCGTCAAGTTCGGCGAGCGCCACCCCTGCCTGCGGCGACAGCGCGCAAGCCGTGCGCCAGCGCGCGACCGCCAACGGCGGGTGCACGGCCACCGGGACCTCGCCGCGGCGCAGCAGGTAGTCGAAGCTGGCGCGCCCGACCAGCACATGGTCGACGCGCTCCAGGGCCAGCTTGCGCAAGGAGCTCTCGAGGCCGGGGCCGTCGTCGCGCAGGAAACCCGCGCCGAGCGCGGCGGCGACCTCGGCGTACTCGAACCCGGCGATGGTGCCGATGCGCTGACCGGCCACATCCTGCAGCCGTGCCGGTGCCGGGCGGCGCCTGGCGGTGACAAGCAATTCCCCGTCGTCCAGGAAGGGTCGGCTCCACCGCAGCGGCCCGGACAGCCAGGCCGGCAGATACGTGCAGATCAGGTCAGCCTCGTCGCCGGCCAGCAGCAGCGGGCCGACGCGCCGGCGCGGCACGACACGGAAGCGCAGCCCGCGGCCGAGGCGGCGAGCGATGTCGATGGCGATGTCGTGCTGCAAGCCGTCCAAGACCTGTCCATCGCGGATCAGCGCCTGCGGCATCGGCACGGCGCTGTCGATCAGCACGACCAGTGGCGGCGCGTCTGCCGCGGCGGCGACGGCCGGGCCGGCGCAGCCCAGGGCCAGCAGCAGTCGGCGCCGTGTCCGGTCCATGGGCAGCCCGCCGCGCTCAGCGATAGCGCGCGACGATGCGCGCAAGGCTGCCGTCGGCCTGCATTGCCGCCAGCGCCGCGTCGAGCTCGGGCAGCGCCAGGTCGCTGTGCGGCGCAAGTGCGCAGGCGGTGTGCTGCCTGGCGATGATCAGCGGTGGGTGCAGCTCCAGCGGCACGTCGCCGCGGCGCTGCAAATAGTCGAAGGTGACGCGGCCGACGATGGCGTACCGGATGCGGCCCGAGGCGAGCTTGCGCAGGTTGGTCACCAGGTTTGGCGCATCGTCGCGCATGAAGCCAGCCCCCAGCGCAGCCTCGGCCTCCGGGTACAGAAACCCCGAGACCGTGCCGATGCGCTGGCCGGCCAGGTCCTGCAGCCGCGCCGGCGCGGGGTGGCCCGCAGCGGTCACGAGCAGGTCAGCGTCATCCAGGTAAGGCCGGCTCCACTGCAGCGGGCCGGGCAGCCAGGCCGGCAGATAGTTGCAGATCAGGTCGGCCTCGCGGCCCTCGTCGAGCAGTTGACTGATACGCCGGCGCGGCACCAGCCGGAAGCGCACCGTGCGACCCAGGCGCCTGCCCAGTTCCAGCGCCAGGCGGACCTGCAGGCCGTCGACAGCCTGGCCGTCCTTGAACTGGGCCTGGGGCATCTCGATGCTGCCGTCGATCAGCACATGCAGCGTGCCGCCGTCGGCGCGCGCCAAAGCCGCGCCGCCCAGCGCCATCCACAACAGGTTGCGCCTTGACAGCGTCATCGTTCCCCGGTCCTGCGCGCCGCCCCCGGCACGCTCTGGGGAGATTGTGTCCATGCGCCGACGACCCCGCGGCAGCCGGCTTAAGCTGTCGCTTTTCCGCACTCACCGCCACAGGATCCCCCCATGCAATACCGCCGCCTCGGCCGCGCCGGCCTCCAGGTGTCCGAACTCTCACTCGGCTCCTGGGTCACGTATCACAACCAGGTCGGCACCAAGGCCGCCACCGAGATGCTGGCCGCGGCTTTCGACGCCGGCATCAACTTCTTCGACAACGCCGAGGTCTACGCCCAGGGCGAGAGCGAGGTCGTCATGGGCCAGGCCTTCAAGGCGCTGGGCTGGAACCGGCTGGACTACATCGTGTCCAGCAAGTTCTTCTGGGGCCTGGCGCGGGACGGCGTGACGGTGAACCGCAAGGACACGCTGAACCGCAAATACTTGATGCAGGCGGTCGACGCGTCGCTGAAGCGCTTCCAGCTGGAGCATCTGGACCTGATCTACTGCCACCGTCCTGACCCCCACACGCCCATCGAGGAGACGGTCTGGGCGATGAGCGACATCATCCGCCAGGGCAAGGCGCTGTACTGGGGCACCAGCGAATGGTCGGCCGCCGACATCCGCGCCGCCTGGGAGATCGCGGAGCGCCACCACCTGCACAAGCCGGTCGTGGAGCAGCCGCAGTACCACCTGTTCCACCGCCGCCGCGTCGAGCAGGAGTACGCGCGCCTTTACGACGACATCGGCCTGGGCCTGACGACTTGGAGCCCGCTGGCCTCGGGCCTGCTGACCGGCAAGTACCGCGGCGGCATCCCCGAAGGCAGCCGCGGCGCGCTGGAGAACATGGCCTGGATGCGCGAACAGCTGCAGGACAAGGCCAAGAACGACGCCGTGGGCCAGCTGGCCGAGATCGCCGGTGAACTGGGCTGCAACACGGCCCAGCTGGCCATCGCATGGATCAACCGCAACCCGCGTGTGTCCACCGTCATCTTGGGCGCCAGCCGCATCGAACAGCTGCGGGACAACCTCGGCGCGCTGGCAGTCACACCCCGGCTGACGCCGGAGGTCCTGGCGCGCATCGACGCCATCGCCAAGCCGCTTGCGGGCTGAAATGGCCGCGCGGCGGGCCTTGGCCGCGTGGGGAGCATTCACATCGCCCAAGGGCAAGACCCCCCCGGCGGGCTGTTGCGGGTACCCGAGAATGCCGGCATGAGGGTCTTCTTCCAAGGGTTTGCAGCCCTGCTGATCGCTGCAGGGCTGGCCACGGCCGCGCAAGCCGTGGTGCCGCGCTTCGAGCCCATCGGCGAGCCGGGCGCGGTCAGGGACAACGTTGTCTCGGCGCTGGCCATCGACGCCCGCGGCCTGCTGTGGGCCGGCTCGCCCGAGGGACTGCTGCGCTTCGACGGCTACGCCTTCCGGCGCTATCCGCTCAGCGGCCCGGGCGGCCAGCTGCTGCCGGAGCAGTTCGTACGCGCCATGCTGCCCGACCCGCGCGGCTGGATGTGGGTGGCCGCCGGCAACAGCGGCCTGGTGCGGCTGGACCTGGCCAGCGGCGAGTGGGCGCGCTGGGCGCGCGACGGCAATTCCGTCGACGAGGCCGCGCCAGCCGCCAACACGGTGCGCACGCTGGCGCTGGAGAAGGACGGCACGCTGTGGATAGGCGGCAGCGGCGGCCTGGACCGCTTCGACGTCAAGAACCAGCGCTTCACCCACCATCGCGGTCGCGAGGACGGCTTGCCCGACGGCCGCGTGCAGACGCTGCTGGTGGACCGCCAGGGCACGCTGTGGATAGGCACCTGGCGCGGCCTGGCGCGCAAGGCCCCCGACGGCCCCATCGAGACGCTCGACATCGACCTGGGCGACCAGCTCGTCACGCTGCTGGCCGAGACGCAGGACGGCCGCGTCATCGTCGGCACCGCCCAAGGCCGGTTGCGCGCGCTGTCGCCCGGCGGCCTGCCCCTGCCCTTCAGCCCCGGCGCGCAGCCGGGCGCCACCTCCGGCGTCTGGCCGGTGATGGCCATGACCCAGCCGGATGCCGACGAGCTGTGGTTCGGCGACGCGTCCGGTGTGTCGCGGCGGCGCGCGACGGACGGCGCGCTGATCGAGCGCCTGCCTGCCACCGGTGCCGGCACCGCGCCACGCAGCGACGTGCGTGCGCTGATGCGCGACCCTTCGGGCACCATCTGGGCCGGCAGCTATGGCGGCGGGCTGATGCGCCATGTGCCGTCGCTGCCGGGGCTGAGCATGGTGCGCGAGTCCATGGCGGGCGCACCGAACGGGCTGGACGTGCGCAGCATCCTGCAGCTGCAGGGTGGCGAGGTGTGGCTGGGCCTGCTGTCCGGTGGCATCGAGCGCCGCGACCGCCAACTGCAGCCGCTGGGGCAGATCACGCCCGGCCCGGGCGGGCTGCCCCCGGGCCGCGTCAACGCACTGGGCCAGAGCAAGGACGGCTCGGTCTGGGTGGCGGTGGACACACAGTTGCTGCGCTTTGACGCTCAAGGCCACTGGAAAGAAACGCTGCGCAGCGGCAACGCCGTGCCGCGGCGCTTCCACTCCACCGACGACGGCGCGCTGTGGATCGCGACGCTGGACGGGGTCATGCGCTGGACGCCCGAGAAGCCGGTGATGCGCGCCATCCCGACCGCCGGCCTGGTGGGCGGCACCGGCGAAGTCAACGCCTTTGCCAGCCTGCCCGACGGCAGCCTGTGGGCGGGCGGTGCGGCGGGACTGTTCCGCGTCGCCAAGCCGGGCGCCGACGAACCGGTGGCCGAGTGGGTGGAGCCCAAGGGGCTGACCGGCCAGACGGTGCTGGGCATGGCCGTGGACCTGGCCGGGCGCCTGTGGGTAGACACCGGCACCGGCCTGCACCGCCTGATGGAAAGCGACGGCAAGCACGCCCGCTTCGAGGCCGTGGATGCGTCGGACGTGGGCGGAGCCTTCGGCGCCAACCTGCTGTTCGACAAGCAGGGCCGCATCTGGTCGCAGCGCAACATGTACGACCCGCGCAGCGGCGAGCGCCGCGAGCTGGGCGCGGCGGACGGCGCCGACCTGGGCACCGGCTGGTTCCGCTCCTACGCCAGGCTGGACGATGGCCGCATGCTGTTCGGCGGTGCACGCGGCCTGCTGGTGATCGACCCGGAGCGCTTCTCGCCCTGGGACTACAAGCCGCCGCTGGTGGTGTCCGAGCTGCGTGTGGACGGCGACGAGCGCGCACTACCCGCCGCCGACAAGCCGCTGCTGCTGGCAGCGGGCGAACGCGCCTTCAGCCTGGCCTTCGCGTCACTGGACTACAGCCAGCCTGGCCGCAACCGCTACCGTTACCGGCTGCAAGGCCTGGACAACGGCTGGATAGATGCCGGTGCCGTCAGCCGCACGGCCACCTACACCAACCTCTCGCCCGGGCACTACACGCTGCATGTGCAGGGAAGCAACCGCGACGGCGCCTGGAGCCCCAGCGAACTGCAGATCGCCGTCGACGTGCGCGCTGCCTGGTGGCAGACCCGCTGGGCGCTGGCGCTGGCCGTCATCGCGGCTATCGCCGTCGTCGCGGGCATCGTGCGCGCACGCACCCGGCTGCTGCTGCGCCACCGCCGCGTGCTCGAAGAGCGCGTGCGCGAACGCACCGAAGCGCTGGAGGAAGCCAAGGCCGCGCTGACGGCCAAGTCCCTGGAGCTGGAGGAAGCCAGCCTCACCGACCCGCTGACCGGCCTGCGCAACCGCCGCTTCCTGGACCGCCAGATGCCCGCCGACGCGGCGCTGGCGCTGCGCCACTACGAACCGCTGTCCGACGCGCCCACGCCCGGCGAGAGCGAACAGGACCTGCTGTTCTTCCTGATCGACATCGACCACTTCAAGCGCATCAACGACGCCCACGGCCACATGGCCGGTGACGCCGTGCTGGAGCAGATGCGCGGCCGCTTGCAGCAGGTCTTCCGCGCGACGGACTACCTGGTGCGCTGGGGCGGCGAGGAGTTCCTCATCGTCGCCCGCGGCACGCCACGCAGCCGCGCCGCCGAGCTGGCCGAACGCGCTCGCCAAGCCGTCGCGTCGCAGGCCTTCGAGGTGGAGGGCGGTATCCGGCTGGCGCAGACTTGCTCGGTCGGCTTCTCGGCCTTCCCGCTGTGCCCGGCCCTGCCGCGCGCGCTGGACTGGCGCTCCGCCATCGACCTGGCTGACGCCGCGCTGTACGAGGCCAAGGAGGCCGGCAGAAACGCCTGGGTGGGCCTGCTGGGCGCCGACGCGGCCGGCGAGGACGAGCTGCGCCAGGACGTGCGCCGGCCACTGGACAGCTGGGCCGCGAGCGGGCGGCTGCGCCTGCTGAGGTCGACCTAGTCAGCCCTGGGGATGCCCCGCGTCCCGGGGCGCGGACCACCGCCTAACAATGGCGGCCATGGCTACCGCTGCCCCGCTCTCCTTCGGCCACGCCGCGCTGGCGCAGCGCCTGGTCGCCGAGCTGGAGGCCAGCCTGCAGCCGGGCGCCGGCAGCACCACCGAGCCGGCCCTGGTGGTGGGCGTGTTCGGCGAATGGGGCGCCGGCAAGAGCCGGCTGCTGCAGACCGTCGGCGAGGCGCTGCCTGCCGGGGACGGTGAGCGGGTACTCAACGTCGTCGTGCCCTTCAATGCGTGGCGATTCGAGCGCGAGGAGCATCTGCTGGTGCCGCTGCTGCGCGTCGCCCAGCAGTGCGTGCGCAAGGCGCTGGAGGCCAGCCTGGGCGACGACATCCGCCGCAACGAGCGGCTGTCGGACCGGCTGGTGCTGCTGGGTGACCTGGCCCAGACCGTCTACCAGCACGGTGGACGCGAGCTGCTGCAGACAGCGCTGGCGGCACAGGGCGTGGTGCTCAAGCTGCCCGAGTTCAAGGCCGGAGCCGGCCAGCCGCAGCCCTCGGCCTGGACGCGCTGGCGGCAGCACCGCGACGCGCTGCGACAGGCGCGCCGCCTGAGCACGCCCGCCGACCAGTTGCACAGCCTGTACTACGACTTCCTGGAGCACCTGCGTGCCGTCACTGGCCGCAACCCCAAGGCGCTGGCGCTGCACCGCGAGCGGCTCAAGTACCGGGGCCTGGGCTGGTGGCCGCGGCTGAAGTACCGGCTGCGGGTCAGCTGGGGCTGGCTGGGATCGGGCGAGCTGCCGCCAGACGCCGACTTCCAGCTCAACCTGGTCTTCCTCGTCGACGACCTGGACCGCTGCCTGCCCGACAAGGCGGTGGAGGTGCTGGAGGCCATCAAGCTCTTTCTGGAGGTGGAGGGCTGCGCCTTCGTGCTGGCACTGGACGAGGAGGTGATCGAGCGCGGCATCGCACACCGCTACCGCGACTACGCGCTGCAGGGCAAGGCCGGCATGACCCCCATCACCGGCGCGGAGTACCTGGAGAAGCTGGTGCACCTGCCGGTGAGGCTGCCACGGCCCACCGGTGCCGCAGCGCGCGACTTCCTGGCACTGAAATGGCCGGACTGGTTCGCCGATGCCACCGCCAGCCCCAACGACCTGGCCACGCTGGTGGCGGCCATCACGCCGGGCGTGCCGCGCAAGCTCTACCGCATGAGCTCGCTGCTGGCGTTGGCCGAGTCGCTGGGGGCGGGCGACGCCAAAACGCCGCGCCGGCGCGAATGGCTGGCGATCGTCTGCGCGCTGCAGCTGTTCGCGCCGGCGCTGTACCGCTTCCTGCGGCTGCACGGCGCGCTGCTGCTGATCACGCTGGCGGACTGGCGGGCCGACGCGCTGTTCCGCGACGTGGCTGGCCTGCGCAAGGCCTTGCAGCTGCAGGTGCTGGGCGTGGACTCGCCGGCGCAGCTGCAGTACCGGCTGGTGCTGCAGCGCCTGCCCGATCTGTGCGAGGCGGCAATGCTCAACCGCTCGGGCTTCGACCTGCTGGAGCTGCTGGCGCGCGTGGGCGAGCTGCACGAGAAAGCCGAGCTGACCGGTGCGCAGTTGGGGGCGCTGCTGGTGTTTGCCGAGGTGGAGGCCGCCCCGGATGCCCCGGCACCTGCCTCAACCATGCCGGTCCCCGAACCGGCGATCGCGGCAGCAGGTGTGCCGCCCATGCCAGCTGCGGCGGAGGCCGTCGTCATGCCGGCCGCTGCCGCAGCAGCTCCCGCCACCCCAGAGGCCGAGCCTGCGGTGAAGCAGGCCGAGCGCAGCGAGGCGGCTGCGCCCGCCGGTGCGCCGCAGGAGGCCCGGCTGGAGAACGAGCGAGCCCTGCTGGAGGCGGTGAATTCCGGCGAACTGGAGCTGGTGCGTGTGGCGCTGTCGCGCGAAGGGGCCGCCTTGCGCGACCGCGTGATCCCGACCGGGCTGTGGGTGATGTTGCGCGCCGGCCGGCTGACCGAGCAGTTGCACGAGTGGATCGCGCGTGGCACGCCAGCCGACGCGACGCATCAGCTGCTGCAGGAGCTGCGACCCCACCTGTCACAGGTGGCGGCGCTGGACCTGCTGCGCCAATTCGGCGACCCCGTGCTGGGGGTGATCAAACGGCCCGACTGGGCCCAGGGCGTGCGCAACGAGGACGACCTGGCCTTGCTCGCGCCGCCACTGCTGGGCCGCACCCAGGTCTGGCTGCGCACGATGCTGACGAGTTCGGCCGCCGAGTGGCACATTCCGCGCGGCTGGGCCTGCGCCACCCGGCCGATGGACGGCACCATGGCTGGAGTCGGCATCAGCCTCGGCTCGGACGGCCACCACGGCGTACACGCCGCCCTGCACCTGAACCGCCGCGAAGGCATCCCCAAGGCGCGCCAGCGCCTGCGCTGGGTGCCTGCGGGCAAGCTGGCCATGGGTTCGCCCAAGGGGCCACCTGAAGAGGGCGAACTGCGCACGGTCCGGCTGAGCCGCGGATTCTGGATCGCGGACACCGCGTGCTCACGGGCGCTGTGGGTCCAGGTGATGGGCCAGTCCGAGCCCCTGGGCGACCAGACGGAACTGCCGGTGACCCGTCGCAGCGCGGCCGAGATCGAGCGCTTCCTGGACCGACTGGCGCAGGCCCTGCCGGGTTGCGAGGTGCTGCTGCCAAGCGAGGCGCAGTGGGAGGCGGCGTGCCGCGCCGGCACGCGCACGGCCTATGCCTTTGGCGACGCGGTGGGTCCGCAGCGGGTCCACGCCGAAAGCGACGCACCGCTGTCGGTCGACGCGCTGGAGCCCAACGCCTGGGGCCTGTTCCAGATGCATGGCAACGTCGCCGAACTCTGCCGCGACCTGCTGACGCCAGAGCAGCGCAGCGGCGAGGATGAGGTTGACCCCGAAGGCCCGCCCGGCGCCGAAACCGGCTTACATGCGCTGCGCGGCGGGTCGTTTCTGGGCAGCTTCCAGCAGGCTCGCTCGGCCGCCATCGACCGCATCGCCCACGACGAGCGCCGCGACGACGTGGGCTTTCGCTTCATCGTGCGGGCGAGGTCGTCGCCAGATCAGGCGCCGGATCTGCCACCCGCCTAAGCCGCCAACGCTGGCCCCCAGCCGAAGGGCGCCGGCAAGGCGGCCAGGATGCGCTGGCGCAGCGGCGCATAGGCCTCATCGACGGCTTGCCCTGCACGCGGCGCGAGCGGGTCCTGGTGGCTGCCGAAAGCTTCGTCCAGCACCGCCCAGTCCTCCACGCTGAAGCAGCGCGCTGCGTGCGGCAGGATCTCGGTCTCCTCGCGCTTCATGTGGCGCAGGTAGCGCGCCGAGTACACCTTCAGCTGCTGCTCGAACTTCTCGCGCCGGCTCTCGCCCATCTGCTCCCAGGCCAACAGGGTGTGCTGCAGCTCGCGAATGGCGCGCTCGCCCTGGGCGTGGTCGGCCTCCAGGTCGTCCAGCGTGTCGCGCAGTTCCGGCGCACGGGCGCGCAGCTTGGGGAACAGCAGCTCGCTTTCCTTTTTGTGATGCAAGCGTTCCGGAAATTCGTCGACATAGAACAACATCGCCCGCAGCGCACCGAAGTCCGGCGGCGTGCCGGCGCGGCGGTGGGCGTCGAGCAGCAGCGGCACGGTACGCAGCATCGCGGCCAGGGCGTCGTGCTCGGCGCGGATGACGCGGACGGCCAGGGGCATGGGCGTGGACATGGGCCAAGCGTCGCGCTTCGTCGCCCACAAGGTCTTGCGCTGGATCAAGCCGGACCCGGGCACCCCCGTAAAATCCCTGGTTTTGCTCCACCAGCCCAAGAAAGCACCGGCCATGACTGCAACGACCGCCTCCCCCACCCTCATGGCCAACGCGATCCGCGCCCTCGCGATGGACGCGGTGCAGGCGGCCAACTCCGGCCACCCCGGCGCACCCATGGGCATGGCCGACATCGCCGTCGCGCTGTGGAACCGTCACCTGCAGCACAACCCGGCCAACCCGCACTGGGCCAACCGTGACCGCTTCGTGCTGTCCAACGGCCACGGCTCCATGCTGATCTACGCGCTGCTGCACCTGACGGGCTACGCGCTGCCCATCGAGGAGCTGCGCAACTTCCGTCAGATGCACAGCAAGACGCCGGGCCACCCCGAGGTGGGCATCACGGCCGGCGTCGAGACGACCACCGGCCCGCTGGGCCAGGGCGTGACCAACGCCGTGGGCCTGGCCCTGGCGGAGAAGCTGCTGGCACGCGACTTCAATCGCGACGGCCACACCATCGTCGACCATCACACCTACGTGTTCCTGGGCGACGGCTGCCTGATGGAAGGCATCAGCCACGAGGCCGCGTCGCTGGCCGGCGCCTGGAAGCTGAACAAGCTGATCGCCGTCTACGACGACAACGGCATTTCCATCGACGGCCAGGTCGCCCCTTGGTTCGCCGACAACACGGCCCAGCGTTTCGAGGCCTATGGCTGGAACGTCATCGGCCCGGTCGACGGCCACGACGTGGACGCGATGGATGCCGCCATCGGCGAAGCCAAGGCGCAGGCCAACGCGCCGACGCTGATCATTGCCAAGACGCACATCGGCTTTGGGTCACCCAACCGCGCCAACACCAGCAAGGCCCACGGCGAGCCGCTGGGTGCCGAGGAAATCAAGCTGACCCGGGAAGCCCTGGGCTGGACGCACGAGCCCTTTGCCATTCCCGCCGACGTCTACGCCGCCTGGGACGCCAAGACCGCCGGCGCCGTCGAGGAAGAAGCCTGGGACAAGCGCTTCGACGCCTACGCAGAAGCCCACCCCGAGCTGGCCGCCGAGTTCCAGCGCCGCATGGCCGGCGTGCTGCCCGCCAACTTCGCGCAGATCGCGGTGGACGCTGTCGTCAAGGCCCATGCCGAGGCACAGACCGTCGCCAGCCGCAAGGCCAGCCAACTGGCCCTCGAAGCCTTCACGCTGGCCCTGCCCGAGCTGCTGGGCGGCAGCGCCGACCTGACCGGCTCCAACCTGACCAACACGTCCAGCACGCCGGCCCTGCGCATCGGCGCTGACGGCACGCCCAACAACGGTCGCCACATCAATTACGGCGTGCGCGAGTTCGGCATGGCAGCCATCATGAACGGCGTGGCGCTGCACGGCGGCTTCATCCCCTACGGCGGCACCTTCCTGACCTTCAGCGACTACAGCCGCAACGCCATCCGCATGGCCGCGCTGATGAAGACCCGCGTCATCCACGTGATGACGCACGACTCCATCGGCCTGGGTGAGGACGGCCCGACCCACCAGTCCATCGAGCATGTGGCGTCGCTGCGCCTGATCCCCGGCCTGGACGTCTGGCGCCCGGCCGACACGACCGAGACGGTGGTCGCTTGGACCATGGCCATCGGCAATGCGCAGCGCCCCAGCCTGCTGGCCCTGTCGCGCCAGAACCTGACCTACTCGCCCAAGACCAATGCAAGAAGAGCGTGCTGCCCAAGGGCCTGCCGCGCGTGGCCGTGGAAATGGGCGTCAGCGACTTCTGGTGGAAGTACGGCGTGGACGCCGTCGTCGGCATCGACACGTTTGGCGAATCGGCACCGGCCGGCGTGCTGTTCAAGCACTTCGGCTTCACGCCGGAGAACGTCGCTGCGACGGTGAAGGCCGTGCTGAAGAAAAAGTGATGCCTGGCCGCGCTGCAGGCGGCGCATGCTGAATCCGGATGGGCCGCTTTTGCGGCCCATTTTTTTGGCTCGAGCTCTGCTAAAAACCGGGCCACGCAAAAAGGACAGGGAGAGTCGGATGCGCAAAGCCATCATGGCCGGGCTGGTTGGCCTCTGGGCGCTGGGCGCGCAGGCCCAGATGGTCGCCGTGGACGCGGTGGACCCAAAGGCCATGGCCTGCCTGCACAAAGGCGGGCCGGCCCTGAGCTATCCCGATCAGGATCTGAAGATGCGGCTGCCGGGCCATATCCGCCTCAGCCTGCGCTTCACGGCACCGGACCGGTCGCCCGAGGTGACAGTGCTGTTCCGGGCGGCCAGCGAAGCCATGATGGACGACGTGAATTGGCATGTACGCGGCTACCGGCTGCCCTGCATGGCGCCGGGCGCGGAGCCGGTCAGCGCGGTGCAGGAGTTCAGCTACAAGCCCGTCGTCACCGAACCCATCACCTGGACCGCACCGCGGCCCGTGACCGGGGTGCCACCAAACGACCCGCAGACCACGAACCGGCAGGAGATCATGGCCTGCATGCGCACGCCCAAGGACCCGCCGGACTTTGCGGGTTCCTCGCTGCAACGCGATGTCAGCAACGGCTTCGTCCTGCTCAGCTTCTCGGCGCCCGATACGGCGCCCGAGGTCAAGGTGCTCTATACCAGCGCCAGCAAGGCACAGGTCCAGGCGGTGACCGCGCTGGTGGAGCAATACCGCCTGCCCTGCATGCCCGTGGGCGCCAAGCCGGTGGTCGTCCAGCAGCATTTCCAGTTCAGGCCCTATGGCGTGGGTGCGCGCGTGTTCAAGGATGCCGTACCGCTGATGTCCTTCCTGTCCAACATGAAGGGCATCCGCGCGATGAGCACGGACTTCGACCTCACCACGATGGCCTGCCCCTTCCAGGTCGCCTGGACGCTCGGCAAACCCGGCCTGGATAACAGCGTTGGTGAAGTCGGCAAACCCGACCTGAACCGCACCGAGTTCCTGGCGTGGCTGGCCGGCCTGGAAATGGACCTGAAGGAGCGCCAGTTCGAGCAACTTGTAGGTCAGACCCTGATCGTCAACGTGCCCTGCCTGAAGCTGGCGCTTCGACCACAAGGCTGACCCATGAGTCGCGAATCGATCCAAGGGGTCCCTGACCATGGGCGCCAAGGCGCTGCTGGAGAAGTTGGGCTCAGCCCCGTGCCTCACGCCGCTGGGTTCAGGGACACCGGGGACAAGCTAGGAGCAACATGACCCCGTTCCCGCGTTACAACCCTGCGCTCACAAGGAACGGGGAGTACGACATGCGCCAACGGCACGGGGCCTGGAAGGCGGCAATACGGGGTAGCTTGGCACTGCTGACCTGCGCCAGTGCTCAAGCGCAGTCCTCCGATACGGCGCTGGACACCTGCCTGAAAGCGCCGCCACGGGACACGATGGGCATCCGCGGTGAGCTGGCCCCCGAAAGGGGCTTGGACCTGGGGGTGGGCAACACCGTGCTCGAGGTGGCCTTCACGGCGCCGGACCGGGAACCACAGATCCGCGTGCTCTACAACTCGGTCAGTCGGAATACCCGAAACGCAGTCGTGGACTACGCCCGGCAGTACCGGTTGCCCTGCCTGGCCAAGGGCCAGGAATTCAAGCATCGCCAAGTGTTCAACTTCACATGGACCGAGCGCGTCCCTGCGGCGTTTCCGAGGCACACGTCGCTGCAACCTCTGCTGGCGGGGATGAAAAACCTGCAAGCGCGACCGGTGGCCTTCGATCTGGACGCCATGGGCTGCCCATTCCAGCTGACATGGCGACTCGGTCAGCCGGCCTTTTCCAACGAAGTGACCGAGCAGGGCTCCAGGAACACGGCGCGGGCACCACTGATCGCATGGCTCAGCGAACTGGTGATGGATGTGACACGTCCGGACTTCGAGTACCTGCTCAACAACCCAATGACCGTGGACGTGCCCTGCGGCACCATCAAGCTGGGCTGAGTCAGTACGCGAAACTCGCTTGAATCCAACCCATCGGGCGAATCGTCGAGAATCCTGCCCGACCAAGATTTTTCATCCTCTGGAGACTCTCCCATGACCATCAAGATCGGTATCAACGGCTTCGGCCGCATCGGGCGCATGGTGTTCCGTGCCGCCATCGCGAATTTCAAGGACATCGAGGTCGTCGCGATCAACGACCTGCTGGAGCCCGACTACCTGGCCTACATGCTGCAGTACGACTCGGTGCACGGCCGCTTCGACGGTGAAGTCTCCGTGGACGGCAACACGCTGGTCGTCAACGGCAAGAAAATCCGACTGACCGCCGTGAAGGACCCGTCCGAGCTGCAGTGGGCCGCCGTCGGCGCCGACATCGTGGTCGAAGCCACGGGCATCTTCCTGGACAAGGCCGGCGGCGAGAAGCACCTGGCCGCGGGCGCCAAGAAGGTCATCTTCTCGGCCCCGTCCAAGGACGAGACGCCGATGTTCGTCTACGGCGTGAACCACACCAAGTACGCCGGCGAAGCCATCATCTCCAACGCGTCCTGCACGACCAACTGCCTGGCCCCGCTGGCCAAGGTGCTGAACGACAAGTGGGGCATCAAGCGCGGCCTGATGACCACCGTGCACGCGGCCACTGCCACTCAGAAGACCGTGGACGGCCCGAGCAACAAGGACTGGCGCGGCGGCCGCGGCATCCTGGAGAACATCATCCCCAGCAGCACCGGCGCCGCCAAGGCCGTCGGCAAGGTCATCCCCGAGCTGAACAAGAAGCTAACCGGCATGAGCTTCCGCGTGCCGACCTCCGACGTGTCGGTGGTCGACCTGACCGTGGAACTGCTGAAGGACGCGACGTACGAAGAGATCTGCGCCGAGTTCAAGGCGCAGAGCCAGGGCGCGCTGAAGGGCGTGCTGGGCTACACCGAGGACAAGGTCGTCGCGACCGACTTCCGCGGCGACCCGCGCACCTCCATCTTCGACGCCGACGCCGGCATCGCGCTGGACGGCACCTTCATCAAGCTGGTGTCCTGGTACGACAACGAGTGGGGCTACTCGAACAAGGTGCTGGAGATGGTCCGCGTCGTCGCGGCCTGACCCCAGCCACCCCGAGGCCGCATGCCGCGGCCTCGCCCTTGCGGGCCGCCGAAAGGCGGCCCGTGTCGTTTTCTCAATCGACCTCGACCAGCAAGCCTTCCTGGCCGGCCCGGTGGACGGCCTCGGCGCGGTTGGCGCAGTCCAGCGCGCGCAAGGCCAGCGCCACATGCATTTCGACGGTGCGGGGACTCAGCCCCAGCTCCCGTGCTGCCTGTTTGTCCGTCATGCCCTGGGCCACGAGGCACAGGATCTGCGTCTGGCGGCGGCTCAGACGCGGCCGGTCGGGGCGGCTGCCGCCGAGAAACTCGATGGTCTCGGCGATGAACATGCGCCCGGCGTCCTGGCCGGCGGGCATGATGTGGCTATCACTGTCCAGCAGCACGAAGCGTGCACCCGGAATCCAGGCCACGAGCTTGCGGCCCTGCTCCAGCGAGACCATCTGGTCGTCGCGTGCATGGAAAACCAGCGTCGGGCACTGCACCAGCGCGCACTGCGCTTTCACGTCGATGCCGTAGTTCGAGCGCAGGTGTCGCTCCGCGATGTCGGGCGTCATGGACAGTCGCATGCGTTCGCTGACGAGATGCCGGGCGGCAACGTCCGACACCGCCGCGCCCATCAGCTGCGCCAGGAAGATCTGCCGAAACGGCGACTTCTCCTGCGCCCAGCCCTGACGCGCCGTGGCGAGCAACAGCTTGGCCTCTTCGAGAAGATAGGGAGGCGTCGTCGGCGCACTGAAATAGGCGCGGGCGAAGCCGTTGACCAGGACCAGTGCCGTGACTCGATGCGGATGCCGGGCGGCGTAGGCGATGGCCAGGGGCGCTCCGCACGAAATGCCCAGCAGCGCCGCAGGCTCAGGCGCCATGGCATCCATCACCACTTCGAAATCACCGAGCAGCGTCTCGAAGTCGAAGGGTGGCACCTCGCGCGTAGAAAGTCCGCAGCCGCGCGGGTCGTAGCGCACGAGCGTGCGATGGTGTCCCAGCGCCTCCAGGGTCGACCATGTGTGCGGCTCGCGAAGCTCGCATTCGAGGTGGCTGACCCAGGTGCCCGCGCGCACCAGCTTCGGACCGCTACCCGTCAGCGCGCAGGCCAGCGTCACGCGATCCGGGGTCACGCAAAAACGCAGATCCTGGCTGGGTTCCACTGGGCGACCTGGAAGGCGGAGGTGTCACGCATCTTGCGCGCGCTACCCGCCTGGGGCAATCGAAAGTTCTGCGTCGTCGAGCGCTTGGACCAGCACCGGCGCACCCGGGTGCTGTTCGAACACGTCGCCAGCGCCCAACACCAGGTCTGCCGGGCAGCCATCGCGCGTGATCCACACGCAGCCACGCAGCACGCGCAGCTGCAGCCGTCTGTCGGCCAGCGTCATGAATGCGTCAGGCCGCAGTCGATGCAGCACCGGCGCCTTCGGGGTCCGGGTCACCCACGCGGGCCAGACCCAGGGCAGAAGGCGGGGCAGCGTGACAGCGAGGTTCATGGCGGGCTCCTTGGGAACAACGCCAGTCTGGGTGCCCGGCGCCTGTCGGCGAAGTCGGCGCACTACGGTAGGCGCCCTTGACGCCTACGGTATGGGCACCGTAGTCCCGGCGCGGCGCAGGACGGTCTGCGCTAACGTGGTCGCATGAAAACCCTGCGTGACCTCAACACCCCGCCGGCCCACATCCAGGGGCGGGTCGAAGCCATCATCGTGCGCGGTACACCGCGCGACCCGGCGCGCCGCGTCGAGCAGACGGTGGCGCTGGCCGGCATCGGCCTGGCCGACGACCGGCTTGGCAAGCGCGGCGAGGCCGAGCTGTCGACGCGCCAGGTGACGCTGATCCAGCAGGAGCACCTGCCGCTGATCGCCGCGTTCGCGCGCAGCGGCGCCATCGACCCCGTGGGGCTGCGCCGCAACCTGGTGGTCTCCGGCATCAACCTGCTGTCGCTGAAGAACGCCAGGCTGCGCGTCGGCGCGGCGCTGCTGCAGATCGTGGGGCCTTGCCAGCCCTGCTCGCGCATGGAGGAGGTCATCGGCCCGGGCGGCTACGCCGCCATGCGTGGCCACGGCGGCATGACGGCGCGCGTGCTGGAAGGCGGCGCCATTGAGGTCGGTGACGCGGTGGTCGCCCTGGGCTAGACGCCCGCGCGGCTGCGAGCGCGCTCCAGGGCCAGCTGCGCGCTGGTGGCCGCACTCAGCTGGCCTTGCAGGTACTCCGCCAGCCGCGGCTGCTGGCTGAACGCGGCGTTGAAGCGGATGTGCGGGTCGGGCGCACCGTCGGCCGCGAAGGTGGCGCCGCGCACCAGCAGGATGCCGTGGCGGAAGGCGTCTTTCACGACGCCGTCCACGTCCACGCCGGCCGGCACGGCACCCCACAGGAAGAGCCCGCCCTCGCCCGCATGCTCAAGCAGCACGCCGGCCTGGCGCAGTTGCCGCGTGGCCGCCGCGCGGGCCACGGCCAGGCGCTGCTGCAGGCGGTCAAGGTGCTTGCGCCAGCGGCCGGCGGACAACACCTCCAGAAGCACGAACTCGTTGAGCGCGGAGGTGGTGAGCACCGAGAGGATCTTCTCGCGCATCAGTGCTTTGATCAGTGACGGCTCCGCGGCCAGATAGCCCAGCCGCATCGCGGGGCTCATGGCCTTGCAGAAGCTGGAGTAGTAGATGACGCGGTCCAGCCCGGACAGCTGGGCCAGTCGCGTGGGTGCGCCGGGATGGAAATGGCCTTGCACGTCGTCCTCGGCGATCAGGAAGCCGTGGCGCTGCGCCAGCATCAGCACGCGGTGCAGGTTGGCCGCCGTGCTGCCCCAGCCGGTGGGGTTGTGCAGTACGGTCTGGATGAACAGCAGCCGCGGCCGGTGCTCGGTGCAGGCGACGTCCAGCGCTTCGAGATCAATGCCGTCGGGGCGGCGCGGCACGGGCACGATGGTCACGCCGGCCTGGCGCAGGCGGTCGAACAGCAGGAAGTAGCCCGGCGTCTCCACCGCCACCGTGTCGCCCGGGCGCAGCAGCGCCCGGCAGATCAGGTCGATGGCATGGGTGCCGCCGTACGTGGTCAGCACGCGGCCGGCGTCCACGGCAATGCCTTGGCTGCGCAGCATCGCGGCGATGCGCTCGCGCAGCTCGGGCAGGCCCTGGGGCGGGCAGCGTGAGGCCATGCCAGCGCTGGACCGCGCCAGGCCGCGCTGCACCGCGGCTGCGGGCACGGCGTCTTCCAGCCAGGTGGCGGGCAAGGCACCGCTGCTGGCCAGCAGCACGCCGGCACGCTGGTCGTTGGCCTGCTGGGCCAGCCAGACGGCTTCCTGCTCCTCGCCGGCCTCCACGCGCACCGCGTCGGGCATCGCATCGGCCGGGCCCTCGGCGACAAAGAAGCCGGCGGTGCCGCGCGAGTCGATCAACCCTGCGGCCACCAGCCGGTCATAGGCCACCACCACGGTGTTGGGGCTGACACTGAGTTGCGACGCCAGCTGGCGGATGGAGTTCAGCCGCGCGCCTGGCGGGAGCTGGGCGCTGGCGATCAGCGCGTGCAGCCGCTGCTCGATCTGGTCGGTCAGCGGCGTGGGCGAGTCACGGTCCAGCGAAAACATCAGCGCAGCAGCATGAGGGCCAGCACGGCCAGGGAGGCGGCCATGATGACATTGAACAAGCGCCGCCGCGCCGGGCTGGACAGGAAGCGGCCGATGCCGGCGCCGAACAGCGCCCACATCGAGATGCACGGGAAACCGATGACCGCGCCGACGACGCTGACCAGCAGCGCCCCCGCCGGCACGCTGAGCTGCGGCGGCATGAAGACGGTGGCCACCGTCACCGCCTTGATCCAGCTCTTGGGGTTGACCGCCTGGAACAGCGCGGCCTGGGCGAAGCTCAGCTGCTCGGCCGGCCGGTCGTGCGCCACCGGGCTGCCGGCCAAACGCCAGGCCAACACCAGCATGTAGAGCGTGCCGGCCACACGCAGCACGGCATGCAGCGCCGGCCAGGCGACGAACAGCGTCCCCAGCCCCATGCAGGTGGCGAAGACCTGCACCGCACCGCCCGTGTTGATGCCCAGGATGGCCGGCAGCGTGCGCCGGTAGCCGTGGTGGGCACCGCACGTGACCAGCATCATGTTGTTGGGACCGGGCGTGCTGGACATCAGCAGGCAATAGGTCAGCAAAGGCAGCATCTCGTTCATGCGGCCATTGCAGCGCCCGGCGGCCCGGGCGTGAAGCTACAGCGAGACCCGCCGCCCGGTGTGCTGTATCAGCCGGCGGACCGGCACAGCGCGATCAGCGCATCTGGTAGTTGACGCTGACGTAGTAGCTGCGGCCGCGCGGGTCGGTGTAAGTGGGGTCGTAGCCGGCCAGGAAGTAGTAGGCCTGGTTGGAGAACGGCGGCGCGGTGTTGGCCAGGTTCAGGATGCCGGCGCGCACCTTGAGTGCCTTGCTGACCTGGTAGCTGCCGGTCAGGTCCCACAGCGAGTAGGCCTTGACCTTGCGCGACGGCAGCAGCGAGTTGGCGGCCGGGTCGTAGGTGGTGTTCTGGTCGGTGTAGCCGGACGAGAAGCCGTTGGCCAGCGTCAGGCTGACCGGGCCCACGTCGTAGCCGACGTTGAGGCGGTGGCGCCAGCGCTGCACGACCTGGTCGTTCAGGAACACGCCGAGGTTGCTGCGGTCCGCCTCCAGCGGGCCGAACTGGCGGTCGTAGTTGTTGATCCAGGTGCCGGTGCCTCCCAGGCTCAGCCGGCCGGCATCGCCCAGCGGCATACGCAGGTCGAAGCTCAGGTCCAGGCCCGACGTCTTCAAGCGGCCCTGGTTCTCCTTCACCAGCAGGATGTTGCTGATGTAGCCGTCGGCATCGCGCTGGATGTACTTGCCGTTGTACTTGTCGGGGCTGTCCACGATGATCTGCTCGCCCAGCGTGGAGATGACATCCTTCTTCAGGATGTTCCAGTAGTCGACGCCGAAGGTCAGGTCACGGCTGGCCTCGAAGACGAAGCCCAGCCCGAACTGGCGCGACTTCTCGGGCTTGAGGTTGGGGTTGGAGCGCCGCTCGACGGGGTACTGATCGGTACAGCCGTCGATGCTGTCCAGCCCGGTCTTCACGCACTGCGGATCGGTCAGGAAGCTGGCGGCGCTGCCGAAGGTGGTGGGGCGCTTCAGGTCGGCCAGCGACGGCGCACGGAAGCCTGTGCCGGCCGAGCCGCGCAGCACCAGCTGCTTAGTGGGCTGGTAGCGCACGCCGATCTTGGGGTTGGTGGTGCCGCCGACCTCGCTGTAGTGGTCGTGGCGCAGCGCGAACTGCAGCTCCAGCGTCTTGGTGACCGGTGCGTTCAGTTCGGCGAAGGCCGAGCGCACGCTTCGGCTGTCGTCGGTGGCTTTCAGGCTGTCCACACCCGTTGTGCCGCGGTCGCCGGCGATGTTGTTGGACAACAGCAGCGCCGACGGCGTGAACGTGGCGTTCTCGTGACGCAGCTCGCCGCCCAGGGCCAAGGCGAGGTCGCCGCCTTCGAGCTGGGCCAGCGTGTTGGAGATCTTGAAGTCCAGCGAACGCGTGGTGCCCTTGGAACGGCGCGCGTCGTCGTTGACCTGGATGCTGCCGAAGTAGTCCTTGGCCGCATTGCTGGGCTGGAAGGGGTTGATCGTGCCGTTGCGCACGCCGCTGTCGAGCTTGTCGTACAGCGTGTAGCCCCCGGTGTAGTTGTCCACGGCCTTGTTGGTGGCCTGGGACAGGCCGACGTCGTAGTCCCAGCCGGCCACGGTGCCGGTGGCGCCGACGACGGCGCGGTCCGCCGTGGCCTTGACGAGGTTGGTGCGGTTGCCGGCCTCGGTCATGCGGTAGCGGATGCCGCTGAAGGTGGCCGACGGCGTCGTGCCCGTGGGGTAGTTGGCCGGGTTGGCCAGCGCGTCGCGCCAGGTCTGGGGCAGCACGCTCAGCGGCAGGTTGCGGATGCGCTGCGGGTTGGGGCTGAGCACGTAGCGCGAGTCGGCCTGGCTGCGCATCAGCTCGGCGTAGAGCTGGTGGTCCTCGGCCACCTTGACGCTGCCGCGGACGAGCAGGCTGTCCTTCTTGGCCTCGGGGTACAGCTCGGTGTCCTTCATGTAGTCGTAGCTGCAGCCCAGCTTGCCGCCGGGGCCCGCGGGCGCGTAGACGGTGGCGTCGGTCAGCGTGTTGCAGCCCGGGTTGGCAGGGTTGATGCGCGTCTGCGTGGTGCCCGCGGGCAGCAGGCCGGCCTTGATCAGCGCGTTGCGCTGGGCGCTGGAGATGTCGACGTTGGCGGGGAAAGTGTTACTGGACATCAGCGCCGGCAGCAGCGTGGCCAGCGGGCGGTCCTGTATGAACTGGCGCTGGCTGGAGCGCAGCGCGTCCAAGCGCTGGATGTCCAGCACCGCGAAGACGTTGAAGCGGTCGGCCGACAGGTCGCCCACGCCGCCGGACAGCGTGAAGGTGCGCTTGCCCGCGCCGCCCTCCTGCGTGCCGGCCACGGATGCGCCGATGTCCACGCCGCGGTAGTCCTTGCGGGTGATGAAGTTGATGACGCCACCGATGGCGTCGGTGCCATAGATGGCGGAGGCACCGTCCTTGAGCACTTCCACGCGCTGGATGGCACCGGCCGGGATGCTGTTGAGGTCCACGCCGGCGTTGTCACCGGGCGAGGCGAAGTTGGCCAGGCGCCGGCCGTTGAGCAGCACCAGCGTGCTGCTCACGCCGATGCCGCGCAGGTTGGCGCCGTTGAAGCCGCGCTGGCCCGAGGTGCCGTCCGTGATGCTGGCGCCATCGGACAGCGGCGCGGTCGAGGCACTGATGCTCTTGAGCAGCTCGGCCGCCGTGGTGGCGCCAGTCTTGTCGATGTCTTCGCGCTTGATGATCTGTACCGGCAGCGCGGTCTCGGCGTCCACGCGCTTGATGCTGGAGCCGGTGATCTCGACGCGTTCGAGCTTCTGATCTTGCGCATGGGCTGGCAAGGTGGCGGCGGCAAGCAGGGCGGCTTGCGCCAGCGTGTGCAGGGTGAAGGAGCGGACTGGGGTCATGAAGGCCTCGGGTGGTGCGGTGAAGAGCGGATGCCATTCAGGTTAGGGAGGCCCATCCCCGGTCGCCTATGGGGTTTCGGCGCGGCAGTCGCTTGCACGCAAGCACATGTCGCTTCTCGGCAAGCGGCCTGCGCGGCGCCGCAACAGCGCTTGCATCCAAGCGACATGCAATTGCGTTCCCGGTGCAAAGCGCACCTGCCTGGGGCCCAACCCGCTGGCCGTGCGGTGGTGGCACTGCCAACATGGTCGCCATGAGCTTTCCGACCCGCTTCCTGTCCGTGCTGCTGTGCTGCCTCACCGCCGCCGGTGCCGCCCACGCCGGCACGGCCATCGTCATTGGCGGCGCGCTGAAAAGTGACAACGACGCCGTCTGGCAGCGCGTCGTTGACGAGGCCGGTGGTGCCGGCGCCCACATCGCCGTCTTCGCCACCGCGGCCGCCAACCCCGAGCGCAGCGCGGCCCAGATCGTCGCGTCGCTGAGCCGGCACGGCGCCATCGCCGAGGCCATTCCCGTCGCGCCCCGCCTCAAGGGCGTCGACCTCGCGGCCACGCTGGCCAACCCGGCGTTGATCGCCAAGGTGACCGCGTCCCGCGGCGTGTTCTTCTCGGGCGGCGCGCAGGAGCTCATCGTCGACACGCTGCAGCCCGGTGGCGAGCCCACCCCGATGCTCAAGGCCATCCGGCAGGTGTTCGACGGCGGCGGCGTGGTGGCCGGCACCAGTGCCGGCGCGGCAATCATGAGCCGCATGATGTTCCGCGACGCGCAGGACAACCTGCAGATCCTCAAGGGCCAGTGGCGCGAGCGGCGCGAGTACGACCGCGGCCTGGGCTTCGTGGGGCCCGACCTGTTCGTCGACCAGCACTTCCTCAAGCGCGGCCGCATCGGCCGCATGCTGCCGGCCATGCGCGCACTGGGCTATCGCACGGGGCTGGGCGTGGAGGAGAACTCGGCCATCGTCGTGAAGGGCCATGAGGTGGAAGTCATCGGTGCGCGCGGTGCGCTGCTGGTGGACCTGTCCGAGGCCAGCAGCGATGCGACGCTGCCCTACTTCAACCTGCGTGGCGCACTGCTGAGCTACCTGGACCGCGGTGACCGCCACGACCTGAAAACGGGCATCAGCACGCCCGCCGCCCACAAGCTGCGCGAGGCCCGCATCGACCCCGCGGCCAGCGACTACAAGCCCTACCTGCAGGCCGACAACTACTTCCTCGACATGCTGGGCGACGGCACCATCGTCACCGCGATGGCCCAGCTGCTGGACAGCCCCGCGACCGAGGTGCGCGGCCTGGCCTACCGCGTCACGCCGCGCCCCGGCGACACGGCGCCGGACATCGGCTTCGAGTTCCGCCTGCGCCGCGGCCCCGGCCTGGTCGGCTGGTTCAGCGGCGCCCTAGGCGGCGAGGACTACACCGTGCTGAAGGCGCGACTGGACGTGGTGCCGGTGCGCATGGCCAGCCCTCTGTTCACGCCCATCGCGGCGCGCTGACCCCCTGTTCGTTGTGGCGGCTCCCGCCGCTCATTGCTCGCTCCCCCATGCAAACCCAGTTCCACGAACTGCCGGCCGCCAGTGCCGGCACCACGCGCCGCCTGCGCAGCCTTCACTTCGGCCGTGCCGAGACCGGCCGCAAGGCCTACCTGCAGGCGGCCCTGCACGCCGACGAAGTGCCGCCCATGCTGGTAGCCCAGGCCCTGGCCGAACGGCTGGCCGCGCTGGACACGGCCGGTGCCATTGCCGGCGAGATCGTGCTGGTGCCCATGGCCAACCCCATCGGCCTCGCGCAGGACCTGCAGGGCACCGCCTTCGGCCGCTTCGACCTCGCCACCGGCGTCAACTTCAACCGCCAGTTCCGCCACCTGACGCCTGCCCTCGCACCCCTTGTCGAGCCGCTGTTGTGCGCCGATGCGGACGCCAATACGCGCACCATCCGCGCCGCCAGCCGCGGGCTGCTGGCGGCCTGGCAGCCCGCCACCGAGACCGAGGCGCTGAAGCGCCTGCTGCAGACGCTGGCCATGGACGCCGACCTCGTGCTGGACCTGCACTGCGACAACCAGGCCGTCGTCCACCTCTACACCGGCACGCCGCAGGCCGACGCCTTCGCGCCGCTGGCCGGCTACCTCGGCGCACAGGCGCTGCTGCACAGCGAGGTGTCGGGCGACGAGCCATTCGACGAGGCCGCGGCACGCATCTGGTGGGAGCTGGCTGAGCGCTTTGCCGGCCGCTTCGCCGTCGACCCGCTGGCCTGCTTGGCCGCCACTGTGGAGCTGCGTGGCGAGACCGAGGTGTCGCAGGAACTCGCCGAGCACGACGCCGACGCGCTGGTCGCGTTTCTGCGCTTCGGCGGCCACATCGCCGGCACGCCGCCGCCGGTGCCACCGGCCTGTGCAGCCACGCCGCTGGAAGGCGTGGAGCCGGTGACGGCACTGACCAGCGGCATCGTGGTGTTCGCCAAGGCGCCGGGCGACTGGGTCGAGGCCGGTGAGCCGGTCGCCGAGATCGTCGACCCGCTCACCGATGTGCGCACCGCGCTGCTGGCCAGCGTCAGCGGCCGCTGCTTCGCACGCACGGCGCGGCGCTACGCCACGCGGGGCATGCGCCTGATGAAGATCGCCGGCGCGACCGCCTACCGCAGCGGCAAGCTGCTCTCGCTATGAAACTCCGGCTGCCCAACACGTTCGTGCTGCTGCTGAGCCTGCTGGCGCTGATCGCGCTGGCTACCTGGGTCGTGCCTGGCGGGCGCTTCGCGACCGAGCTGGTCAATGGCAAGACCCTCGTCGTCGCCGGCAGCTTCCACGCGGCCGATGCCCGCCCCCAGGGACTGGCGGCGCTGCTGACAGCGCCGATCAAGGGCTTCGTCGAAGCGGCGCTCATCATCGGCTTCGTGCTCATCGTCGGCGGCGCCTTCGCTGTGCTGCAGAAGACCGAGGCCATCGACGCCATGATCAAGGCCGTGGCCCGCGCGCACAGCCGCTCGGGCCTGGTGCGCGCCGCCGTCATCCCCGGCTTCGTCACGCTGTTCTCGCTCGGCGGCGCCAGCTTCGGCATGGCCGAGGAGGCCATCCCCTTCGTGCTGATCTTCATCCCGCTGGCGCTGGCGCTGCGGCTGGACTCACTGACCGGCGTGGCCATCCCTTTCGTCGGCTCGCAGATCGGCTTCGCGACAGCCTTCCTCAACCCCTTCAACGTCGGCGTGGCCCAGGGCATCGCCGGCGTGCCGCTGTTCTCGGGCCTGGGCTACCGCGTCGTCTGCTGGGCCGTCGCCACCTCGCTGACCATCGCCTTCCTGATGTGGTGGGCCGCGCGCATCCGCCGTGACCCGACGCTGAGCCCCAGCTTCGAGCTCGACCAGCAGCGCCGCCAGACGCTGGATCTGGCCAGCTTCGAGCGCTTTGCCGGCATGACGGGTCGTCAGCGCCTGGTGCTGTGGGCCTTCGCCGCGACGCTGCTGGGCATGATCGTCGGCGTGGTGCGCTGGGGCTGGTACATCGAGGAGATCGCGGCGCTATTCCTCGTCATGGCCGTGACCGTCGGCCTGCTGGGGCGGCTGTCGGCCGACGACATCGTGGCGGCCTTCCTGCACGGCGCGCGCGATCTCGTCGGCACGGCCCTGGTCATCGCGCTCGCCAAGGCCACCGTCATCCTGATGCGCGAGGGCCAGATCATCGACACGCTGCTGCATGCGCTGGCGCCACTGGTGGCGTCCGAAAGCCCCGTGTTTGCCGCGCAGAAGATGTTCCTGATCCAGTCGGTCATCAACTTCTTCATCCACTCCGGCACGGGCCAGGCCGCACTGACTATGCCGCTGATGGCGCCGCTGGCCGACCTGGTGGGCCTGTCGCGCCAGACCGCCGTGCTGGCCTTCCAGTTCGGCGAGCTGACGACCGCCATCATCCCGACCTCGGGCATTACGGTGGGCGTGCTGGCGCTGTCGGGCCTGCGCTACTCGACGTGGCTGCGCTGGATGCTCCCGCTGCAGGCCCTCTACCTCGTCATGGCGCTGGCGCTGCTGGCCGTGCCGGCACTGACAGCCTGGCCCTGACGGCCACAATGTGCCGATGAGCCCCGCCCCGTTGCGCCGCGTCGGCCTGGTCCTGCAGCCGGGCTTCTCAGCGCTCGCCCTGGCCGGCGTGCTGGACAGCCTGGCCGCGGCCAATGCGCTGCAGGCCGAGGCCCACTACCGCGGCGACTGCTTGTCGGCCGGCGGCGGGCCCGTGGCCTCGGCCGCGGGCCTGCAGGCGCACACGCTGGCGTGGACGCTGGCCACCGACTGGCATGCCATCTTCGTGGTCGCCGCCGAGGCCGGCCCCGCCGACGCGCTGCTGTGCGCCCAGCTGAAAGCCTGGGCCGCGCAGGGTGCGGTGCTCGGCGGTGTAGACGCCGGCGCCGCCGCGCTGGCCGCCGCGGGTCTGCTGGACGGCCAGCGTGCCTGCGCCGACTGGGCCCAGCTCGACGGCCTGACCGATGCCCACCCGGCCGTCGCCTGGGCCAACGGCCTGTGGGAGATCGCCGCCGACGGCGCGCGCCTGAGCTGCGCCGGCGGCACGGCCAGCCTGGACCTGTGCTGTGCCTGGCTGGCCACCCAGCACGGCGAGCGTCTCGGCCAGGAGCTCGTCCAGGCGCTGGGCCTGAAGGGCCTGCGCCCGCGCGACGAGCGCCAGCGAGCCGGCTACAGCGAGCAGCGCGGTGCCGGCAGCCCCAAGCTGGCCGAGGCGCTGGCGCTGATGGAGGCCAACCTGGCCGAGCCGCTGCCCACCGAG
Organism: Burkholderiales bacterium; assembly: GCA_016195825.1. Taxonomy (GTDB): domain Bacteria; phylum Pseudomonadota; class Gammaproteobacteria; order Burkholderiales; family Burkholderiaceae_C; genus Pelomonas. The sequence goes on along the minus strand of JACPYV010000049.1, from coordinate 8,765 downwards.
GAGGTGGCCCAGCTTGTCGGCGTGTCGCGGCGCCAGCTGGAGCGCCTGTTCAAGCAGCACCTCGACACCCTGCCCTCACGCCACTACCTGCAGCTGCGCCTGGCCCGCGCGCAGCGCCTGCTGCAGCAGAGCAGCCAGTCCATCCTGCAGATTGGCCTTTCCAGCGGCTTCTCGTCGGGGCCGCATTTCTCGAACGCGTACAAGACCCATTTCGGCCACACGCCGCGCGATGAGCGCAGCCGCCGCGCCCTGGCCTGGCGCGCCGGTGCCCCTCCCGGAGACCTGCCATGAACCATTTGTTGCTGCGCCCCGTTGCAGCGGCCGACCTGGCCGACCTGCAGCGCATGGCCGCGGCCAGCGCCGACGGCATCAGCTCGCTGCCCAATGACGAGGCCAAGCTGCGCCGGCGCATCGAGGCCTCGATGCAGTCCTTCGCCAGCCCTGACGACGCCAGCGGCGAGGAGACCTACCTCTTCGTGCTGGAGGACCGCGCGGCCCATGAAGGCCGGGGCCGCCTGGTCGGCTGCTCGGGCATCGCCGCCAGCGCCGGCTTCTTCGACCGCTTCTACAGCTACCGCAACGAGTTCGTCGTGCACGCCAGCGCGGCACTGGGCGTGTCGCAGCGCATGCACACGCTGCACCTGTGCCACGACCTGACCGGCGCCACGCTGCTGACTTCGTTCTACCTCGAACCCAACTACGAGCAAGGCCCCGCCGCCCAGCTGCTGTCGCGCGCGCGGCTGCTGTTCATCCGCGCCAACGCGGCGCGGTTTTCGGAGCGCATCGCGGCCGAGAGCCCTGGCGTGACGGACGCAGCGGGACAGAGCCCGTTCTGGGACGCGGTGGGCAGGCGCTTCTTCGGCATGGCCTACCCCGAGGCCGAGGCCGTCATCGGCGGCCGAAGTCGCGCCTGCATCGCCGACCTGATGCCCCCATCGCCGGTGTACGTCGCCTTGCTGCCGGAAGACGCGCAGTGGGCGCTGGGCCAACTGCACCCAGTCGGCGAGCTGCCGTTCTCCATCCTGCAGGACGAGGGCTTCGATGCGGACAGCTATGTCGACATCTTCGACGGCGGGCCCACCGTGGAGGCGCCGCTGGCCTCGCTGCGCAGCGTGCGGCTGGCGCGCGAAGTGCAGGTCGGGCCGGCCGGCGGCGTGCGGCGCTGGCACCTGCTGGTGCGCCCAGCGCGCGAAGGCTTCGCGGCGATGCTGGCGGAGCTCGGCGAACAGGTCGACGCGGCCACGGCCGCCGCGCTCGGCGCCCACCCCGGCGAGCGTCTGCTGGCGACACCACTGCACGAGGAGGACGCCCAATGAGCGATGTGCGCATCACGCCCGAAACCGGCGGCCAGCGCCTGGCCCTGGCGGACGGCTCGGCTTCCCTGCTGCTGGTGCCCCGCCTGGGGCTGGACCTGCCGCGCTACCACTTCCACATCGGCCGCGTCGTGCACGCGGCGCAGGAACTGGGACTGTTCCGCGTGCAGACAACGCTGCTGCTGGGCAACGACCACACCGGCCAGTCGGAACTGGCCGAACTGTGGGCCGCACCGGGCCTGGCCGAGGCCAAGCAGACAACGGCCCTGCTGCGCCTCATCACGGCGGCGCGTGCGCTGATCCAGGAGCGGCCGCAGGACCATGGCGACGCCCTCGTCGCCGAGCTGCCGGGCTGGCGCGACGCAGCCGGCGTGTCGCCTTTCTGGCAGGCGCTGGGCGCGCGCTTCTACGCCGGCGACGCGGCCGAGGCCGAGGGCCGCCTGGGGCCGGCCTGGCGCAGCCATCTCGCGGCGCTACTGCCGCGCCAGACGGTTTACCTGTCCTTCCTCGGCGCAGCCGCCGAGGCCCGGCTCGCCCAGCCGATCGACGCTGCGCTGCCCGCGCTGGCCGCGCTGCAGGCTGCGGGTTTCCAGCCGCCCGCGCATGCACGCATCGACGACGGCGGGCCCGTGCTGGCCTGGCGCATCCCGAAGGCCTAGGCGCAACCCTTTCGGGACATTCCCGCAGCCGGCACGGCGACGCAAGAAGGCGTCGCAGCTCCGCAAGTCGCCGCCTTCCGCGTACGAACGGCCGTCACTACCGTGCGCTCCAGGGTTTCAGGCCGCCGTGCCGGCGCCGCCCGTCAGCTGGAGAACACATGAGATCCGTCGTTGCAAAACTGCCCGCCATGGCCTTGTGCGTGGCGCTTGCGGGCCTGGCGCTGCCGGCCGCCGCCGGCAAGCTCTTCCTGTCCGGCGGCGCCTACGAAGACGCCAACACCGACCTGTTTGTCAACGGCCTGCGCAAGGCCACCGGGCGTGACGCCGGCTTCACGCCCAACATCAACAGCACGAACAACTGCGGCACCAACTGGGCCACCACCGCCTGCCCGCGCATCGCCGTCATCACCGCGGCCAAGGACAGCTACGCGACCGGGCTGGACGCGTTCCAGAACGACATCCTCGCCAGCGGCTCCACGCCACTCAAGCGCGGCTACTACAACCTCTTCCAGACGCACGGGTTCGCTCCGAAGTTCATCACCGCCCACGTCGACAACTACGCGGTGCACAGCAGCGCCGGCACGCCCGAGGGCCAGGCCAATATCGCCATCCTCAACCAGGCCGACGCGGTGTGGTTTGTCGGCGGCGACCAGGCCAAGATCATCCGCACGCTGCTGACCGACAGCGGCACCGACTCGGGCCTGGCTGCCGCGCTGCGCAGCCGCTGGAACAACGGCGGCGGCAGCATCGTCATCGCCGGCGACTCGGCCGGCAACCACGCGCTGAACGTCAAGATGCACGCGGCCGGCGTCAGCTACGGCTACCTCTACTACGGCGCAGACTTGCCGGACACGCCGGTCACGGGCTGGCAGACGCTGGGCGACACACGCGACGGCACTGCGGCGCTGCGCTACCTGGAGAACGGCGCGACGATGAAGGGCCTGGGCTTCCTGCCCGCCGGCATCCTCAGCGACACGCACTTCGACAGCCGCTCCGGGCGCCTGGGCCGGCTGGCCGCGGCACTGCGCGACCTGGGCGTGCAGCAGGGCTTCGGTGTCGACGAGAACACGGGCGTCGTTGTCGACACGGCGGCGCTGACGGCCACCGTCTACGGCGCCAACAAGCTGCTCATCGTCGATACCGCCGCGGCCAGCGTGCAGACTGGCACCTACTACAAGGTCAACGGGCTGCGCGTGAGCCTGCTGACGCCGGGCGACCGCTACAGCTACGCGAGCAAGACCGTGACCAGCAGCAAGGCGGCCATCGGCTCGGCCTACTACAGCAGCTACTACGACTCGGCCGACATCTTCGCGGCGCTGGAGACGTCCAAGTCGTTGACCCGGCTGGTCGACCAGACGCCCACCACCAACATCGGCACCGCACCCGTGCCGGTCTACAGCAGCGGCCCCACCTACCCCAGCGGCTCCCCGGCCATCAAGCTGCGCTTCACACGCGACGCGACGACCAGGGGCTACTACGGCGGCGGCAGGTACACAGTCGACAAGGCCAAAGTCGACATCTACTGACGAGCCGAGCGCCGGCACGCATGGCGCGGCTGGGGGTGCGGCCGGGACAGCACAAAATCTGGCCGCCATGCCGCGCCGACAACCCCGCGATCACCACCACGTCTATGTCGTGCTGCTGTCCGAGCGCGTGTGGAACGAGCCCGCATTCCGCAAGGCCAACCCGGGCCACGACATCGTCAAGCCCTGTCTCTACGTCGGCATGACGGGTCTGGACCCTGACCTGCGCTTCGACAGGCACATGGCCGGCGTGCAGGCCAACCGCTTCGTGCTGAAGTACGGCGTGCGCCTGATGCCCGAGCTCTACGAGTTCTACAACCCCATGCCCTACGAGGCCGCACGCGACATGGAAGTGGAACTCGCCATCGCGCTTCGTGAAGCGGGCTATGGGGTCTGGCAGGCGTAGGCGGCGATCGCTGGCACGTCAGCGCCTCGGCTGGGAACCCAGCGACCAATGCCGCGATGGCGCGATGGCGCGGTGCAGGGCCCGCGTGCTGTGCGCAGTAAGCGGCTGGCGAAGTCAGGGGACTGCGCCTGCGATCAGTACAGTGCCCATGCGCTTTGAGGCACGTAGCCCTATGTTGCCTTTGCGTCGTTCTGCTTGGCTCGCTCGTTGACCGCAGCTATATGGCGGCGGAGCTCGCTTTCCTGCCGGTCGGCGTATGCGGGATCACGTTTTCGGATGTCTTGGTCGGCCACGAAGTGCCACAAGAAGTGCACAAGCTCATCGTGTCCGTCAATCGAGTCACCCTGTCTGGTCAGCTCCGCCTGCACATCTGCGCAGGTCAGCGTATGCGCAAGGAGCGAGCGCGCCAAGTCAGATGCGGAAGAGGCCATGTATCCCAGCCTAACCGATGCCGCCCCGGATGGCGTGGGTCAGGCTGGTGACGACCAGCGATGCGGCAGTAGCTCGCCGATCCGGCTGGCAGGCTGCAGCGGCAGCCGCTCCAGCACGTCGCGCAGGTACGCATACGGGTCGTGTCCGTTGATGCGTGCCGAGTGCAGCAGACTCATGATGGCCGCGGCTCGCTTGCCGGCGCGCAGGCTGCCGGCGAAGAGCCAGTTCGATCTGCCGAGGGCAATTGGGCGGATTTGGTTTTCTACCCAATTGTTGTCGACGGGCAGCCGTCCGTCGCCCAGGTAACGCGTTAGCGCTTCCCAGCGTCGTCGGCTGTAGTCGAGAGCCTTGGCGGTCGCCGAGCCGTCCGGCACTTTCTGGCGGTGCTCGTCGAGCCACTGCTTGAGCGCGTCGGCGACGGGCTTGGCCCTCTCGAGTCGAAGGGCCCGTCGGTCCTCAATGCCCAGCTCGGCTGCGTCGCGCTCGAAGTCGTACAGCGCCTGGAAGAACTTCAGCGCCTGCTCGCCAACCTTGCTCTGGTGGTTGACCCAGAGTTCGTGGAACTTGCGTCGTGCGTGGGCCATGCAGCCGACCTCGGTCACGCCCATGTCGAAGCACTGTTTGTACCCACTGAAGTCGTCGACGATCAGGCTGCCCTTCCAGCTGGCATCGGTGCCGAGCTGCAGGAAGTCCCGTGCGTTCTGGCCGCCGCGGGTCTCCGCGAAGTTGAAGACCACCGCTCTGATGTCATGGAACTGTGTCGTGCACCAGCTCCACATGTAGGCCCGGTGCGTCTTGCCTTTGCCAGGCTTGAGCATCGGGACGGGTGTCTCGTCGGCGTGCAGCACCGGGGCCTTCAACAGCTCTGCCGTCAGCGCGTCCACGAGCGGCTGCAGCTGCACCCCGCACTCGCCGACCCACTGCGCGAGGGTTGAGCGCGCGATGGCCATGCCGGCGCGCTCGAAGATGGCTTCCTGGCGGTACAGCGGGAGGTGGTCAAGGTACTTGGCCACCAGCACCTGCGCGAGCAGCCGTGTCGTCGGGATGCCCTTGTCGATGATGTGCGGGTCCAGGGGCGCCTGCACCAGCGTCTCGCACTCGGCACAGACCCATTTGCCCCGGACGTGGCGCTCGACCGTGAAGACACCGGGGGTGTAGTCCAGCTTCTCGCTGACGTCCTCGCCGATGCGCTTCATCGTGCAGCCGCACTTGCACGTCGTGTTGGCCGGCTCGTGACGCACGTCGTGGCGCGGCAGGTGGGCTGGCAGCGGGGCCCGCTTGGGCTGGCGCTTCTCGCCGTCAGGCTTCTTGGGCTGGGCGTTCTCGATCTCGCGCGCCACCGCCGCCAGGTCCATGTCGAACGTCTCGTCGAGCAGGCTCTTCTGCTCGGATGTGTAGGCCTCGCTCTGCGCGGCGAACTTCAGTCGCTTGAGGACCGCGTTCTCGTGCGTGAGCTTGTCGACGAGGGTCTGCTTGAACAGCAGCGCCTTGTCCTTGCGCGCCAACTCGGCGCGCAGTGCGCCCACGACTTCCCGCAGCTGGTTGGCGTCAAGACTATCGATGGCGTGGTCAGCGATCACGGGGATTGATCGTGCCAACGCCGACGCCGCCACGCCATCGGTGGATGTCGCAATTGCTGGCTACAGCAGGGTGATGACGCCGGCGTCACCCAGACGCTGCCACGGCAGACCGACGACGAGTGCGTTGAGTTGCTCCGTCGTCAGCGTCAGGGTGCCGCCGACATCCCTGGGCCAGGAGAACCGGCCGCTGTTGAGCCTGCGAGCAGCGAGCCACACGCCGATGCCGTCATGCACGAGGACCTTCATGCGGTTGGCCCTGCGGTTGGCGAACAGGTAGGCGTGATGCGGCCTGGCGGAGCCGAACACGTTGACCACGCGAGCCAACGCGGCCTCGGTGCCGGCTCGCATGTCAAGCGGCTCGACCGCCAGCCACACGGCGTCAACGCGGATCACCGCAGTAGCTCTCGCGTGAAGGCGCTCAGCTCCGCCGTGGCGTCCATTGGCCACAACATCTTGACGACAACTGTGCCGCGACGCAGCTCAAGCTCGACAGCGCGGTCTTCGATTCTGGCCTGCGCAGCCGGTGCCACAGTCACCGGAACGAACTCAGGACGCACGTCGGCTGGCGCCACGCGCCCCGCCAACTTGCGCCAGCCGTGCACGATGTTGGCGTTGATGCCGTGAGGCAGGGCGACCTTGGCTACCGACGCGCCCGGCGCCTCGCACTCGGCAATGATCTGGTCTTTGAGCTCGCGGGTGTAGCGCCTGCGCTTACGACTCTTCTCTGCTTGCATGCTGTCCAGCTATTTGCGTAACTGGACAGCATCGTTATCGCTGCCGGTGTCGTCCTCAAGATGTGTTCACCGCGCGCTTACTGTGCGCACATGGCCAGAGCCGGTACTCGATGGCGGTGGGCTGAGCGGCGGTCGGCCTGGCGTGCGGTGAGCCAGCTGACGACCCCGAGCGGAAGGAGCACTAGGCCCGATGAGCCGCCCCAAGGCTGACGTTCAACGTTGAAGCTGAGCTGCGAGCGGCGGCTTGCCGATGCGAGTCGGCTTGAGCGACTGGTTATCTATCGCCGCCACGCCACCAGAACTATGCGTTTGGAAGGTAGAAGAAGCTGAAGCCATGACGCACCAAGCACTGAAACTGAGCGACGTTCGCCGCGCCAAAGATGTCGACCAGGGCGTCGATGTTGGCACGACTTGCTTCCAGCTTGTGCTTCCCCAGCTCCATTGCTTCCACACCAAAGGCGGCAGCTAACTTGTGACTTGAATCGGAAGTCCCGGCAATGAAGACGTTGGTCACCACAATGGCTCCCGGTTCAACATCCGAATAGAAATCTTCCCCGTACTCCAAGGCGGATGTCACCGCGGCAGAGAACGGTCCGATGGCTATCAATTGCGCGTCGAGTCCCATGTGACGACAAACGTTCGACTTAAGCTTACCGCCGTAGGCGGGTCCGCTTGAAGGAAAGGTTAGCCATCGGCTGCGAACGTGTAAGGCCCGAAGATGACAACAATAGACGCTCCACAAGAGAGGTTAGATTCATAACTTTGTTACCGCAAGCTTTACCAGCTGAACGATGCGCTGGACGTCCTCAACAGTAGAGAAGCGCACTTCGATCCAAGCCGAGTTCAGAGAGCGAGTCGGATGGTGAATTGACCCAGGCGGATGCGCTAGGCCAAGCTCGTGTATGGCGGTTTTGGTGAGTCGTATGTCAAGCTCGGCCGCATTGTGGAAGTGAGCAAATTCCTTGCCGAGGTAGAAGAGAGATGTGCCTCCCGCGACGGGTGAAGGTCTATCCTCAACGCCTGGAATCTTGTGAAGTTCGGTCAGTAGTTGGGTCTTCATCTGATCCATCGGAATTCTCTGTCACGGGAACCAGTTGTGGCTTTCGAAGAGCGGACGCATCTGTGGCTTGCGACTTGGATGCCTAACGGCCGCGCTCACCGGCGCGCGAGCATCGCGAGCGCGTCCAGTGAAGTGCGTTGTTATGCCTCGTCACGCTCGCCGCCGGCGAAGAAGAAGAAAAAGGACGCTCGCTTGAAAGGCAGCGCAGAGCGCCAAATAGCCGAGTTGCGCCATGCCATCAAAGAGATCGGGCCAAATGATGTAAACCAGACCTGTGGTTGCCGAACTTGGGAGGCTCATGAAAAACAAGAGCATGCTCGGCATTAAATGCTCTTGCTGTGGCAGCGTGATGTTGAGGTAGCCGGCCCACACAGCGAGCACAACCGCCAGTGTGAAATACGCACTGACGAGGATTGCTAAGGCTCGATTCCGACGCATAACGTGTTATCGGTAGATCGTTAACGATAATTGCCTAACATTTGAGCATGCGCCCCTAGCGTCCAGCAACGCCTGCCGAGCGCGATGCTCGTCGCGAGCGTCGGTTGAACCGAGCCGCCGACGAACCTGCCCCGCGCTATTGCGCTCCCGAAGCACGAGGACCAGCGCCAGCCGTTCGACTGGGCGCTCTCGTGTGGCGGCGTTGCCTGGGCCTTGCACTTCGAGCCCAATCCGAGGCACGTGAGGCATTGGCGTGTGTTCAGGTATGGGAACCGTGGAGGTGCGCAGGTCTGGAGCGGGTCTGGCGTGCCTTGCAGCGCGAGATGAGTCCCGCGCTTGTCCGCCAACATTCGTGATGAGGCGAGCCGATGGATGGGCACGTCTGCGATGGCTTATCGCAAAGCGGCCGATGGCGAGCTCCCGCTCCTGGCCGACGAGATCCTTCGGTTGCGAAGCGAACGAAGCAGCCTATCGCAGATGGCTTCGATCGATCAGTGGTAGTCCTGCTTGAGCTGATGGCGAACTGCACCGATGCGGACAAGGTCGCCGCGGACTTCAAACGCGGCAATGAGCCCGGCGCTCCCGAACGGAACAATCAGTTGGCGTTGCTTGTCGTTAGC
>JACPYV010000067.1 GCA_016195825.1 Burkholderiales bacterium | reverse complement strand
CCTGCGGCGCTACTCGCCGCTCCACAACGTCCGCGAAGGCGCCGCCTATCCGCCGACGATGATCACGACCGGGGACCACGACGACCGCGTCGTGCCGGCGCACAGCTTCAAGTACGCCGCCACGCTGCAGGCCGCCGACACCGGAGCGGCGCCCAAGCTGATCCGCATCGAGGTCAACGCCGGCCACGGCGCCGGCAAGCCCACCTCCAAGATCATCGAGGAGCGCAGCGACGTGCTGGCCTTCATCGCCAACACGATGAAGCTCGAAGTCCGGTGATGGAGCCCCTCGTCTGGCCTCGCCCCGCTGAATACGGGAGTGGCCAGCCGATGCTCCGAGGGGATGGCGATGCTTGCCGGATGGACCGGCAGGCCCATGCCCAAGGAGGACCAGCTTGGGAACTGGAGTTGGGCACAAGCAGTCCCTGCGGACTGTTTGTGCCTACGCAAGGCCATTGGCCTCTGGCCCATGGCAGGCCCGGCGCTTGGCCCGCAACGCCATGAGTGCGGCGCTTTCGATGAGGGACCTGGGCCTCGGCGACGTCGATGCCCTGCTGGCGCTTTACCAGCACCTGAACGCCGGTGACGAACCCCCGTCGCCGCAGGTGGTCTGGCAGGTGTTCGAGCACCCCGGGCTGCGTCACTTCGGCGTGTTCATGGGCAGCGACCTCGTCGCCAGCTGCAACCTTGCCGTCGTTCCCAACCTGACGCGTGGCGGGAGCAGCTACGGTGTCATCGAGAACGTCGTCACGCACGCAGCCCACCGCGGCCATGGCTACGGCCAGGCTGTCGTGCGCTACGCCATCGAGCAGGCCTGGGCCATGGGCGCCTACAAGGTAGTGCTGACCACCAGCCGCAAGGACCCGGCCGTGTGGGCGTTCTACGAGCGCTGCGGCTTCGACAGCGGCGACAAGCGCGCCTTCGTCATCCGCAAGCCCAAGCCGCTGTAGACGGCCCCCGCACGCTCGCTCGTCTCCAGCGACGCTGCGACGGCCTGCCCGGTCGCGCAGGGGCCATTCGCAGCGTCCGCGCTCACCACTTCATCTCGCCCTTGTTGACCTTGGCGCCGATGTCCAGCGCGATGGCCAGGCCGGCGTCCGGGTAGGCCTGCTGCATCGTGCCGATCAGCGCGGCGGCGTTCGGGGCCTTGGCCAGTTCGCTCTCGAAGCGCGCCAGGTAGTCCTGTGTCCAGCGCAGTTGCGTCGCATCCTGCGGTGCACCGGCGCGGCTGTGGCCGGGGATGACGCGCAGCGGCTGCAGCGCGGCCATCGTGCCCAGCTTGGCACGCCAGTCGGCGCGCTCCTGCGCGGTCTGCGAGTCGGCCGTCCACACATGCAGGCCGGCGAACACGTTCACGCCGCCGGCGATGGTGCGCATCGACGGGATCCAGACATAGCTGCGGCCGGGCAGTCCGTCGTCCAGGCCGCGGATTTCCAGCTTCTCGCCCTCCAGCTCAATGACCGGCGCGGCCAGCGCCTCGGGCAGCGGCACGGCCTGCGGGGCGTTGGCGCCCAGGCGTGGGCCCCACACCTGCAGCTTGGCTGGCAGCGTGGCTTCGATCTTCTTCAGCGTCGGCGCCGTCGCGACGACGCGGGCCAGCGGGAACAAGGTCTTCAGCACGCCGACGCCGAAGTAGAAGTCTGGATCGGCCTGGCTGATGTAGATGGTCTTCAGCGTCTTGCGGCTGTCCAGCACCATGCCAGCGATGCGCAGCGCGTCGGCGCGGGTGAAGCCGGTGTCCAGCAGCACCGCGTCGGTCTTGCCGGTCACCAGCACCGCGTTGACGTGGAAGCTGCCGGCGTCGGCGTTGTAGACCTGCAGGCTCAGCGGGGTCGGGGCGGCCTGCGCACCGGCGTCGGTGACGCCCAGGGTGAGGGCGGCCAGCGGCAAGGCCAGGCGGCGCAGGGTCTGGAGGGTGTTCATGGCGATTCCTTGGTTGGAGCGGAGGGATGCCTTCACTCTATTTGCGCTGATTCGATTGATAAACGCCAATACAGTCGATGATTTATCAACTGAATCGAGCAAATCATGGACCGCCTCACCGCGATGCAGGTGTTTGTCGAGGTGGCCGAGCGCGGCAGCCTGACCCAGGCCGCCGACGTGCTGGATATGTCGCGCGCCATGGTCTCGCGCTATCTGGAAAGCGTGGAGCGCTGGCTGGGCGCACGGCTGTTGCAGCGCACGACGCGGCGTGTCAGCCTGACCGAGGCTGGTGCCGGCGCGCTGCAGCGCTGCCGCCAGATGCTGGAGCTGGCCCGCGAGGCCGAGGCGGCCGCCGGCGAGCAACGCCTGGCGCCGCGCGGCCGCCTGCGCGTGACGGCCAGCGCCTCGCTCGCGCAGGCCCGGCTGGCAGCCGCGGTGGCCGACTTCCTGGCCCGCCACCCCGAATGCGAGGTGGAGCTGGTGGTGCTGGAGCGGGCGGTCAACCTGGTCGAGGAGCGCATCGACCTGGCGGTGCGCATCAGCAACCAGCTCGACGCCAACCTCGTCGCCCGCCCGCTGGGGCACTTCGGTTCGGTGCTGTGTGCGGCCCCCGCTTACCTGGCCGGCGCGGGGCCGCTGGCGACGCCCGACGACCTGCGGCTGCACCGCTGCGTGACGCATGCCTACGTCAACCGCAACGATTACGCGCTGCAGCACCAGGGCCAGTGGCTGCACGTGCCGGTGCGCTCGGTGCTGCAGAGCAATGACGCCAGTGTCATGCACCGTGCCGTGCTGGCCGGCGCGGGCTTGGCCATCCTGCCGGACTATCTCGTCGACGACGACCTGCGCGCCGGCCGGCTGCAGCGCCTGCTGCCGGGCTATGAGCCCGAGTCCCACGGCATCCACGGCGTCTATCTGTCACGCCAGTATCAGCCGCTGGCGCTGCGCCTGCTGCTGGACTTCCTGGCCGAGCGCTTCGGTGGCGGCGCGGCCGAGGGCTCCTAGAAGTTCACGGCCTTGGTCTTCAGGCCGCGCGCCACCAGCGTCGCGTTGATCAGCTGCGCCTGCTCCCGGCTCGGGAAGGGCCAGACGGTGGCGCGCCAGCCGTCAGGCGTCTGGATGACGTCGGCCTGCAGCGCGTCCGGGTTGCTGTGCACGCCCACCAGGCCGGCTTGCATCTTCTTCAACAGCGCCTCAGCCTCGGCCTTGCTGCCGGGCGGCCCCACGAGGGCGACGACGGTCTTGTCCGGTGACTGCGCCAGCCGAGCTAGGCGCGGGTCGACGGGTTCGGGCTTCTTGGCCGATTCGGGGGGCTTTTCGACGGCTTTCTCGGCCGGCTTTTCGGCAGCCTTCTCCGTGGCCTTCTCCGTGGCCTTCTCTGTGGCCTTCTCTGTGGCTGTTTCCGCAGGCTTGCTCGACAGCAGCGGCGGGCGCTTGACGCCGTCGCTGCGCTCCACGAGGCGCGGGCGGATGTCGGCCGGCGGGCCGTCGGCGGCTTCGCTGGCCGGTGGTTCGGCGGCCGAGGCCGCCGATGCCGGCACCGAAGCGGCTTCGGCCGCCGACCCGGCACCCGAGGCCGGAGTCGACGCTGCCGGCGCAGCGGATATAGGCACAGACGCGGGTGCCGGCGCCGGTGCAGAGGCCGCCGCCGCGGCAGGCTCTACGGCCGGCGCTGCCGCGGGGCGTGGGCGCAGCAGCCAGCCGCACACTGCCAACAGCAGCACCAGCACACCCGCCGCCAACCCCAAGCGCAAGGGGTCCCAGATGCGCCGGCCGATGACCTGCGACGGGATGCCCCGGCCGGTCAGCACGCGGGTGCGGGCGTTGCCGGCGTCGATGCCGGCGCTCATCAGGTAGAGCTCGAACGGCCAGCCGCTGTGGGTGCTGGCCATGGCCTCGTCGATGACGACCACGCGCCAGGGCCGTGCGTCGGGTTCGGCCGGCGGGTCGGCAAAGCCGTGGGCCAGCGCGAAGTTCTCCACGCGCGAGGGGCTGAGCCCGGGCAGGAATTTCTCGTTGAAGGCACGCCACTGCGTGCGCGGCCGTCGGGCCAGCAGCGGCGCCAGGCGGCGCAGCTGCTGCAGCCAGCCGGCAAGGCGCGACTGGCGCGGTGCGGCGGCCAGTTCGTCGAAGCCGACCGCGTCGGTCAGCACCGGCTCCACCAGGCCGCCGGCCTGCGCGGAGGCGCGCACGAACGGCAGTGCCACCACGCCGATGGTGTGCACGTCGCCCACGGCAATGCGACGCGCCAGCGGGTGGCGGTTGTGCCAGGCGACGATCTGTTCGGCTAGGCGCTCCATGACTGATGGATCATCGCCCAGCGCTGCGCGCGGCAGCGGGCCGAACTGGGCGGCGAACTCAGCCCAGTTGCTTCAGCAGCCAGGCGTTCATGTCCGCGATCTCCTCGGCGCAGACCGAATGCGGCATCGGGTAGTCATGCCATTCCACCTCGTGGCCCAGGGCCCGCAGTGCGTCGCGGCTGGCCGTGCCGCGCGCGGGCGCGACGATGGGGTCCTGCGTGCCGTGGGCCAGGAAGATGGGCAGGCCGGCGTTGGCGGCCGAGCGCTCAGCCATCGTCGTCGCGGCCAGCGGCAGGTAGCCCGACAGGCCCACGGCGCCGCCCAGCCGGTGCGGGTAGCGCAGCGCCGTCATCAACGTCATTGCGCAGCCCTGCGAGAAGCCCACCAGCACGATGCGCTCGGCCGGCACGCCGCGCTCGCGTTCGCGGTCGATGAGCGCGGCGATCTGCTGCTGGGACTCGCGCAGCCCGGCCTCGTCCTCGCGGCGCACCAGGTCCAGGCCGAGGATGTCGTACCAGGCCCGCATCACATAGCCGTTGTTGAGGGTCACCGGCCGCTGCGGTGCATGCGGGAACACATAGCGGATGTCGCCCAGGGCCTGCAGGCGCAGCTCGCCGCAGATGGGCACGAAGTCAAAGCCGTCAGCGCCCAGGCCGTGCAGCACGATCAGCGTTGTGCGCGGTTGGGGGCCGGTCTCGATCTCGTGGGTCTCAAGCATGGGAGGTCCAGTCTTCCTTCAGCAGTTCAAATCGTTTGTCGCCATGGGCGTCCAGGGCTTCGTCGGTGGGCCGCCAGCCGGTGCGGCGGTAGAAGGCCTCAGCACGCGAATCGGGCTGGGTGCCCAGGTTCAGCCGCGTCAGGCCTTGCGCAAACAGCCAGTCCACCATCACGTCGTGCAGCCGCCGGCCATGGCCCTTGCCATGCAGTGCGGGGTCGACGAACAACGCCCAGATGTTGCCGTCGCGGGCGTCGCCGATGGAGAAGCCGGCGATCCTCAGGTTTGGGGCTGGTTCGAGCTCGATGACCCAGCCGCGGCCGTAGTCTTCCAGGTAGGGGTAAAGCAGGGCGTGATCCAGCCGGCCCGGCGTGAGGCGGTTCTCGGTGACCAGGTAGCGCACGCGCCAGATCTCGTCGGCGTCGTCGGGGGTGGCTTGTCGGAGGCGTGACATGGCGTCATTGTCGCGACAGTCGGCGGCGGGCCCGGCCGTCATCATCTACGCCATGGGAAGCCTTTACCTCGTCCGCCACGGTCAGGCCAGTTTTGGTGCCGCCGACTACGACCAGCTCAGCGCCAAGGGCCATGAGCAATGCCGCCACTTGGGCACCTACTGGCGCGAGCGCGGCCAGCGCTTCGACGCCGTCTTCACCGGCACGCTGCGCCGCCATGTTCAGTCGCTGGCCGGCATCGTGGAGGGCTATGGCGAAGACCTGTCCGCCATGGCGCTGCCGGGCCTGAACGAGTACGACAGCGAGGCCGTCGTGCGCGCCATCCACCCGGAGCCGCTGGGCGCGCCGACCGACCCCGAGGCCGTCAAGCAGCATTTCCGGTTGCTGCGCCAGGGTCTGCTGGCATGGATGCGCGGCGAGACGGCGCCGCTGGGCATGCCGGCGCACGCCGACTTCGCCGCCGGCGTGGCCGACGCGCTGGCGCGCGTGCTGGCCTTGGGCGTGGGCAAGCAAGTACTCATCGTCTCCAGTGGTGGCCCCATCGCCACGGCGGTCAGCCAGGTCTTGTCCACGCCGGCCGAGACCTTCGTGGAGCTCAACCTGCGCATCCGCAACTCGGCGGTGACCGAGTTCGCGTTCAACCCCAAGCGACACCATCTCGTCACGTTCAACACGCTGCCGCATCTGGACACGGCCGAGACGCGGGCGCTCATCACGCACGCTTGAAGGCGGGTTGGCCTCATTGGGCCATGCCGGCTGGCGCGGGCATGGCTCTCCTGGGCGAAGCGGCCCACGCGCGTGATCGGCAGCATGACGGCTCCTCAACATTCGATGGAGTCCCGCCATGTCGGCACCGCGTTTTTTCACCCTCACCGCCCTGTTTTCCCTGGTCGCTGCGCTCGCGCAGCCGGCCCAGGCGCAGCGTTTCAGCTTCAGCCAGGGCGGCTATGCCGACGGCGGCACGCTGACCGGCCATTTCGCTGGCAGCGACCTCGATGGCGACGGCTGGCTGTACGGCTACGAGCTGACCGAGTTCCAGCTGAACTGGTCCGGCAACCGCGCCGTGCAGGCCTTCAGCCTGGGATACGACGAGCGCGCCGGTCTGGAGTTCGAGCTGGGCAACGGCACGCTGTGGCACATGGCCGCTGTCAGCCAGAACGGCGAGGGCGTGCGCTTCTTCAGCTTCGACAGCCACGGCTGGCCGACCTACACCATCCCCGGTGTCGTGACCGACGAGCGCCTGGGCCTGGTGTCCATGAGCTGGGAGCCGCTGCAGGTCGCTGCGGCCGTGCCGGAGCCGCAGGGCGTGGCCTTGCTGCTGGCAGGCCTGGGCTTCATTGGCGTTTGGAGCCAGCGTCGGCGCGCGCACTGACTCGCCGACAATCGGCGGCTATGGTCGCGACGTTGTTCACCTCCCTCATCACACCCCCGCCGGTGGCCACCGCGCCCGCGCACGAGCGCTTCCTGCACCTCGTCCGCCTGGCGCTGGCCGGCGAGCAGTTCGGCAAGTTGCTGCTGTCCGGCCCTGTGGGTGATGAGCAGGAGGTCGAGCGCCTGACCGTGCGCCTGGTCGAGCTGCGCGGCGAGCCGGCCTTGAGCTTCCTGTGGCGGCACCGCACCAAGGACGTGACGAAGAACCACGCGCCCGAGGCCGGCCTGGCCGAGATCGCCACACTGCTGGGGGCGCGCTTTCGCAACGCCCACCTGCACACGGCGGCCGAGGAGGTGCAGTTCGCCGTCAGCCGCAAGGGCCGCGAGACGCTGCGAGTCACGCGCCTCGATGGCGCCGCTGACACGCCGGCGCCCGCCGCGCATGACAAGGCCAAGCAGCGCCCGCTGGACATCGCCCACCCCGTCTGGTCGGCGCTGGGACTGACCCACCTGGTCAAGGGCGAGCCCGCCCTGGTGCCGGCCATGGCGCGCAAGTGGAAGCAGATCAACCGTTTCGTCGAGATCCTGTCCTCGGCCGTCGACGAAGCTGGGCTGCAAGGCCCCGTGCGGGTGGCCGACTTCGGTTCAGGCAAGGGCTACCTGACCTTTGCTGTGCACGACTGGCTGCAGTCGCAACAGCTGCAGCCGCGCGTCACCGGCATCGAGCTGCGCGACGACATGGTCCAGCTGTGCGGCGGCATCGTTGACAACGAGGGACTGACCGGCCTGCGCTTCGACCAGGGCGATGTGCGCACCCAGGCCGTGCAGCCGCTGGACGTGATGATCGCGCTGCACGCCTGCGACATCGCTACCGACCATGCGCTGCACGTGGGCCTGCAGTCGGGCGCCCGCGTCATCATGAGCTCGCCCTGCTGCCACAAGGAGCTGCGCCCGCAGATGACGCTGCCGGCCGTGCTGCGGCCCATGCTGCAACACGGCATCCACTTGGGCCAGGAGGCCGAGATGGTGACCGACTCGCTGCGCGCGCTGCTGCTGGAGAGCCAGGGCTACCGCACCCAGGTGTTCGAGTTCATCGCGCTGGAGCACACCAGCAAAAACAAGATGATCCTGGCCGTGAAGGCACAGGGCCTGGCCGCCGAGGCCATGGCCGCACGTCGGCCCGAGCTGCTGGCGCAGATCGCCGAGATCAAGCGGTTTTACGGCCTGCGGGAGCAGCGGCTGGAGCAGTTGCTGGCCGGCGCCTGAACGGCTTGATTCGCGACAAATGTCGCGGTGGCGGAAATCGTTTGCAGCGGACGCTGTGGCGGACTGGGGCGCGCTGGGCTCGAATACGGGGCACCGCCTGGCTTCGACCTGGGGAGGACACCATGCAATACCTGATGAAGGCCCGTGACGACGAAGAACGTGTGCGCGTCCTTCAGCGTCTGCAGTTGCTGGACTCCGAGCCCGAGGAGGTCTTCGACGCCCTGACGCGCCTGGCGTCGGACCTGCTTGGCGTGCCGATAGCGCTCGTCTCGCTGGTGGACGCGTCGCGGCAGTGGTTCAAGTCGCGCGTGGGCCTGGCGGCGACCGAGACGCCGCGGGACGTGGCCTTCTGCGCCCATGCCCTCCACAGCCTCGAGCCGCTGGTGGTGCCCGATGCGACGCAGGACGTACGCTTCCACGACAACCCGCTGGTGGTCGGCGGGGTGAAGATCCGCGCCTACGCTGGCGTGCCGCTGAGGTCGCAGGAGGGCCATGCGCTCGGCACCCTGTGCGCGATCGACCAGCGACCCCGCGCCTTTACCGAGCGTGAGATCGGCCTGCTACAGGATCTGGCGCGCATCGCCCAGCGCGAGATCCACAACCGCGAGACCGCTCTGCGTGCCCGCGCGATGGCAGAGAACAGCTACCGCGTCATTGCCGAGCGGGAGGCGCTGTACCACGCCACGTTTGACGGCGCGGCCGTGGGCATGGCCCTGGTGGGGCGGGATGGCCGCTGGCGCATGGTCAACCGCCGACTGTGCGACATCCTCGGTCGAACGGCACATGAACTCACTCGCATGAGCTTTCGCGAGATCACGCACCCAGCCGACCTCGCGGGCGACCTGGAGCTGCGCGAGCGGCTGCTGTCAGGCGAGATCGAGCGAGGCACCCGCGAGAAGCGCTACCTCCGGGCCGATGGCGGCGTGGTGTGGGCCAGCGTCGAGGGCTCGGTCACCCGCGATGCCGAAGGCCGGCCCGACTGCCTGATCCTGGCCGTCGAGGACATCACGGCCCGCCGCGAGGCCGAAATGGCGCTGCACGAGCTGCGCCAGCAACTCGAGCGCCGCGTCGAGGAGCGCACGCTGGAGCTGCGGCAGACCAACGGTTTCCTCGCCGCGGCAATGGTCGAGCAGCGGCGCTCGGAGGCCGCGCTGGCCGAGAGCGAGGCCAGGCTCAGCACCGTCATCAACGACCAGACCGAGGTGGTCTGCCGCTTCGATGCCCAGGGCCGCATCACCTTCGCCAACCGCGCCTGCCGGCTGATGTTCGGCCTCACCGACGAGACGCTCGGGCAGGCGGACTGGAAGTCCATCGTCCACCCCGACGACCTGCCCGGCGTGCTGACGCAGATCGCCACCTCGACCGTGGACCAGCCGGTTGTGGTGACCGAGCACCGCATCGTGCGGCCGGACGGGCAGACGCGCTGGGCCGAGTTCGTCAATCACCGCTTCTACGGCCCGCAGGGCGAGCTGCGCGAGGTGCAGACGGTGGGCCGCGACGTCACCGACCGCAAGCTGCTCGAACGGCAATTGAACGAGCTGACGGGCCGGCTGACCGACCTCTACGAGAACGCGCCCTGCGGCTACCACTCCGTCGGGCCGGACGGCCGCTTTCTCGCCGCGAATGCCGTGGTGCTGTCCTGGCTGGGCTGCGAGGCCAGCGACGTCATCGGCAAGGCGCGGCCCTGGGACTTCTTCTTGAACGAGCCGCCCGAGCGCGTTGCGCGCCTGTTCGCCGAGTTCATCGAGCGCGACCAGATTGGCCCGGTCGAGTTCGACCTGCGGGGCCGTCAGGGCGCCGTCCGCCGGGTCAGCCTGCGCGCCACGGCAGTGAAGGACGAACAGGGCCGCTTTCTGATGAGCCGCAGCGTGCTGTTCGACATCACCGAGCTGCACCGGGTGCGGGGGGCGCTGGAAGACGCCAACCGCCAGCAACACCTGATGCTCGACAACGACCTGGTGGGCATCGTCAAGCTCAAGGACCGGCGTGCCGTCTGGCACAACCGCGCCTTCGGGCGCATCTTCGGCTATGGGCCGGGCGAGCTGGTCGGCCAGCCTGCCCGCATGCTGTACCCCGACGATGCCGTGTTCGAGCGCGTCGGCCGCGAGGCCTACCCCATGCTCGCCGCGGGCAAGAGCTACCGTGCCCAGCTGCCCCTGTGCCGCAAGTCCGGCGAGGTGCTGTGGATGGACGTGAGCGGCTCGGCACTGTCGGCCGAGTCGGGCGAGAGCCTGTGGATGATGCTGGACGTCACGCAGATGAAGGACCGGCAAGACCTGGCAGAAGCCCGTGCCCTGCACGACGCGTTGACCGGGCTGCCCAACCGCGCGCTGCTGGTCGACCGCATGGCGCAGGCTATCGCCGGCGCGGCGCGCAGCGGCAAATGCGTGGCCGTCTGCTTCATGGACCTGGACGGCTTCAAGGCCGTCAACGACTCGCTGGGTCACGAGGCCGGCGACGAGCTGCTGCGCACCGTCGCCAAGCGGCTGCTGCCCTGCGTGCGCAGCCACGACACCGTGGCCCGGCTCGGCGGCGACGAGTTCGTGCTGCTGCTCAACCACCTCAACGCGCCGGAGGAAGCCCGGCCGGTGCTGGCCCGGGCCTGCGACGCCGTGGCCGAACCGGTCGCCCTCCGGGACGGCCGCGGCGCGCAGGTGACGGCCAGCATCGGCGTGGCCTTCTACCCGCTTGATGCTGCGGACGGTGAGTCGCTGCTGGCGCTGGCCGACAAGTCGATGTACGAGGCCAAGCGTGCGCACCAGGCTGCTGCCCGGGCCATCGCGGGCGCTTCGGGTTTCACCGAAGCGAGCGCCCGGCCCGGCTCGGCGTAGGCCCGCGGGCGTTCAATGGCATGCCGCGGCGGCGGGCGGCTCCCGCCTGCGGCGCGCGAACGTCAGCCCGAGGACGTCCGCCGATGCCCTGAAACCTCCGGCACCTGCTGCTGTGCCTGCCCCTGCCGTGATCGGGATGCGCACTCCAGCGTGGAGCGGCGCCGGCTGCAGCCGTCTGCCTTTTCCGAGGATCTGCGTGGCAGGACGCTGTTCTTCGTCACGGCCCTCCCGGGCGATGAGTGGGGCGTGGCGCCCTTGTTCGCCGCGGCCTTCCTGTTCAACGGCGCCACCTGCCAATTCGTCGTGGCCTCCGAGGCTGGGAGCCGGCGTGCTTCCTGGCCATCGGCTTGCGCGACCCCGCGGAATGCATGCGCTTTCGTCGAGGTGAAATGGCCGAGTCGGTCAAGGCGTTCAGCGGCCAGGTGACCTGCTTCGGGCGGGTGCATGCGTTCTACGCGTTCGACCAGGCCTGTATAGAGCGCAACATCGCTCAGTACCCGAGGCAACGGCGACCCGCACCGCCCCGGCGGCCTCGTTGATGCCGTGAACCGCAAAAACGTTCTTGGCGAGGTCGATACCCACGGTCAGAATCGTTATGGACTTCTCCTTGCGAAAGAGTGGATGAGAAACCGCACTTCCATCGTGGCCCTTGGATGTCGTTTGCCGCAACGCGGCTGGTTCGGGACGGGGAAGTCCCTTTCATTCGTTGAGTAAGTGGCCACATGATCCGAAACGAGCGCCTCACGGCCACCCTGGAGGGCGACTTCGTCGTCTTTCTGATCGGGCTCCGCATCAACAGCCCGCTGAAGATCCATCGCTGGTGGCCGGTCATGCGCGCCATGCCGCGGATGCTGGATGAGCTCCATCGGCACCCTGAACTCGGATTCATCCATGCGGAGATGTGGTTCTCCCGCTCCGCCGTCATGGTTCAGTACTGGCGCTCGATGGCGCAGTTGCTGGCCTACGCGAAGGACAGGAATGCCGAGCATCTGCCGGCCTGGCAGGCCTTCAACAAGTCGGTGGGGACGAATGGCTCGGTCGGCATCTGGCATGAGACCTACGCGGCCTCGTCCGGGACCTACGAGAACGTCTACGTCAACATGCCGCCCTTCGGGCTGGGCAAGGCAGGGACTTTGCAGCCTGCTTCTGGCGGCAGGCAGTCTGCAGCTGGAAGGTTGGGCTCGGGCCAGCGCGCCCAACCACCAGAAGCACCGCCCCAGTAGTTGATTCCCTGGGTCTGCGCGCGACGGCCTGAGCAGCGCTCAGGCGGTAGTCGTTTCCGGCGTCAGCCGCGTGCCGATCAGCGCATGCCGCGCCGCCGGGCGATCAGCCCCAGGCAACCCAGCCCCGCCAGGATCATGGCCCAGCTGCCCGGCTCGGGCACAGCCATGGCGCTGGTGACGAAGTGGCCGTCGCTGGCCGCACCGTTTGCGGCCGTGAAGCCGTAGAACACCGGCGTGCCCACCAGGCCCAGCTGATCGAAGTTGACCTGCGCGCTGACGCTAAAGCTGCCGTGGTTGAGGTGCTCGATGGTGCCGGTCAGCGTGCCTGTGTTGTCGCTGTTGCCCGAGGGCGTGTAGTGCACCGAGGCATACCACTGGAAGTCGGGGTCGCGGATGGCGTCGCCCAGACCGGTCTCGGTCGCGGCCAGCGGGGTGACCGAGCCGCCGGTCAGGATCTGCAGGCTGGGCGACACCGGTTCGCCTTGGAAGTGGAAGGTGTCGATCGCGAACGCGACGCTGGCACTGCTCATGCCCTCGTAGCCCAGGCCCGAGCCGGTGCCGCCCACGCCGGTCGCCTGGGTCAGCGTGAAGGTCAGGCCGTCGCCGCGCAGGTCTTGGCTGACGGGGATGAAAAAGTGGAAGTCGAACGCGAAGGCCTGGTTGAAGTCCAGCGTGATCGCGGCGGGCGCAAAGCCTGCACCCGCCTGGCCGTTGCTGGCGGGTGCCGTCAGGATGAGGTCGCTGTAGGTGAAGCCGTTGCCAGGCGTCTGGTTGTGGACGGTGGTGCTGCCGAACAGGTCCCAAGTGGTGAAGTCGCGGTAGGTCCAAGCCATGCTGACGCCTTGGTCGGCGTGGGCGCTGGCGGCTGTGGCGAGCAGGGCGGCGGCAATCAGGCGGCGGGCGGTGTTCATCGTGGCGGCTCCTCGGGAAGGGAGCCCCAGTCTTGTTGCCACCCGTTAGGCAAACGTTAGCGGCGAGGGGGTGGCGGCCCCCTCGGTCCGGGGGGGCTGGCTACCGCTCGCCTTGATGCTTGCGCACGACGAGGGCCATGCCCAGCAGGCCGGCCAGCATCAGCACGAGGCTGGCCGGCTCGGGCACGACGGCAGCCTGCTGCACGCCGCTGAGGTTCAGGCGCCAGAAGCCGCCCTTCTGGTCGTTGGCGTTGATGTCGTAGCCGGGCTGGTTCCAGTCGGCCAGCCTGATGGGAGTGTCGCCGTCGTAGGCGAAACCCTGGGCCAGCGTCGCGCCCTTGGCGTCGTTGGAGCTGGCGTTCAGCACCAGGCGGTAGCTGCCGGCCGTGGCGGCGGTGAACTGCAGGCCGGCGTCAAAGTAGCCGGCGCCGGCATGAACCAGGCTGCCGCTGTCGTTGTCGGCGCTGACGATGCTGCCGCCGTTGGCCAGGTACAGCTGCGGGTCGAAGTTCAGGCCCGACTGCCAGGAGTCGGTCCAAAGGCTGACCTCGGCGCCGGCCGCGACCTGGAAATCGATGACGATTTTGTCGTTGTGGTTGGCGGCCTGGCCGGAGAAGGTCAGGTCGGCGGCATGCGTGGCCAACGACAGCGTGGCCAGGGCGAGCGTGAGGAGGTGCTTTTTCATGGTCTTGGTCCTTGGGCGAATCAGGGCGCCAGCAGCGGTGGGTTGGCGCGTGCAAGCGTCTGGGCCGAGGCGCGCAGGTGGTTCTCGCCGTGGCGCACTTCCCAGGCGGTGGCGAAGGTCTCGACGTTGCTGGGGCTGGCCACGGTGTCCACGTACCACCACTCGCCGACGACGCGGTCGCGGTTCACGTCCACCAGCATGTAGCCGCGCCGGGTCAGCTGCACGTACTTGAAGTGCGGGTTGTAGAACTTGATCGCGCCGGCGATCGCACCCGTCGTGTCGGTGTCGATGCCGGGCGACGAGACCGAGGTGCCGACGAACTCGACGCCCAGCGAACCGGCGCCGGTGGTCTTGTCGTAGGCGGCCGGGTTGTAGGGGTTGGGGTGCAGGTCGGCGGCCCAGCTGCTGTGGATGTCGCCGGTCAGCACGACGAGGTTGTTGACCTGCGCGTTGGCGGCGTCGCCCTTGATGGCGGCGTACAGGCGGTTGCGGGCCGGCTCGTAGCCGTCCCACTGGTCGCTGTTGATGAAGTACAGGCCCGGGTCCGTGGCCTGGTTGCTGCCCGGGGCCTTGAGCTGGGCAAACATGACGCCCTGGCCCAGCAGCTTCCACTGCGCCGGCGTGGTGCGCAGGCGGTTGACCAGCCAGCTCTCCTGGGCGTCGCCCAGCAGCGTGCGGTTGGCGTCGCCGTAGCCCGGGTCGGTGGTGGAGAAGCCGGCGCCGAAGGGCGTGGCGTGCACCGCGGTGGTCAGCTGCTCGGAGCGGGCATTGATACGCTCCTCGAGCATCAGCAGGTCGGCCAGGTCGCCGTAGGCGAAGCCGCGGTGGTTGTCGCGCGGCTTGTTCACGTCCACCGGGCGCACCGGCATCCACTCGTAGTAGGCCTGCAGGGCGGCGGCCACGCGGGCGCTCCAGTCGCCCTCGGTGGCGGGCTGGTGGTTCTCGGCACCGCCGTTCCAGCTGTTGTTGGCCGTCTCGTGGTCGTCCCAGATGGCGATCAGCGGGTGCTGGCGGTGCATGGCCTGCGAGTCGGCGTCGCGCTTGTACTGGGCATGGCGCTGGCGATAGTCGGCCAGCGTGACGATCTCGTGTGCCGGTTCGGTGGCGCGCACATTGCCGTACTGGGCGGTGCCGTATTCGTAGATGTAGTCGCCCAGGTGCATGACCAGGTCCAGGTCGGCGCGCGCGGCGATGCGGGCATAGGCGTTGAAGTAGCCGTAGGCGTGGTTGGAGCAGCTGACCACGGCCATGCGCAGGCTGCTGGCGCCGGTGGTGGGCAGCGTCTTCGTGCGGCCCACTGGGCTGGCCGTGCCTTCGGCGCTGAACTGGTAGTAGTAGGTCGTCGCGGGCTTGAGGCCGGCGGCGTCCACCTTGACCGTGTAGTCGCGGCCCGGGTTGGTCTTGGTGTTGCCACGTTGCACGACCTGCGTCAGGGCCGGGTCGGTTGCGATGACATAGGTCACCACCACGGCCGGCCGGGGCGTGATGGGCGTTACGCGTGTCCACAGGATGACGCGGTCGGCCAGCGGGTCGCCGCTGGCCACGCCATGCAGGAAGACCGTGCTGCCCGCGGCCTGGGCCGTGAGCGGCAGCAGGGCTGGTGCGGCCACCAGCGCCACGGTGCCGGCGCCGGAGCGCTTGAAGAACTCGCGGCGGCTGCTGCCGATGCGCGCGGGCTGGACTTTGGTGGGACGACCCATGGAAAACCTCGTTGCCATCGCCGTGCGGCATGCCCGGCCTGTGGGGCGACTATCGCGACGCTGTTTGACGCGGCTGAGACAGCCGGACCATGAGCCGGACCATGCCGGCGCCTGATCCGGCCCCTATCATTTCGGGCCATGGCTCTGGCCCACACCAAGACCCGCACACCACGGCCCCGCGAGGGCCTGCTTTTGCCGCGCCCGGCGCTGCTCGCCGCGGTGCAGCGCGCTCTGGACCATCAGCGCGTGCTGCTCATCAGCGCCCCCGCCGGTTTCGGCAAGACGGCGCTGCTGACCCAGGTGCTGGCCGGGCAGCCCGACGAGGTGGCCGTGGCATGGGTTGCGCTGGACGAGGGCGACGACCTGGGCCGGCTGCTGGACTGCCTGTTCATCGCGCTGGAGGCCTTCGACCCGCCCTGGCGCACGGCGCCCGAGGGGCTGCGCGACGCTGCGCTGCGCGGCGGCGCCGAGGTCGTCACCGTGGCCGACGCGATGCTGAACGCGTTGGAGGCCTGCGAGGTGGAGCGCGGGCTCATCGTGCTGGACGACGCCCACCACCTGGTCGACGCGGCCTCGCTGCAGTTCCTGGACCGCTGGCTGGCGCGCATGGGCTGGCGCTGGCGGCTGGTGCTGGCGGCCCGCCACGAGCCGCCGCTGCGCCTGGCGCGGCTGCGCGCCGCCGGTGAGCTGGCCGACCTGGGCCCGGCCGAGCTGGCGTTGGCGCGTGGCGAGGTCGGGCAACTGGCCCAGGCTGCGGGCCTGGACGAGGCCGCCGCGACCGAGCTCTACGAGCGCAGCCAGGGTTGGCCGGCAGGCCTGCGCCTGGTGCTGAACCAGGGTGGCCAGCGCTTGCCCGCCGCCATCGACCGCGCGACCTTCGACTACCTCGCCGCCGAGGTGCTGGACCGGCTGGAGGCCGGGCTGCGCGGCTTCCTGCTGCGTACCAGCGTGCTGCACGAGCTGGACGCCGCGCGCTGCCAGGCGCTGGGCGAGGACGCCCATGCCGCCGGCTGGCTGGCCGAGATGGAGCGGCTGGCACTGTTCGTCACCGTCGTCGACCTGGCGCCGCACACGCTGCGCCTGCACCAGCTGTTCCGCGACATGCTGCAGCAGCGCCTGCGCCAGGAGCAGCCTGACCTGCACCGCCAGCTGCTGGAACGTGCCGCCGTGCTGGAGACCGATGCGCTGCGCCGCCAGGGCCTGCTGCTGGCTGCCGGCCGGCCTGAGCGTGCGGCCCAACTGCTGCTGGCCGACGGCGCGCTGCTGATGAACCAGCTCGGCGCGCAAGGCCTGCTGGACCTGACGCGCCGCTTCGACCCCGGCTTCGCCGAGTCCAGCCCCGAGCTGCACCGCGTCAAGGCGCTGGCGCTGTGGGTGCTGTGGGAGGCCCAGCAGGCCGAATGGCACCTGGGCCGCGCCGAGGCGCTGTTCCTGGCTCGGGGCGACGAGGCCGGCCTGCGCGCCGCGCGCGCCCATCGCAGCATCCTGCTGATCGCTCAGGGCCGGCTCAACGAGGCCGAGGCCTTGCTGCGCGACCTGGACCCGTTTGCGCTCAGCGGCGAGCTGCGCCGCATGACGCTGCTGGGCCGGGCCTGGCATGCGCTGGAGAGCTGCCGCTTCGACGCCGTCGCGCCGCTGTTCGACGCCCTCGTCACCGAGCTGCTGCAGAGCGCGTCGCTGGAGGCTTGGTACACCGGCTCGCCGCCGCCGCGCCAGATCAGTTGCCTGGCTATGGCGCCCGTGGTGGACCGCTGGTACCGCGGCGCCGTGCAGGTGCTGGGCGAGCGGCCGCTGCCCTTCGGCGTCAACGCCCACATGGCGCAGGCCTGGAACCTGTTCTGGCAGGGGCGGCTGGCCGAGTCGCAGCAGCTGCTGGCCCGTGCTGAGGCCGATGCCGCGTGGTTCGGGCGCCTCGTAATCGCGCGCAACCACGGCCAGGCCTTGCACGCCATGCTGGATCTGATCGCCGGCCGGCACGAGGAAGCGCTGGCGATGATGCGGCTGCGCCTGGCCGAGCATGTGCCGGGCTACGGCGCCTGGGGACAGTGGCATGCCAGCTTCTTCATGGCCCGCATGGCCGCGGCCGTGGGCGACCGCGACGCGCTGGCCGAGGGCCTGGAGCGGCTGGTGCGCGTGGGCGCCGACCTGCCCGACCTGGTTATGCCGCACCGGCCGCAGCCGCTGCTTGGATTGCAGGCGCAACTGGCCGCGCTGCAGGGTCGGCGCGACGAGGCCATCGCCGGCTGGCGCGGCCTGCTGGCCGATGGCGAGAGCGGCGACCTGCTGGGCCAGTTGGCCGAGGCTCGGGTGCGCCTGGCCGCGGCGCTGCTGGAGCAGGGTGACCGCGCTGGCGCGGCCGAGGTGCTGGCTCCGGCGCTGGCCCGGCGCGAGCCGGGCGGGCTACTGTGGGCGGTGCCGCGGCTGCTGCAGGTGGCGGCGCAGGACTGGGGCGACCTGCTGGACGCCGGCGACCTGGCCCGTTTGCGCGGCTGGGCCGAAGGCCTGCGGCCTGCCACCCAGGCTGCCGCGGCAGCCGCGGCGGCGCCGCTGGACGATCGCCTGTCGCAGCGCGAGGCCGAGGTCATCGCCCAGATCGCCGCGGGCGCCAGCAACAAGCACATCGCTCGCGCGCTGGACCTGAGCCCCCACACCGTCAAGCGGCATGTGGCCAACATCCTCGACAAGCTGGGCCTGAACTCACGCGGCGAGGCCGCCGCGTGGTGGCGCGACCGTCAGGCCTCCACCAGGCCGGGCACGCTGGCCTGACCCAGCGCCCGGCACAGCTTGGCCCAGGCCGTGTCCTGCAGCAGCGTGCGTGCCGAGGCCAGCACCGGTGCCTGCGCTGCCGGCGGCAGGCTGCCGACGAGCAGGGCGCGCTCGGCGGGGGTGAGGGCCGGGATCATCCACCGCAGCGTGTCGCTCATCTCGCGCGGGCCGATGCTGGCCATGATGCGGCCGTGGATCTCGCTCAGCTCCGCGTCCGAATAGGCCGCCCACAACGCCTGGTTGTGGCGGCTTTCCTCCACGGCCATGTGCTCGAAGTTGTGGGCCACGAAGGCCGCAAAGCGCCGGTAAAGCCGCTGGGCCGAGCCGGCGGACGGCAGAGCGCGCAGCGCCGCCGCTTCGGCACGCAGCGCGCCGATGCTGTCCAGGTGCTCCTCGTGCTCGGCCTCGATGGCCACACTGGCGCCGGCGCGGCGCGCTTCGATAGCCGGATGGACGAACTCGTTCTCCTTGTCGATGTGGTGCTGGGTGGCGTCCAGCAGCGCATCCAGCTGGGCGAGGCTGGCTGCGATGTCCATTGGGTCGTCGATGTCGATGCGGCTGAGGTGCTGCAGCGTGTCGGTCATGAACAGGCGCAGGGCCTTGTGGATGTGGGCGTAGAGGTCCAGGCGCGGGGTGGAGTTGGTCATGGTGGGTCCTTGATGCCGGCATGAAGGGGAGGCCGGATGCCCAGCAGTGTTCCGGCCGCAAGGCCCGCTGCCATCGCTCCGACGGGCCATCGCCGGTGGGCCATGGGCATGCCCTTCGTCATGGCTCCACGGCAGCCTTGGTGCTGGCCCATCGTGGCGATGCCGGGGCCGGGCTCGCTCGGCAAAGTGCCGGCCATGCAACACCTCGCCTTCTGTCTCGTCGTGGCCCTCGGGCTCGGCACCGTCGCCATCGCGGCGCGTGCCGAGCTGCCCGAACGCCTGAGCCAGACCGGTCTGGACGGTGCCGGCGTTCGCGCATTCGAGCCGCGCTTCGCGCTGTGGTCCGACGGCGCGGCCAAGCGGCGCTGGATCGCGCTGCCGCCCGGTACCCAGGTCGATGCCAGCCAGCCCAATGCCTGGCGCTTCCCCGTCGGTACGCGGCTGTGGAAGGAGTTCAGCGTGGACAGTCGGCGCGTCGAGACCCGCCACCTCGTGTTGGGCGCGGACGGCCGTTGGGAATTCGCCAGCTACGTCTGGGACGGCGCTGACGCCATGCGCGCCCCGGCCCGCGGCCAGGTGCTGACGCTGCCCGACGGCAAGCGCTACGACATCCCGTCGGTGGGCGATTGCATCGCCTGCCACGCGGGCGCACGCAGTCCGGTGCTGGGCTTTGCGGCGCTGCAGCTGGGCCCGGCCGTGCCGGCGCTGCTGCGCGAAGGCCTGCTGCGCGGCGCCCCTGCCAGGTGGGTCACGCAGGCGCCTGACTTCGTCGCCATCAACGCCGCCGAGCACGCCGCGCGTGGCTACCTGCATGGCAACTGCGGGCACTGTCATTTCGACGGCGGCGTGCCCGTACCGCTACGCCTGGCGCTGGATGTCGGCGGCCGGCCGGCCCCGGTGGACGGCGCCGCCGTGCTGCGGCGCGCCGGCACCCGCAACCCCTACCAGCAGATGCCACCCCTGGGCACCCGCGAGATCGACCCCCAGGGCCTGGCCCTGCTGAACCGCCACTTCAACCCGGAGATCCTTCCATGAAAGCCCTGATCCCCCTGCTCATCCTGCTGGCCGGCACGGCCCAGGCGGCCGACCGCATCGAGCGCGGCCACTACCTCGTCAACACCAGCGGCTGCATGGACTGCCACACGCCGTTGAAGATGGGCGCCCACGGCCCTGAACCCGACGTGGCGAGGCGCCTGTCCGGCCACCCGCAGGAGCTGGTCATCACGGCGCCTGTGGCTGTGCCGGCCGGCCCGTGGATGGCCGTCACCGCTGTCACCGCGACGGCCTTCTCCGGCCCCTGGGGCGTCAGCTTCACGGCCAACCTGACCCCCGACATGGAGACGGGCCTGGGCCGCTGGAGCGAAGAAGACTTCGTGCAGACCATCCGCACCGGCCGCCACCTTGGCCGTGGCCGGCCGGTGCTGCCGCCCATGCCCATCCCGGTCTACAACCAGATGACCGACGACGACCTCAAGGCCGTGTTCGCCTACCTCAAGTCGCTGCCGCCCATCCGAAACAAGGTGCCGGAGCCGCTGCTCCCCGCCCAACCCTGACCCCCTCGCCTGAATCCAAGGAGATCCGCCATGAAACGCTTCATTTCTGCCGCCCCGCTGGGCCTGTTTTCCGCCCTCGTGGCCGCCATGGGCCTGGTGGCCGCCGGCGTGCTGGCTTTGCCCTCGGAGGCCTTCGCCGCCGCCTCGCCCTGCGAGGACAAGGCTGCGCTGCAGCGCCGGATGGACGACTTTGACGCGCACTGGAACGCCAGCGACGCCTGGGGCCTGACCGCGCAGTTTTCGGCCGAGGGCAGCCTGGGCGCCGCCGGCGAGACCGGCCGCCAGGCGGTCTATGGCCAACTGATCGAGCGCCTGGGCCGCTCGTCGCAGCCGCGCCAGACGCGCGTGGTGCGGGCGACCGACGTCGGCCAGGCCTGCCTCGTGGACGTGCAGGTGAAGAGCGGCGAGCGCAGCGAGGCCGGCCTGTTCCTGCTCAAGTACGCCCGCGAAGGCGGCATCGTCGCGATGCGCTGAAGCCGAAAAGGAAAAGCCACAAAGGAAAAGCCCCGGCCGGCGTGAACCGGTCGGGGCGCAAGAGCGCTTCACGCCGCCCGGGACGGGCACCTGGTGGGTACCCGTAGGGCTGCGGCGTGCATCACAGCGCAGGCGGCCGGTCGCGGGCGGCACGGTGAAGTGCTGCGGGCGGGCCGAAATCTTTGTGCTCTTCGTCGCGGGCGGCTCGCGTACCGCCTCGCCAGGGGCCGCAAACGTTGCCGGGGGCCGTGCACTGGTGACGGGCTGAATCATCGGCGCGCCGGGCTGAGAACAATGCCGCGATCAGCGCGGGCCGCAGGCCGCTAATTCGGCGGATTGCGCCCCGCCGGGGCGACCAGCCGAGGGAATTCCGCCGGGCCGTTTGGCTCAGGGGCCGTCATCGCCGCGTTGTCATCCCTGGAGAGACTGCGCGCGCAGAAGGCCTCAGAGGGAGAGATGAAAAATACAAGTACCGCCACGGCCGTGGCACTGCTGTGCGCAACCGGAAACGCCGCATGGGCTCAGACCGTGTCGAGCTCCTCGCGCGTTGCCGTCATTCAACGCACGGCGGCGTTGTCGACCAGCCAACCTTCGGCCGGGAATGGCTCCACGACCGGCGGCGCGTTGCCACCGCCGCCGCCGCTGATGGCTGGCACGGGCGTAGCGCCCAGCCCATCACCTGCGCCTACACCGGCGCCCGCTCCCTGGCCCGTGCCGAGTCCGGCGCCCACGCCAGCACCGGCGCCCAGTCCCGACCCGACTCCCGGCCCCACACCTTCACCCGCGCCCGCGCCCGCACCCACGCCGACGGGCCCGTCCAACGGCAACGGCCCATCCACGGGAAGCATGCAGCCGCCTGCACCACCGCTAACGCCTGGACAGGTCCCCGTGCCATCGCCGGCGCCTGCTCCGACACCGGCGCCGGCACCCAGCCCGTGGCCGGCACCCACGCCGGCACCGGTACCCGCACCCAACCCGACTCCTGCCCCGACTCCAGCACCTGCACCCAGCCCGTGGCCGGCACCCACGCCGGCACCAGTACCGGCACCCAGCCCGGCACCTGCCCCGACTCCAGCACCGACTCCTGCGCCTTCACCAGCGCCAGCACCCGCACCCGCACCCGCACCCGCGCCGGCGCCAGTCATGCCGCCACCGCTCAATGCGATGCGCCTCAAGCCTGTCAGCGACGGGTCACCCGCATTTCAATCCTGCGCCGCGGGATGCAACCTCTTCCTTGAGGGACAGCCTGTGGTTGCGGGTGGCATACGGCGAGGCCTGGTGAAGTTCGAACGCCCGGCCGTCGGCAGTGGCGTCGACCGCGCCTGGCTGGCGCTGAACTTCTACTACGGCGCCGGCAACTACTTTGATGTCGGCGTCCATGCCTACGGCACAAACGTGGGCTCGCTGAGCCCCGATGACGCGCTGGACGGCGTGCCCTCCCGCTACTACTCGTATGTGGGCAGCCTGCAAGGCTCGGCGGCGGCCGAAGGCGAGGAAATCTATTTCGACGTCACTGACGTCGTGAAGGCCACCGGCAGCCCCTATCTCGCCTTTGTCGTGCAGTCCGGCAGTGGCGTTGTCGTCCTCAGTTCGCTGGAGGCGAACTACGGGCACGCGTCCCAACTCATCCTCACCCAGGTGCCAGAACCCAGCGAGGCCGCGCTGATGGCGGCCGGCCTGCTGGGCCTGGCTGCCTGGCTGCGCCGGCGCGCCGCCAGAGTGGCTGCCGCCTGACGCTCAGTGCACGTGCCCGGCCGCTTCGGCGGCGGGGTTGACGAGCAGGCGCACCGCCGGCGCCTTCAGCCCGCCTGTGCCGGCGCCAGCGGTCGGAATGTCGGCCCAGTTCCATTCGCCCTCGGTGCAGACCTGGCGCACTTTGAACCACAGCGGGCCCGGCTCTGCCGGCAGCGTGGCGCGCAGCACGAACTCGTCGTACCAGGCGTCGGGCAACTGGTCGGCCTCGCTGCGTGCGGTCCAGCGGATCTCGGCGGCCTCGTCGGTGACGGGCTTGCCGTGGCTTTCATAGGGCTTGGCCAGCGGTGCGCGCCTGACGCTGAGCGCCCAGCCGGGCTTGGGGCTGGGCTTGGCGTCGCGCAGGCCGGCGGGCAGGGTGACGACGATTTCCTTCGTCGCCGCGCCGCCGGCGCAGCCGTGGCCCACGCGCAGCACCGCCTTGTAGGGCTTGCCGGCTTCGGCTTCGGGTTGCTCCAGCGTGATGTGGGCCTGGGCGCCGGCCGCGGCGGCCAGCAGGAGGGGTGCGATGAGTTTCATAGGTCGTAGCGCAAGTTGGCCAGCCAGGTGCGGCCGGGGTAGGGGTGGAAGTTCCAGTACCGGGCGTTGTTGAGGTTGTCCACGCCGACGCTCGTGCTCCATTGTTTGTCCACCTGCCAGCGCAGCTTCAGGTCGGCGGTCAGGTAGCGGCTGAAGCCCTGGTAGGCGCGGCCGTTACCGTCGGCGTTGTTCAAGTTGCCGTACTGCGTGCTGCCGTAGCGGGCGCCGAGGGACAGGTCCACCGCCGGCGTGATGGCCTGGCTCAGTAGTGCACTTGCGCGCCACCGGGGCACGCGCGGCTGCTGCCTGCCCTGCGTGTCGCCAGGCGTGGCGACGAATCCGTCGTTGGCCTTGATGCGCGAGTCGGCGTAGGTGAGGCTGGCCTGCCAGCGCAGCGCCCGGGTCGCCTCGCCCGAGCCGGCCAGCTCCAGCCCCAGCGTTGCGATGCGCCTGATGTTCTGCACGCTGCTGACCGGTTTGCCTGCGATGACGGCGGTCTGCGCGTAAAGCGCGTCGTGCGTGTTCTCGTTGAAGATGGTGGCGCGGGCCTGGGTGGCCTGGGTACTGCTCCACAGCGCGCTGAGCTCGCGCGTGACGCCGCGCTCGGCGCGCAGGTCGGGGTTGGTCGTCGGGTCGCCCTCGACGTAGGCGCCCGTGCCGGAGAGGCCGCCCTGGAAGAGTTCGCCCACCGTGGGGTAGCGCACGGCGCGGCCCAGCGAGGCGCGCAGGTCCAGTTGCTCGGCCACGGCCCAGCCCAGCGCCAGCTTGGGCGACCAACTGCCCTCGCTGCGCCGCGCGTAGTAGGCGGTCTGGCCGCTGGCGGCCGCCTTGCTGCCGTTGAAGGCCTGCCATTGCTCGCGGCGCAGGCCCAGCACGGCGGTCAGCGTGTCTGCCAGCGCGATAGCGTCCTGCGCGAACAGGCTGCGCAGCCGCGTCTCGCCGTCGAAGGCGGTGAAGGGCGTGAGCGTGCCGCCCCGCAGCCAGTCGCTGGCGGTGGCGACACGCTGGCGCCAGATGTGGTGCTCCTGCTGGGCACCGAAGTCCAGCGTGTGGCTATCAGCGGGCTTGAGGCTGGCCTTGGCGGACAGCGTGGCCCAGCCGCTGCCGTCCAGTCGGGTGATGCGCCCGGTCGCGCCATTCGCGCCACTCGCGCCGCCGCGCGCCAGCGGCTGCGCACTGCGGTCCTGGGCGTAGTCGTAGCGGCTGGCCGCGATTTCCCAGTTCACCGCGCCCGGGCCGTCGCCCGCGCTGTGCTTGAGCGTGGCTCCTAGCAGGCGGTGCAAGGCCTCGTCATGGCTGAGGCCGAACTCGTTGGCGGCCAGCGTGTAGCCCTGGCCGGCGATGCTGACGGGGCCGCTGTAGACGGCGTTGCCGGCGGCGTCGCGCAGCCAGCTCTGGCTGCCGGCGTCGGCCGCATTGCGCCATAGACCCACCAGGGCCTGGGCGCGCAGCTCGGGCGTGGCCTGCCAGGTCAGGCGGGCTTTGGCCTGGTCCTGCACGGTGTGCATCTGCGTGGCCGCACCCAGCAGCCACCAGGGCGTGCCAAAGCGGTCCAGGCCAGCGACGGCGCCGGTCACGGCCACCGCGTTGGCGGCGGGTGCCGTGCTGGCGACGGTGCGGGTGGGGAAGGTCAGGGGCTGGCCCTCGTTGTCATGGCGGCTCAGGCTGAGCCACCAGCTCCAGTCGGCCGCGTGGTCGCCCAGCGACGCGCTGGCCTGCCGGCCCTGGAAGTGGCGCTGGTCGGGCCCGTAGGCCCAGGACTGGTCGTACAGGCCCGCTTCGGCGTGGGCCTCGAACTGCTGGGGGCGGCGGGTCTGGTAGTCCACCACGGCACCCATGGCATTGCCCGAGTAGGCGGCGGAGAACGGGCCGTACAGCACGTCCACGCGGGCGATCTCCTCGGGCGACACCACGCCCCAGCGCGGTGTGAAGGCCGCGCCGTTGCCCAGCAGGTTGGCCAGCGGGATGCCGTCCACGAAGACCAGCGCACGCGCGCTGTTGCCCGTGCCCGAGGCGCGAGTGGACAGCACGGCGTGGTTGTAGTCGCCCGGGTAGCGCTTGCGCACCAGCAGGCTGGGCAGGTACTTGAGCGCGTCCTCCGCATCGGTGGCGTTGATGCTGCGGGCGATGTCGGCGGTGGCCAGGCCTTCCAGCGTGGTTGGGATGACGGTGGGCAGCGAGGTGGCGGCGGCGCCGCGCACGGTGACCAGGCCCAGCGCCTGCCGGGGCGCGGCGGTTTCGTCGTTGGCAGTGGTGGTCGCGTGGGTGTCGGGGTCGCAGTCCTCGCAGGCGAGGGCGGAGAAACTGGCGGCGAGCAGGCTGGCGGCCAGCGCAAAGAGAGTCTTGGGCATAAAGGCTGAGAACGGAGTCGAGCCGCGCAGTGCGCGCAGCGTCACCCGCCGGTGACCGGCGAGCAGGGCGGTGGACTCAGCTCAGCGAGGGTGGCGCGCGCGCGGCGGCAGGCCGCCAGGCGTGGGCCGTCTGCGGTGCGCTCCAGAAGCGCTCGGGGGCCGCGAAGGCGAGGTCGTTGCGCAGCGGGACGGCGGCCGGTGCCGGTGGCGTGACCAGGTCCGTCCAGTTCAGATGGCAGGCCGCGCAATGGCCATGGGCCAGCAGGTCCAGGGCCTTTTCAACCGGGCGCGGCTCGGCGGCGGTCTTGCCACTGGCAGTGGGCGCGCGGCAGATGTCCTGCCAGGCGCTGAAATCACCGCGTGCATGCGCCAGCGCTGCGCTGACGCCCGGTGCGAGCAGTCCCCACACCAGCACCACCAGCCACCAGCGGAACTGGCGGCGCACGCGGGCGGGGTGGAGGGCGGGCATGCCTGGATTCTAGGAGCGGTGCCGGCTGCCTAAGATCGCCATCGAGCGGGCGGCCGATGGGGTCTGTCCAAGGGAGGCTCGATGAACGACGAACTGCAACGACGCGACCTGCTGGCCTGGGCCGGCGCGGCTGCGCTGGTGGGCTCCGTGCCCGCCCATGCCGATGAGAAGCCGGAGCACGTGCCGTTGGACCGCGTGGCGCTGGATGCCCCGCTGGGCCAGACGCTGGATGGCAAGCTCGTCAGCCTGGCTGACTTCACGGGCAAGCCGGTCATCGTGTTCTTTTGGGCCTCCTGGTGCCCGCACTGTCGCCGGGAGCTGCCGGAGATGGAGCGGCTGCAGCAGGCCGCCGGCGACCGCATCCGCGTCGTGGCCGTCAACAACGAGGACCGGCAGGTGTTTCGCAAGCTCACGCGTGTGCTGTCGGAGTACAAGATGCTGCTCGCCCACGACCCGAAGGAGGTGAGCGCCAAGGCCTTCGGCAAGCCCCCCAGCGTGCCTTACACGATGCTGATCCGCACTGATGGCACGGTGGCCGCCACGCAGAGTGGTTGGGGCGACGACAGCCTGAACCGCATGGCCCGCAACGTGGATGCCGCGCTGAAGGCGGCCGGGCCGGCCGAGGGTTGAGCGCGTTCGCGGCGCAGGGCGGAGCCGCGCAGGCGCGTCCATGATCCTGGGGTTGTGCCGGGTGGTGCCCCAGGTCGACACTGCGGCATGGATGCCACTCCCGCGCCACCTGTCAAGCCCTGGCCGGCCCGTGTGCTTGGCTGGATGGGCGCTGAAGCTCCCAAACTGATCGCCAGCATCGTCGTGCTGGTGCTGGGCTTCTGGATCAAGGACTCGGTGGATCTGGCCATCAAGCAGCGCCAGCTGGACCTCTCTTACACCAAGGAGATGCTGGGCCTGCTGCAGAAGCTCACCGAAGAGGAAGACCTCGGCAAACTCAACAACGACGCCGTCGTACTGGCCTCCTTCGGCGAACCCGCGCTGCCGGCCTTGCTTATGGAGCTGCGCCGGCCCGACCTTCACGCCGTGGCGGCCACACGCGGCCTGGAGGCCATGGCCGTGCGCGAACCCGAGACCCTGTGCCGCGTGTTGCCGCCCCTGCTGCTCAAGCGCAACCAGCATTACGACATCGGCGCCCACCGCACGCTAGTGACGCTGATCGGCGACAACGGCTGCACCAAGGCCTTGCCTCAGCTGCGCCGCTACCGCGACCTCGTCAATGCAGCGGTGGCCGCTAAGCCCGACGCGCTGCGCGAGCGCATCGGTGGCGAGATCGCCGCGCCGGCGGAGGCGTTTCCGCGGCTCAAGCAGGCGGTGGACGAAGCCATCGCCAACCTGGAGTGAGCATGCGAGGAATCTTGATCGCCCTGCTGATGAGCGCCGCCGGCGCCCAGGCCGCCGTTGTCAACTGCGCGCCTGCACCGGGCCGCTTCACTGTGCTGCTGAGCGAGTCCAGCGGTGGCGCGCTGCCCGACCGGGCGGCGGTCGAGCGCTTCCTGAACAAGCTGCAGTTCGAGCTGGACCAGGAGCGCGACGAGCACTGGATCAACCCCGGCGCGACGCCGGTGGCCTTCCGGGCCTGCCCCAAGCGGGCGCCGGCGCTGGACGGCAGCGAGTTCAGCGCCGAGGTCGTGGAGCAGCTCAACGACCAGCGCGTGCTGCTGGAGGTCTGGGGCGTGGTGGACCGCGACGGCACGCCGCCGGTGCTGTCCGCGCAGATTAACTACCTGCTGGTGCCGCTGCGCTTTGCGGCCGACCAGCGCGAGACGGTGCCGTCAGGTCTGCAACGCCTGCGCTACCCCGAGGCCGGCGCGGCGCCGGCGACGGACGCCGTGCAGCTCATCTCCAAGCCGCTGGACCTGGACGCCTTCATTGCCAGCGCGCTGGGTCTGAAGCTGCTGCGCGAGCGCGCCTACGAGCCGGCTCACGCCAACCTGTGTCGGGCCGCCAGCCTGCTGGGCGCGATGCTCAAGCGCCCCATCACGGGCCGCAGCAAGACCGAACTGACGGCGCTGCATGCCTTCGTCCAGGACAGCGCCGGCCGCGCGTTGCGCGAGGCGCTGGCCGACGCGGCCTACCCCAAGGCCGGGCTGTTGCGGCTGCAGAGCCCGGCCCAGCCCTGCGCGGGAGGCCAGTGATGCGCCGCCTCTTCACCCTCCTATCGCTCGTCGCAGCCTGTGCGTTACCGGCACGGGCCATGGACATCCGCGCCTGCTCGGCACCGGTCGTGTTCCGCGGCGCGGCCGTGAACGCGCTGGTGTTGCCCTGGCGCGCCGACGGCGCCACCAGCCGTGACGCCGTGCAGTCGGCCAGCCGGCAGATCTCGTCGCTGGCCCATCTGCAGTTGCTGATGGCGATGCTGAAGTACAGCTCCGTGGGTGCCGTGGACCTGGTGGCCGAGCCGGGCCGCAGCTGCGACGTCGACAACGTGCTGGCCACCGTCAGCCGCACCGGCACGCCCACCGGCACGCTGGCGCGCGGCCAGGCGGTGCTGGCGATCTGGGGCCGGCTGTTCGAGCAGGACGGCGAGCTGTTCCTGCAGACCTATCTGCGCTTCGCGCGCCAGGGAGCGCAAGGTCTCGCCCCGGAAACCATCAGCCTGGACTGGGGCGGGGCCAGGTTCGAGGCCGCGCTGCCGGTGCAGGCGCTGTCGTTCGCACCACGGCGCATCCGGCTCGATGAGTTGGCCCGTATTGATGCCGCCTCGCGTGCCGCGCTGCAGGTGCGCCAGCAGCCCAGCGAGGCGTCGCCGGGCGTGGAGATCGGCCGCTCCGCGTATGAGAGCTTCCCCTACGCCATCGTCGAAGCGCGAGGCGACTGGATGCGCGTCGCGCCTATGCGGCCCGGCCTGCCCGCGGGCTGGCTGCGCGCCCGCCCGGCCGGTGATCCCGCCGACTGGCAGCTGGCGCGCTGGCTGCCCGAGCTGGACTTTGCCGACGCCATCGCCGGCTGGCTGCGCCTGCAAGTGGGCGGCTTGCAGCCGTCCGAGCGCGAGCGCGTGGCCAGCGCCGTCGAGGCCGGCCTGACCCGTTACGAACAGGCCGTGCCGGGCGACCTGGCGCCCAGCGCCTGGGGCCTGGGCGCGGCGCTGCGCGGCCAGCTCGCCTGGACCCAGGGCCGCCGTGCCGACGCGGCCGAGCTGTTCGGCAAGGCCTTGCAACGCCTGCCCGCCAGCGCGGCCGGCACCAACCTGGCGGCCGTGGCGTCGCTGTCCGGCACCAGGCCTGACGCCGCTGCCATGGGCCAGTTGTCGCAACGCCTGCTGGCGGCGCTGGCGCTGTCGCCGCGCGACCCGCTGGTTCTGGGCAATCTTCAGGCGCTGTACGGCGTCTACGCCAAATACCCTGAATGGAGCCCCTGGCCGCCAGCGGAGCTGGCCGAACGCCGCGAGATGCTGAGGCTGGCCTCAGGCGGCCAGTAGCTCGGCCACGGCACGGGCCACCACCTGGGTCGCGCGTCTAAGGTCGTCCAGCACCAGGTGTTCGTCGGCGCGCTTGGCATTGCTCTCCAGCACCGTGCGCGGCCCGGCGCCGTAGATGGCGGCCGGGATGCCATGGGCCGTGTACAGCCGCACATCGGTGTACAGCGGCGTGCCCGAAGTGGGGATGTCCTCGCCGAACACCGCCTGGCCGTGCTTCTGCAGTGCGGCGATCAGCGGCGCCGCGCCGGGCAGCGGTTTCATCGAGTGAGCAAGCAGCAGGCGCTTGATCTCCAGCTTCACGCCGGGGCTCTGCGCCACAGCGGCCTCGATGAGCGCGCGCACCTCGGCTTCCACGGCGACCGGGTCTTCCTCGGGGATCATGCGGTGGTCCAGCTTCAGCACCACCTTGCCGGGCACGACGTTGGTGTTGCTGCCGCCTTCGATGCGGCCCACATTCAGGTAGGGGTGCGTGATGCCGGGCACGTCGGACAGCCGCGTCTTCAGCACGTCGTTGTGGCCGTACAGCGCCGTCAACAGCTGGTTGGCGGCCTGCAAAGCGTCTATGCCCGTGCTGGGGTAGGCCGCGTGTGAGGCCAGCCCGTGCAGCGTCACCTCCATCTGCAAGCAGCCGTTGTGGGCCGTGACGACCTGGTAGCTGAAGCCGGCGGCGATCAGCAGGTCGGGCTTGGTCAGGCCTTGCTTTAGCAGCCAGCCCGGGCCCAGCTCGCCGCCGAACTCCTCGTCGTAGGTGAAGTGCAGCTCGACGGCACCCTTGAGCTTCAGGCCCGAGTTCTTCAGCGCCAGCAGCGCGAAGGTGTAGGTCGCGAAGTCGCTTTTGCTGACGGCCGCCGCGCGGCCGTACAGCTTGCCGTCCACGATCTCGGCGCCGTAGGGGTCATGCGTCCAGCCCTCGCCCGGGGGCACCACGTCGCCGTGGGCGTTCAGCGCAATCGTCGGGCCATAGCTGCTGAAGCGGTGGCGCACGATCAGGTTGGTGACGGACTGCATGCCCGCCTTTTTCACGGCGGGCGCAGGCACGACATGCTTTTCGACCTCGAAACCCAGCTCAGTCAGCAGCTCGGCCGTGCGGTCCGCATGCGGCGCGTTGTTGCCGGGCGGGGTGTCGGTGGGGATGCGAACGAGGGTTTGCAGGAAGCGGAGCTGCTCCGCTGTGCGCTCTTCAATGAGTTGGTCTAGATGGATCATCTTGTTCAGTCTTCGGCGTTCTCGAACGCGGCAAGCATTTCCGTTTCAGCGGCAGTGGCTGAGATGTGCAGCAACACCGTGCTGTCCAACGCCACCGTCGGGTGATTGGCGAGTTCCTTTGCAAACCAGAAGACTTCGCTCAGCGGCGCATCGGCATGCCAGGTGGTCATCACAAATTTTTCTTCTGGAATATCGCCATATTCATATCTCTCCAGATTGGCATCGTCTACGGCATCGTCCCATCGGCTGCACTCGGGCCCCCAGGCCATCATGTACAAGCAACCGCCATCGACAAGCCATTCGCTGACGATCTTCCGCCAATCCCAAACAACGTCTGCCTGAATGACAACGACGCAACGGAATGGCACATCAGAGCGCCAAACAGGTAGCTTGCCGTTCGGCCTGACGTGAAGATAAGTTGGGATAGTCGGCATCAGGTCCGGTACGAGCTACGACTGTTGAGACAAACGCTCGAGCAATACTGCGAAGGCTCGCACGGCCAGCTCCGCGTCATCCACCGTCACCGACTCCAGCGGGTTGTGGCTGATGCCGCCATTGCCACCGCGCACGAACAACATGGCCTGGGGCAGCAGCTCGTGCAACTTCATCGCATCGTGCCCGGCGCCCGAGGGCAGGCGGTGCAGCGGCAGGCCCAGCTCGGTGATGGCGGCTTCCCAGCGTGTCTGCCAGGCCGCATTGCTCGGGGCTGCGTTGGCGGCCAGCGTCGGCTGCAGTGTGTAGCTGAGGCCGCGCCGCTGGCAGATCTCGTCGAGCCTGGCTCGCACGTCGGCGTCCAGCGCGTCGCGGGCCTCATCCGTTGTTGCGCGCAGGTCCAGGCTGAAGCGGCAGCGGCCGGGGATGACGTTGATGGAGCCCGCAGGCACTTCCAGCATGCCGACCGTGCCGACGACATCGGGCACGGCGGCGGCGCGCTTCTCGACGAACAGGATCAGCTCGGCCACACCTGCTGCCGCGTCGCGTCGCTGGCCCATGGGCGTGGTGCCGGCATGGCTGGCCAGGCCCACGATTTCGCCGGTGTAGCGGCGGCTGCCGTTGATGCTGGTGACGATGCCCAGCGGCAGGTCCAGGCTGTCCAGTACCGGGCCTTGCTCGATATGGACTTCGACGAAGCCGAGGTAGCGGGACGGGTCGCGCTGGACGGCCTGGATGGCGTCCATCGTGCCAGGCAGGCCGGCGGCCTGCATCGCGTCGCGCAGCTTGATGCCGGCCGCGTCGGTCTGGTCCAGCCACGCAGGCTGGAAGTTGCCGATCAGCGCACTCGACCCGAGGAAGTCGGCCGGGTAACGCTGGCCTTCTTCCTCGGAAAACCCGACGACTTCCAGGCCGAACGGCAGGCGCTTGCCGGCGCGTTGCAGTTCGCGCACCACCAGCATGGGCACGAAGATGCCCAGCCGGCCGTCGAAGCGGCCGGCGCGGCGCACGGTGTCGTAGTGGCTGCCAGTCAGCAGGCGCTTGTTGCCGGTGCCGTTGTAGACACCAACGACGTTGCCCACCGCGTCGCGGCTGACCTCGTCGAAGCCGCAGTCGTGCATCCAGGCCATCAACTGGCCGGCGACGGCCGTGTGCGTGG
This sequence comes from Burkholderiales bacterium, assembly GCA_016195825.1. GTDB lineage: Bacteria > Pseudomonadota > Gammaproteobacteria > Burkholderiales > Burkholderiaceae_C > Pelomonas. The sequence continues at coordinate 24,216 of JACPYV010000067.1, read as the reverse complement.
GCGTGGCGTAGGTGCAGGTCAGGAAGTCCTCGGTCTCGCTGTGCCGGGCCAGCGCGGCGGCCCAGTCCCAGAGCTGCTGGCCCAGCGTGGGTTCGACGCCGAACTTGTCGTTCAGCCGGATCTCGGCGATGCGGTGGATCTGGCGCAGGCATTCGGCCCGCTCCAGGTCCGGGTGGGCGCGCAGCCGGCGCTCGAAGGTCGCGATGATCTCGGCGCGCGTGAAGCCCGTGCCGCGCGGGCCGCGCACGGCCAGGATGAAGGGAAAGCCGAAGCGCGCGTTGTAGTCGGCGTTGAGCTGCTGCAGCCTGGCGAACTCCTGCGGCGTGCAGGCGGTCAGCCCGGCCTTCTGCTGCTCGTTCGTCGACTCCGCCGTCAGCTCACCCGCCACGGCCGCTTTGCCGGCCAGCTCGGGGTGGGCGCGGATCAGGCCCAGCTGTTCGTCCACGCTGGCCTCGCGCACGACGCGGGCCAGCGCCACCTTCAGCGCGGCCACGGTCTTGAACGGGCGAGCCGCCGCGGCGCGTTCCGCAATCCAGGGCGAGTGTTCGTAGGTGCCATCCAGCCCCCTGACGAAGTCAGCGGTGCTGGTGTTGTTGAGGTCGTCGAGTTTCATCATTCCCAAACGAAGGCGGTACGGGCGTCAAAGGGGTGGACGGTTTTCCAGTGCCGTGCGATGTCCAGCCGCCGGCACACCCACACGCGGTCGTGCGCCTCGATGTGGTCCAGGAACTTCTGCAGCGCGCGCATGCGGCCAGGCCGGCCCAGCAGCCGGCAGTGCATGCCGATGCTCATCATCCTGGGCGCCTCGGCGCCTTCGGCGTACAGCAGGTCGAAGCTGTCCTTCAGGTACTCGAAGAACGGCTCGCCGTGGCTGAATCCCTGCGGCAGCGCGAAGCGCATGTCGTTGCAGTCCAGCGTGTAAGGCACGACGAGGTGGGGTGCCAACTCGCCGTTGGTCTTCTTGACTTGCAGCCAGAAGGGCAGGTCGTCGCCGTAATGATCGCTGTCGTACTCGAAGCCGCCGAAGTCCGCCACCAGGCGGCGCGTGGCGGGGCTGTCGCGGCCTGTGTACCAGCCAAGCCCGTGGGGGTCACGGCCCAGCGTCAGGCGCTTCAGGCTGGCCATGGCCTGCGCCATGTGGGCGCGCTCGGTGGCCTCGTCGACGTTCTGGTAGTGCACCCAGCGCCAGCCGTGCGAGGCGATCTCATGGTTCAGCTCGACGAAGGCCTGGGTCACGTCGGGGTGTCGCTCCAGCGCCATGCCTACGCCGAAGACGGTCAGCGGCAGTGCGCGCCGCTCAAACTCCTTCAGCAGCCGCCACACGCCCACCCGCGAGCCGTACTCGTAGATGCTCTCCATGCTCAGGTGACGCGCCGGGAAGCTGGGCGGGTTGGCCATCTCCGACAGGAACTGCTCGCTGCCGGCGTCGCCGTGCAGCACCGAGTTTTCGCCGCCCTCTTCGTAATTCAGCACGAACTGGACCGCGATGCGGGCGCCGCCCGGCCATTGCGCTTGGGGTGGGTTCTCGCCGTAGCCGACGAGGTCGCGGGGATACCGCGGCTGATGGGGCGTGCTCATCCCTACACTTTGCATCAAGCTGCAATCAGCAACGGAGTTCCGATGGGCAAACTGACAACACATGTGCTGGACACTGCCAATGGCTGCCCGGCCGCCGGCATGGCCGTGCGCCTCTACCGTTTCGACGCCGAGGGCCCCAAATGGCTGCGCAGCCTGCACCTGAACGCCGACGGCCGCGCCGACGGGCCGCTGCTGGACGGCGCCACCTTCACGGCCGGGCGCTACCGGCTTGTGTTCGAGGTGGCCGCCTATTTCAGGGCGCTGGGCACGACGCTGCCGGAGCCGGCCTTCCTGGACGAGGTGCCGCTGGACTTCGGCATCGCGGACGAAAACAGCCACTATCACGTGCCGCTGCTGGCATCGCCGTGGAGCTACTCGACCTACCGTGGCAGTTGAACCGCTGATCCTCGTCACCGTCTCCCGCACGACCGGTAGCGTGCCGCGCGAGGTCGGGGCTTGGATGGCCGTGGCGCCAGATGGCATTCAAGGCACAGTGGGCGGCGGCCACCTGGAGTTCGATGCCACCGCTCGCGCCCGTGCGGCGCTGGCGGGCGGAGAGCTGGCCGAGGAAGTGCGCTACCCGCTCGGCCCCAGCCTGGGCCAGTGCTGCGGCGGCGTCGTGTGGCTGCGCTTCGAGCGGGTCGCGGCAGGGGAGGACCTGGCCGACCGACTGCCCTGGCCGCCGCTTCGGCCACTGGCCTTGTTCGGCGCGGGCCATGTGGGTGACGCGATTGGGCACATCGCCCGTGATCTACCGCTGGCGCTGCACTGGATCGACAGCCGCGACAACCAGTTTCCCGAGAAGCCCCCAGAGCGCGGCTGGCGCCAGGAGGTCTGCGACCCGCCGGCCGACGCCGTGGGCGACCTTGCACCCGGCTCCGCCGTACTGATCATGAGCCACAACCATGCCGAGGACTTCGACATCGTGGCGGCCTGCCTGAAGCGCCAGCGCGAGCGCGGCGACCTGGCCTTTATCGGCATGATCGGCAGCCGCACCAAGTGGGCGAGCTTCCGTCAGCGGTTGGCGGCCCGTGGCTTCAGCGAGGCCGAGCAGGCCCGGGTCGTCTGCCCCATCGGCGTGCCGGGCGTGGCGGGCAAGCAGCCCGCCGTCATTGCGGTGGCCGTGCTGGCGCAGATCCTGGCGTTGCCGGCGTCAGTGTGAGGCTGCGGCCCGGCTGGGCCTGCAGGCGGGTGTTCTGCGCGGCGATCTCGCGCTCGTAGGTGGCCCAGGCCTGCTGAATCTCGCCGCGGTCGCGCATGCCGCGCAGCGCCTGCTCCAGCGGTGCCACCCAGGCGGCATGCGACTCGTGCACGCCGTGGAAGAGGGTCGAGCGGCTCAGCGGCGTGGGGACCCGGCACAGCGTGCCCTGGCGCGTGTCCACCGGCACCTCGACCATCCAGGGCGTGGTCAGCATCAGCGCGTAGTCAGCGACGCCCGATTCCAGGTTGAGAAAGGCGTCGCTGGGCGTGTTGGCCGGCATGCGGGCGGCCTCGGGCACCAGCACCTCTGCAGCGATCATGCCTCGCTGGTAGCTGATGCGGTGCTTCGCCAGTTCCTCCGCCGGCAACGCGTTGGGGCAGGGCGGCCGCCCGTAGGCGTATACGTGCAGGTTCAACAGTGGCACGTCGACCTTGCGCACGAAGGGCGTCTGCTCGAAGTAGGCCTCCACGCGCATGGCCACGGCATCGACGCGGCCGCTGCGCAGTTCCACCTGCGTGCGCGGCAACGGCCAGGGCGCGAACTCGACTTGCAGGCCCAGCGTGGCATAGGCCTTGCGCAGCATGGCCTCGGCCGGCGGGAAGTAGCTGCGCTCGACATTGGTGGCGATGCGCACCACCGACGCTTCCTGGGCCTGCGCCGACGCCGCGGCCAGCGCCACAACGGCCAGCAGGCACGCGCGCAGCCCGAGGGACGGGGGCGTGCGGAGCAGGCGTGCGTTCATGGCGCGATTGTGCGAGCCCGGCCGGCCTTGCGCCGCCGCGGTGGCACGCCAACGTGAAGCCGGTCACGGCACCTGCATACACTGCGGGCCGTCGCAGCGGTGTCGGGCCTGCCGGGAGGAGCGGGGGCCTGCGGACGCGACCCTGGAGGCTCCACAGCACCCGCCGTGGTGGAGCCGTGGAGAACCGCGACCTTGGACATCTACCTGCTCGACTGGGCCAACCTGCTGCTGCGTTGGCTGCACGTCATCACCGTCATCGCCTGGATAGGCGCGTCCTTCTACTTCGTCTGGCTGGACAACCACCTCGTCAAGCCCACCGCCGATGACCTCAAGGCCAAGGGCGTGGACGGCGAGTTGTGGGCTGTGCACGGCGGCGGCTTCTACAACCCGCAGAAATACATGGTGGCGCCGGGCAACCTGCCGCAGGACTTGCACTGGTTCTATTGGGAGAGCTACTGGGTCTGGATGAGCGGCATGACACTGTTTGTCGTGCTGTACCTGCTCAACGCCAGCCAGATGCTGGTCGACCCGCGCGTCTTCGCGTGGGGAGCACCATGGCAGGCGGTGGCGGCGGCGCTGGTGTTCCTCCTCATGGGCACGGTGGTCTACGAGGCCGCGTGCCAGGCGCTGGGGCGCACGGCAGATGGCGGTGTCGGGAACGACGGCCGCGTGTTGGCGGCGGTGGCGGTCTTCGTCGTTCTCGCGAGCTGGCTCGCGTGCCAGCTGTTTGCCGGTCGCGCGGCTTTTCTGCTCGTGGGCGCCACGCTGGCGACCATGATGACCGGCAACGTGGCGCACTGGATCATCCCGGGGCAGAAGAAGGTCATCGCGCAGATGCGCGCCGGCCATAAGCCCGACCCCATCCATGGCCAGCGCGGCAAGCAGCGCAGCGTCCACAACACCTACTTCGGCCTGCCGGTGCTCATCGCGATGCTGAGCAACCACTACGGCATGCTGTACCAGCACCCGCACAACTGGGTGGTGCTGTGCGTGCTGATGGCAGCGGGCGTGGCCATCCGCATCTTCTTCGTGAAGCGGCACAAGGGGGTCAACAGCTGGGGCGCCGTTGCGTTCGCGCTGCTGCTGCTGGCGGGGCTCATCGCGTGGATGGCGCCCCGGTCGCAGGCTGCCACCGCGGCCGTGCCGGTCACGCTGGCCCAGGTGCAGGCCATCGCGGCCCAGCGCTGCCTGGCCTGCCACACGGGCGAGGTCGCGCAGAAGGGCGTGCGGCTGGACTCGGCCGAAGGACTCGACAGCCACAAGGCGCAGATCTACCAGCAGGTCGTCGTGCAGCGCGCCATGCCGCTGAACAATGCGACCGGCCTCACCGAGGACGAACGCACCTTGATCGGCAGATGGGCCCGACAACCATGACCCTCGATCCCCGTGCGCTGCTGCGCCAGCTCTATGACGTGGCGGTCGCCAGCGCGCTGCCGGGGCGGGTGCTCGCCGCCCGCCTGCCGCCGCCGCCCGATCCCAAAAAGGGTCGCACGCTGGTGCTGGGGGCCGGCAAGGCCGGCGGCGCGATGGCCCAGGCGCTGGAAGCTGCCTGGCCGGCCGAGGCGCCGCTGTCCGGCCTGGTCATCACGCGCTACGGCCATGTGCCGCCCGGCTACAAGCCGCGCCGGCTGCAGGTCGTCGAGGCGGCGCACCCGGTGCCCGATGCCGCCGGCCTGGCCGCCAGCGAGAAGCTGCTCGCACTGACCCGCGGCCTGACGGCCGACGACCTGGTCATCTGCCTGATCTCCGGCGGCGGCTCGGCGCTGATGAGCCTGCCTGCCGCAGGCCTGACGCTGGCCGACAAGCAGGCCGTCAACCGGGCGCTGCTGAACAGCGGCGCGTCCATCAGCGAGATGAACTGCGTGCGCAAGCACCTGTCCGCCATCAAGGGCGGGCGCCTGGCCGCTGCCTGCGCGCCGGCGCGCGTGCTGACGCTGACCATCAGCGACGTGCCGGGCGACGACCCGGCCGTGATCGCCTCCGGCCCGACGGTGGCCGACGCCACCACCTGCGCCGAGGCGCTGGCGATCTGCCGCCGCTACAAGATCGAGTTGCCGCCGGCCGCCCGCCACGGCCTGGACTCGGGTGCCTTCGAAACCCCCAAGCCCGGTGACGAGCGCTTGGCCGGCCATGAGCTGCAAATGCTGTCCACGCCGCAGCTGAGCCTGGAGGCCGCAGCCGACGCGGCCCGCGCCCAAGGGCTTGCGGCCCACATCCTCAGCGACGAGATCGAAGGGGAGTCGCGCGTGGTGGGCGGCGTGCATGCGTCGCTGGCGCGGGCCGTCGCACGCCGCGGCGAGCCGTTTGCCAAGCCCTGCGTGATCCTGTCCGGCGGCGAGACGACGGTGACCGTCGACGCCGCCAAGCCCGCAGGCAAGGGCGGCCGCGCGACGGAGTTTCTGCTCGGCTGCGCACTGGCGCTGCAGTGCGAGCCCGGCGTCTTCGGGCTGGCCGCCGACACCGACGGCATCGACGGCGTGGGCCCCCATGCCGGCGCGCTGCTGACCCCCACCAGCCTGGCCCGCGCCCGCGCGCTTGGCCTGAACCCGCAGGCCCTGCTGGACGCCCACGACAGCGCCAGCTTCTTCGCGCCGCTGGGCGACCTGCTGGTGCCCGGCCCCAGCTTCACGAACGTCAATGACTTCCGCGCGTTGCTGATCGTGTAGCGGCGGTTAAGCCGTGGCGCGCAACGGAGCTTCGTCCTAGACTGGGCTGTGCCCCCCGCCGGGGAAGGAGCCCAGGATGACCGCAGCCGCCGAGCGTTTCTTCGTCAAGCACAACGCCCTGCCGACCATGCCCGAGGTGGCTGCGCGGCTGCTGAAGAGCTTCGACGACGACAACGTGGGCCTGTCCCAGATTAGCGCGCTGATCGAGAAGGACGGGGCGCTGACGGCCAAGGTGTTACGGCTGGCAAACTCGGCCCACTACAGCCCGTCGCACCAGATCGCCACCGTCATCGACGCGGCCCACGCGCTGGGCCTGGAGACGCTGCGCAACCTGGCCATGGCCGCCTGCCTGAGTGGGGTCTTTCCCAAGGTGCAGGGCCTGGACCGCGCGACCTTCTGGCGCCACAGCGTGGCCACGGCCAACTACGCGCGCATCCTGGCCCGCATGCTGGGCACCGACGCCGCGACCGCCGACACCGCCTACCTGGCCGGCCTGATGCTGCGCACCGGTCAGTTGCTGATGGCCATCGACGAGCCCCACCTGGTGGCCGACGTCGAAGCTCATGCGGCCGAGCCCGGCAGCCGCTTCTCGCTGGAGGAGCACCGCTTCGGCTGCACGCATGCCGACGTGACCGCATCGCTGGCCGCGCACTGGCATTTCCCGGACGCGATGGTGGAGGCCTTCAAGGACGCCAACGCGCCGCTGGAGATTCGCCCGTTCTCGCTCATCGCCGCCGTACTGCATGTGGCCGAGGTGCTCGCCGACGCCGCCGAGCACCACGACGAGCCCGCGCATGCGCTGAAGGTGGCCGTGCCCGAGTTGATCGAGCACCTGCACCTGGACCTGGAGCTGCTGGCCGCGCGCGTCGCCGCCGCCGGTGACCCGGCGGCTGAGGTGGAGCAGATGCTGCATTGACGTTCACCCGCCCGGCCATGCCAGAGCCACGGGCTCAGCCCGCACAATCGGGCCGGTATGCCGGGAGGAAATGGATGAGTTCGAAGTTCTGGCCAGCGCTGCTGCTGAGCTTGTCGATGGGTGCCGCGTCGGCGCAGACGCCTGCGGCGTCCAAGCCCCCCGCCAAACCTGCCGCCAAGGCGGTGGCGGCGGCCCATCCCGTGGTGCCTGCCGGTGCCGGCTACCGCTTCGGTGCCGCGCCGGCCTGGGTCAAGCCGCTGCCACCCGCGCCCACCGGCGAGGCCAGGCCGTCGCCCGTGGCCGGTGCCAAGGCGCGCCGCGAACCGCTGGTGGACATCCAGGTGCAGCTGGCGCCCAAGTCAGCGACGGCCACCTACGTTCACCTGCAGCGCGAGGCGCTGGACAGCTCCACGCTGCGCGACGTGTCGGAGCCTCAGATCAGCTTCAACCCGGCCTACCAGCAGCTGGTCATCCACCAGGTCGGCGTGCTGCGCGGTGGCCAGCGGCTGGACCGGCTCAAGGTCGCTCGCGTCGAGCTGATGCGCCGCGAGCAGCAGCTGGAGCGCCAGATGATCGACGGCGTACGCACGGCGCTGGTTGTGCTGAGCGATGTGCGCGTGGGCGACGTGGTGGACCTGGCCTACACGCTGGAAGGCGAGAACCCCATTTTCGAGGGCCGCTACTCGGCCCTGATGCAGCTGGCCTCGGACGCGCCGGTCGAACGCCTGCACCTGCGCATCGAGGCGCCGCTGGAGCGCAAGCTGGCCGTCAAGGTAGTCGCCAGCGACGTGGTGCCCGAGCGCTTCGAGGAAGCTGGCCGCCAGGTCATCCGCGTGCTGCGCGAGCGTGTGTCCACCGTGCCGGATGAAGCCGCCACGCCGCCCTGGTTCAAGGTCTACCCGGCGCTGCAGATCAGCGAGTACGCGAGCTGGGGCGAGCTGGATCAGTGGGCGCAACGCCTGTTCGCGGCCGAGGCCCAGCCGGCCGGCGTGGCGGCCAAGGCGGCCGAACTGAAGGCCCTGGGTGGCACGCCTGAGCAGCAGGTGGCCGCGGCGCTGCGCTTCGTGCAGGACGAGGTGCGCTATTTCTCGGCTTCGCTGGGCGAGAGCTCGCACCGGCCCAAGCCGGCCTCGCGCACGCTGGCCGAGCGGCTGGGCGACTGCAAGGACAAGACGCTGCTGCTCAACAGCCTGCTCGGGGCGATGGGCTTCGATGCGCGGCCGGCCCTGGTGTCAATGGCGCGCAACCGCGGCATCGCCAACTACCTGCCCTCGCACGACCAGTTCGACCACGTCATCAGCCGCGTGAAGCTGGGCGAGGCCGTCTACTTCCTGGACCCGACGATGAACGGCCAGGGCTTTTCGCTGCAGCAGCGCGGCTATTTCCCCTACGGGGCGGCCTTGGTCGTGGGTCTGGGCGATGCGGGGCCGCAGCCGGTCGTGCCGCCCGCGTTCGCGCAGGATGCGCTGAGCTTTCGGCAGGACTGGGACTTCAGCCAGCTCGCCCGCCCCGCTCAGTTGAGCACCTCTTTCAAGGCCACCGGCCTGGCCGCCGAGCGCTGGCGCGCTCACCTGGCCACGGCCGGCCTGGAGCGGCTGGCAGAGTCCATCGGCGGCGCCTACGTGCGGCTGCTGCCGGGGCTGACCAGCGCCGGCCAGCCCGAGGTGGTGGACGACCGCGAGACCAACCAGTGGGAGCTGAAGCTGCGCTTCGAACACCCCAGCATGGGCCGCTACCAGCGCGGCTGGCTGGAGCTGGACTTCCCCGCCGCCGAGCTGGCCGATGCGCTGCCGGTGCCGCCCGAGGCGCGGCGTCGCTACCCCTACCAACTGGACCTGACGCGCGTGGCCGACCTGCGCGTCAGCGTCACCGGGCCGCGCCCCATTGGCGGGCCGGCGCCCGCGCCGCAGCAGCTGTCCGACAAGCATTTCGCGTTCTCGACCCGCGTGGAGCTCAGCGGCGCCACGGTGCAGTTCGTCAGCCACGTGGAGCGCAAGTCCGACGAGGTGCTGCCGCAGGATGTGGACGGCTACCGCGAGCGGGTGGGCCGTGCGAGGCAGATGCTGGGCGCGCAGCGCGTGCGCCTCAATCTCATCGACCGCAAGGCACTGGAGGCGCCCTTCGTCGAGATCGCGCAGCGCATGGCCAAGTTCCGCGGGGGCGCCAAGCCGGACGCGCTGTGGGAGATCATGCTCAGCAACGAGGTCAACCGCCTGATCGACGCCCAGCTGCTGACGCAGGTGGCGCCCGGCAGCCGCCTGGCCGCCTGGGCCCGCGCGGAACGTGCCCAGGCCCACAACCACCTCGGTGACTTCGCCCTGGCGCTGGACGATGCGGACGCGGCGCTGGCCATCCGGGCCGACGGCGAGGAGGGTGCCACGGCGCTGGAGGCCAAGGGCGTGGCGCTGGTGGGCCTGGGCCGGCCGGAGCAGGCGCTGGCCGCCTTCAACCAGCAGGCTCAACTGGGCGGCACCGGCGGCAGCTGGCTGGGCACGGCGCACTACATGCTGGGCGACTACGCCAGTGCCGAGGCGGCGCTGCGCGACAGCGCCGCCAACGCCAGTGGCGAGGCCCGGCACTTCACGCTGCTGTGGGTCTACCTGGCGGCCGAGCGCCAGGGCGGGCGCGGCAAAGCGGCCATTGCCGACGATGTGGCCAGGCTGGACGCCGGTGGCGACGACTGGGGTGGCCAGTTGCTGCGCTACTTGGGCGGCGCGCTGGACCGCGATGCGCTGATCAAGGCTGCCAAGTCCAAGCCCGAGCAGGAGCGGCTGCGCCTGGCCGAGGCCTATTTCTTCATCGGCCAGCAGCTGGCGGCCCAGGGCCGGCGCGGCGAGGCGTTGCCTTGGTTCGAGCGCACGCTGACCACCCAGGCCGTGCCCTACCGCGAATTCACGCTCGCACAGTGGGAACTGAAGCGCTCGGCGAACTGAGCATCACAGGCAGTCGGCCACAGGCGGCGCGCTGGGCGCGCCATAGCTGAACTGGGCCCAGCGCGGTGGCTCCGCAGCGGGCTGCAGCACGAAGACGTGTTGGAAGCTGGTCTCGCACAGCGCGGCCAGCTTCGGCCCGCCCAGGGCCGCCAGCACTGCTGTCACGGTGTTGCTGTGGCCCACGACCAGCACAACGCCCGACTGCGCGCGCACCGCATCGGCCACTGCCTGCACGTGGCCCGCCTTCGCATCGACGATCTGCGGCGTCAGTCCCAGCGCCTGGGCCAGCGGCGCGGCCGTGTCGCGCGTGCGGCGGAACGGCGTCGTCAAGATGGCGTTCACGTGCAGGCCGGCCAGCGCCTGGGCCAGCGCCTGGGCGCGCTGCACGCCCGCGGCGGTCAGCGCCGGGTCGCCGGCCGGCTCTGTGGCGCGTTCGGCATGGCGCACGAGGACGACGAGGTCGGGCAGCGCGGCGGCGGGCAAGGCGAGGGCGCTTGTCAGAAGACAGGCCGCAGGCAGGACGGACAAGGGCTTCATCGTGATTCCAGAAGAGCGCGCGGTGCATTCTCCCCGTGCACCGCCAGTTACCATGCCGGCCCCATGTCGCATGCCTTTTGCTCCGCCCCATGACCCTGCCGTTCGAACTCCAGGTCGGCCTGCGCTACACCCGCGCCGGCCGCGGCGGGCGGCGCAACCGCTTCATCAGCTTCATCTCCGGCGTGTCGATGCTGGGCATCGGCCTGGGTGTCGCGGCACTGATCATCGTGCTGTCGGTGATGAACGGCTTCCAGCGCGAAGTGCGCGACCGCATGCTCAACGTCATCGCCCACGTCGAGCTGCTGAGCTACTCGGGCCAGGCCTTGCCCGACTGGCAGGCCACGGCGGCCAAGGCCAGGCAGAACCCCGAGGTCATCGGCGCAGCGCCCTTCATTGCCAGCCAGAGCCTGATTGCGCGCGGCGAGGACATGCGCGGCGCCATCATCCGCGGCATCTCGCCGGCAGAGGAGGCCCAGGTCACCGCACTGGGTGCCCAGCTGAAGGACGGCGTCTTCGCGCGGCTGCAGCCGGGTGCCTGGAACATCGTGCTGGGTGCCGAGCTGGCCCGCCAGCTGGGTGTGGGCGAGGGCGACAAGATCACGGTCGTCGCGCCCGGTGGTCAGGTCACGCCGGCCGGCGTCGTGCCGCGGCTCAAGAGTTTCAACGTCGTCGGTACCTTCAGCGCCGGCCACTACGAGTACGACTCGGGCCTGGCGATGATCCACGTCGATGATGCGGCCAGGCTGTTCCGTACCGAGGGCCCGACCGGCGTGCAGCTCAAGCTGCGCAACGTGCACGACGCCCGCCGCGTGGCGGCCGAACTGGCCCAGCACATGGGCCCCGAGATCCTGGTGCGCGACTGGACCCGTTCCAACGCCAACTGGTTCGACGCGGTGCAGATCGAGAAGCGGCTGATGAGCATCATCCTGACGCTGATCGTCGCCGTGGCGGCCTTCAACCTGGTGTCCACGCTGGTGATGACGGTGACCGACAAGCAGAGCGACATCGCCATCCTGCGTACGCTGGGCGCCAGCCCGCGTTCCATCATGGGCATCTTCATGGTGCAGGGCGCCGTGTCCGGCATCATCGGCACGCTGTCGGGTGTGGCGCTGGGCCTGCTGGTGGCTTGCAACATCGACGTCATCGTGCCGGCCATCGAGCACCTGCTCAACGTCAGCTTCCTGCCGGGCAGCATCTACGTGATCAGCCAGATGCCCAGCGACCCGCAGAGCGGTGACATCGTGCCTATTGCGCTGGTGTCGCTGGTCCTGTCCTTCCTCGCCACGCTCTACCCGAGCTGGCGCGCAAGCCGCGTGCAGCCGGCCGAGGCGCTGCGCTATGAATGAGTTCGTTGTCCAGGCCACGGGCCTGACCCGTCGCTTCCAGGAGGGTGGCCTCGATGTCACCGTGCTGCGGGGCGTCGACCTGGCCGTGAAGCGCGGCGAGACGCTGGCCATCGTCGGCGCTTCCGGCTCCGGCAAGTCCACGCTGCTGCACCTGTTGGGCGGGCTGGACTCGCCCACCGCTGGCAACGTCACCCTGATGGGCAAACCGCTCGCGCCCATGGACGAGGCCGAGCGCGGCCGCTGGCGCAACCAGCACCTGGGCTTCGTCTACCAGTTCCACCATCTGCTGCCCGAGTTCTCGGCGCTGGACAACGTGGCCATGCCGCTGCGCATCCGCCGCCAGACGCCGGCCGCCGCGCGAGAAGAGGCCGCACAGATGCTGGCCCGCGTGGGCCTGAAGGAACGCGTGCTGCACCGCCCGTCGGAACTGTCCGGCGGCGAGCGCCAGCGCGTGGCCATCGCCCGCGCCCTGGTCAGCCGACCGGCCTGCGTGCTGGCCGATGAGCCCACCGGCAACCTGGACCGCGACACGGCATCCGCCGTCTTCGCGCTGATGCTGGAGCGTGCGCGCGAGCAGGGCACGGCCTTCGTCCTCGTCACCCATGACCGCGAGCTGGCGGCTCGCTGCGATCGGCAGCTGCTGCTGGTCGCCGGTCAGTTCCAAGCCCAAGCGATCCCCGCATGACCCCGCGCTTCATCCTCAAGCTCTCTTGCCCCGACCGCGCCGGCATCGTCCATGCCGTCACCGGCGTGCTGCTGCAGCAGGGCGGCAACATCCTGACCTCGCACCAGCACGGTGACGCCGACCATGCGCGCTTCTTCATGCGCATCGAGTTCGAGGCGACTGCCGAGGAGGGCGCTCTACAGGCAGCGTTCGTGCCGCTGGCCGCAGAGTTTGGCATGGACTGGGCGCTGGTGGCCCGCGCCCGCAAGACCCGAGTGCTGCTGCTGGTGTCCAAGTTGGGCCACTGCCTGAACGACCTGTTGTTTCGCGTGCAGACCGGGCATCTGCCCATCGAGATCCCGGCCATCGTGTCCAACCACCGCGACTTCTATCAGCTCGCGGCATCGCACAACATTCCCTTCCACCACTTCCCGCTGCTGGGCGCCACTGACGCGCAGAAAGCCGCGCAGGAAGACAAGATCCGCGAAGTGGTGGCCGACAACCAGATCGACCTCGTCGTGCTGGCGCGCTACATGCAGATCCTGTCGCCGCAACTGTGCCGCGACCTGAGCGGCAAGGCGATCAACATCCACCACAGCTTCCTGCCTAGCTTCAAGGGTGCCAAGCCCTACCACCAGGCCTATGAGCGCGGTGTGAAGCTGATCGGCGCGACGGCCCACTACGTGACCAGCGACCTGGACGAGGGGCCGATCATCGAGCAGGAGGTAGCGCGCATCGACCACAGCATGCCGCCCGAGCAGCTCGTGGGCATCGGCCGCGACATGGAATGCGTGGCGCTCGCTCGCGCCATCCAGTGGCATGCGGAGCATCGGGTGCTGTTGAACGGCAACCGGACGGTGGTGTTCCGCTGAGGAGGGCCGGCAGTGTGGACCGACACCCACTGCCATCTGGACGCGGCCGAGTTCGACGCCGACCGTGACGCCGTCGTCGCGCGGGCACGGGGCGCGGGCGTCGGGCAGATCGTCATCCCGGCCGTCGCCGCGGCCAACTTCGACACGGTGCGCCTGCTCGCCGTCCAGCATGGCTTCGCCTACGCGCTGGGCATCCACCCGCTGTACGTGATGCGGGCCGCCGAGGGCGACCTCGCAACGCTGGCTCAGGCGCTGCAATCGCATCACATCGACCCCCGGCTGGTCGCCGTCGGCGAGATCGGCCTGGACTTTTTCGTGCCGGGCCTCGACCCCGAAACGCAGCAGCACTTCTACGTCGAGCAGCTGAAGCTGGCTAAGCGCTTCGGCCTGCCCGTCATCCTGCATGTGCGCCGCAGCGCCGACCAGTTGCTGGCCGGTCTGCGCCGCGTCGGCTTCATGCATGGCGGCATCGCCCACGCCTTCAACGGCAGCGAGCAGCAAGCGCAGGCCTTCATCGCCCTGGGCTTCAAGCTGGGTTTCGGCGGGACGCTGACGTTCGAGCGTTCGCTGCAGATCCGCCGCATCGCAGCCAGCGTGCCCGAGACGGCGCTGGTCATGGAAACCGATGCGCCGGACATCCCGCCGCAGTGGCTCTACAAGACCGCTGCCGAGCGGGAAGCCGACGCCGGCCAGGGGCGCAACGAACCGTCCGAGCTGCCGCGCATCGCCCGGAGCCTGGCCGAGCTGCGCGGCTGGACGGCGGAGAACACCGCGGCGATCACGTCGGCCAATGCTCGCGCGGCATTGCCCAGGCTGGCTAGGAACGGCTAGTCCGCGCACCGATCTCCGTCACGTACTCCTGATCGGTCTCGGCCGGCAGGCAGCGATAGCCGTCGAACATGCTGAGCACGGCGCGCTTGAACGACCGGTCACCGCGGCCTTCCACTCGGATGTTCTCGACGGTGCCATCGGCTTTGATCAACATGCGCACGGCGACGCGGAAGTCGCCCGAGGGCAGCCCCGTCTGCTTGCTGGGCCTTCGTGGCAGCGGGCAGCGTCCCTCGGGCAACATCGGTACTGCCGAAGCGGCGACTGCGGGTTCGGTCGCAACGCCCGGAGTGTCGGATTCGGTCGCCTGGCAGGCCAGCGTGGCGCAGAGGCTGATGAGCAGAAGCAGTTGTCTCATGGGTTGGTGGGTCATCAGGTTCAGGCGAAATCCAAGCTCAGCGCCACGTGATCGCCCACGCTGAGCGTCCCGGCGCCACTGCCGCGCGCATAGATGCCGAACTGCACCGGCGCGCCGGGTGCCCGCTCGGCACTGAGCCGCGTCAGCGCATCCAGGGCGAACGCTTGGGGCTCGGCACTGGCCGGGTCCACCGTCGGCACGACGCAGCGCACGCAGACCGTCGTGCGCTTCAGCGTCAGCGCGCCGATGCGGGCTTCGGTCAGGATGTCTTCGATGAAGGGCGGCAGCTCGCCGCCGTCCTCCGCGCCCAGCAGCAGGTTGGGTCGAGCCCGCTGGGATGGCGCATTCAGTGGCTGCGCGACGGCGTCCTGCCAGGACCGCAGCGAACCCTCGCCAACGATGTGCAGCGCGTTCAGGATCGGCCGCCGCTGGGCCTCGATGCTCAACCTGACGAGGCGCAGCCGCTCGCCCGTGGTCGCCCGCAGCAGCGCGGCAGCATCGTCGCCGGCGTCCCAGACCTGCAAGGCATCGAAGGCTTGGCGCTCGCCGTTCCAGCCGCGCACGTCCAGCGCATCGCCGCCCTCGCTCGGCAAGGTCAGCGATCGGCCCTGGGCTTGCAGCGTCAGGCCCGCGCCCGACAGCCTTGCATGGACCAGCGCCAGCCGCGGGTACGCACCCATCCACGTCAACTCGCCGGCCGCATCGACGATGCCCCAGCCCCGGTCGCCCACGGGCCAGCCGTCGGCGTCCAGTCGAAGCGTGTCGACGGCCTCACCTGCGCAGGACTTGACCGGGTAGCGCCACAGCCCGGCTATGCGGGCGATCAGGTCGGCCATGAGGATGGCGCCGGTTCAGCGATTGCGCGGGGCGAGCGGCGTTTCGGGCACCGGGTAGCCGGCGGCACCGAACGTGGCGACGACGGCCTTGTGGGTGTCGAAATAGACCTGCCAGTAGTGGTCGGTGTGGCAATAGGGCCGCACGCACAGCAGCGGGCCTTCGGGCGTGAACTGCAGGATCTCGATGTCCGGAGCCGGCGTGGCCAGCACGTTGGGAATGGCGGCAATGGCGGGGCGCAACCGGGCGATGGCATCCAGCGGGTCCACGCTGTTGGCCACCTTGGCCTGGCAGTCCACGCGCCGGAAGGCCAGCGCGGAGTAGTTCTGGATGGCGCCGCTGAACACCGTGTTGTTGCCGACCAGGGTGTGCACGTTGTCCGGCGTGTTGATGGTGGTGCCGAACAGGCCGATCTCGGTCACCGTGCCGGTCACGCCGCCCGCCTGCACGAAGTCGCCGACCTTGAACGGCCGCAGCACCTGCATGAACACGCCGGCGGCAAAGTGCGTCAGCAGCCCGCCCCAGGCGGTGCCGATTGCCAGGCCCGCGCCGGCCAGCAGGGCGGCGAAGGAGGTGGTTTTGACGCCGAAGATGTCCAGGATCGCGAGGATGAGGACCAGGTTCAGCAGCACGCTAAGGATAGAGCGCAGGTAGGTGGCCAGCGTCGAGTCGATGCGCTTGCCGCGCTCCAGCGCCGCCGAGAAGACGCGCAGCGCGAGCGAAATAAGCCACCGACCGATGACCCAGGCGGCGATGGCCGCGAGGATCTTGAGCCCGAAGTCGGCGCCCTGGGTGCTGAGAAACTGCCAGATGGCTTCTGTATTCATCATGTCGAGACACTCCCTGTGAAGACGCCCTCATCGTCTCAGCCGGCGGCTGAGGTCGCCAACCCCTCAAACCCCGAGTCCGTGCGGCTCGTGGGACTGGCGCCGCTGTTCGACGCCCGGGCGCGTCTGCTGGTGCTGGGCAGCTTCCCCGGCGCGGCATCGCTGCAGGCGGCGCAGTACTACGCCCACCCGCGCAACGCGTTCTGGCCAATCATGGCGGTGCTGCTGGGCGAGGCGGGCCTGGCGGCGTCGCCATATACCGAACGGCTGCAGGCGCTGCGTCGGCACCGTGTCGCGCTTTGGGACGCCGTGGCGGCCTGCCGGCGCGAGGGCAGCCTGGACGCGGCCATCGAGGCCGCCGAGCCCAGCGATCTGCGCGAGCTTGTCACGCGCCTGCCGGACCTGCGTGCCATCGCCTGCAACGGCGCGCTGGCGCACCGGCAGACGCTCCTGGCGCTGGGGCCTGTCGAACTGCCGGTACTGAAGCTTCCCTCCACCAGCCCGGCCCATGCTGGCCTCAGCCTGGCCGACAAGACGGCCACCTGGCGGGCCGAGCTGGCGCCTTACCTCGCCTAGGATGCCGGCATGAAAAGAATGTTGATGGCTGCGTTGGCGGCCTGGGTGGGTTGTGCGATCGCGGCCCCCGCCATCCCCGCCGACCTGATCCTGCGTGACGCCACCGTCGTCGACGTGGCCGCGGGTCGCCTGGTGAGCGGCCAAGCGGTTGTCACCCGTGGCGACCGCATCCTCGCCGTTGTCGACGCGAAGCAGCTCGGCCGGTACAAGGCGCGGCAGACGCTGAGCCTCAAGGGCCGCTACCTGATCCCGGGCCTGTGGGACAGTCATGTCCACTTCGGTGGCGGCGAGGCGCTGATCGCCGAGAACCGCCAGTTGTTGTCGCTCTACCTGGCCCATGGCATCACGACCGTGCGCGATTGCGCCGGCGACCTCAGCGACACAGTGCTGCAGTGGCGCGACGACATTGCCGCCGGGAAGCTGCTGGGCCCGACCGTCTTCGCGTCCGGCGCCAAGCTGGAGGGCTACAAGCCGCTGTGGAAGGGCACGCAGGAGGTCGGCACGCCCGAGGAGGTGAGCCGGGCGCTGGACAAGCTGCGCACCGACAAGGCTGACTTCGTCAAAATCACCGAGAACACGATGCGTGCCGATGTCTACCTGGACGCACTGCGCCAGGCCAGGGCGCGTGGCCTGCCCAGCTCGGCCCACCTTCACGGCCAGGTCACGCTGGACCAGGCGAGCGAGGCTGGCCTGGGTACGCTGGAGCACTTGAACTACCTGCTGCGCGCCGCCACGCCGCGCGAGGCCGAGTTGACGGCCCAGGTCGCGGCGGGCAGCCTCACCGCCCGTTCGGCGGCCGAACAGAGTCTGGCCAGCTACGACGAAGCGACAGCCCGCGCCGCCTTCAAGCGCCTGGCCGCCCGCGGCACGGCTGTCGTGCCGACGCTGTCGGTCATCCGCATCACGGCCTACCTGGACCAGGACGATCACGCGGGCGATGACTACCTGAAGTACATCGGCCCTAAGCTGCGCCAGACCTACGACTGGCGCGTCAAGCGCGCCGCGCTGGACAGCGCGGACGCGATCGCTTACCGCCATGCCAGCTACGAAAAGACGGCGGCGTTGCTGCCGCTGCTGGCTGACGCGGGTGTGGAGATCGTGGCCGGCACGGACGCCGGGTTCCTGAACTCCTTCGACTACCCCGGCCAGGCGCTGCATGACGAGATTGCCGTTTATGTGCGCGCAGGTCTGACGCCCGCGCAGGCGTTGCGCTCGGCCGTGGTGGCCGGGCCGCGTTTTCTTGGCAAGGATGGCTACGGTGCATTGGCGGAAGGCAAGATGGCGGACATCGTCGTGCTGCGCGCCAACCCGCTGGTCGACATCGCTGCGACGCGGCAGATCGACGCCGTCGTGACCCGGGGCCGGCTGCTGGACCGCCGCCGCCTGGACATGATGCTCAATGAGGTGCGCGATTGGGTGGCCAAGCAATGAAAGCAAAACAGACCTGGGGCCCGGCAACGCTGAGCGAGTTCGACGGCGTGCGCTTCCTGCACCTGGATTCAATCTGGGTGCAGGGGGCGATGCGCATCCGCAAACCCGACCAGCTCGAACTGGAGTACGTCCAGCGCATGTGTGCCTGGATGCTGTGGCGCGACCCCGCGTTCCTGGGTGAGGGCCATGCCGTTCAACTGGGCCTGGGTGCGGCGGCGCTGACGCGCTTCTGCCATGGCCAGTTGAAGATGAAGACCACGGCCGTCGAGATCAACCCGGAGGTCATCGCCGCCTGCCGGCAGTGGTTCCGCCTGCCGACGAACGATGCGCGGCTTGATGTGTTGAACGAGGACGCCGCGCACTGGGTGGCCGACGACGCGAATCTGCAGACCGTCGACGTGCTGAACGTGGACCTCTACGACCACGATGCCGCTTCGCCCGTGCTGGACGACGAGGCTTTCTACGCCGCCTGCCGTGGCGTGCTGGCCGACGGCGGGCTGATGACGGTCAACCTGTTCGGCCGCAGCGCCAGCTTTGCGCGCAGCGCGTTGCGCATCGCCAGGGCCTTCGGGTCGGACCAGGTTTGGAGCCTGGCGCCCACCAAGGAGGGCAACACTATCGTCGTGGCGGCCCGTGGCGTGCAGGTGCCGCACCGTGAAGTGCTGGAGCAGCGCGCGGCTAATATCGAATCGCGCTTCAAGCTGCCAGCCCAGAAATGGCTCAGGCTGGTGCGGCCACTGCCGATGAGCATCCTCAACGCCCTCTGAATCCACGATGACGACCAAGCCCAAGCCCGCGGCTGCCGCGGCCAAGACCGAAGGCCGCCTGGAGTGGCGCATCCTGCTGCACTGGCTGTTGGAGGACGGGCTCATCGACGACGCTCAGGTGCAGCGTACCGAGCAGCGCTTTGCGGCTGGTGACAGCTCGCTGCACCCGCTGGTGCGGCTGGGTCATGCCAACCTCGTGCGGCTGGCCACGGGTAAGCCCATGGACGTGGACGCGTTGTCTGAATGGCTGGCGGTGCGCGTCAAGATGCCTTACCTGCGCATCGACCCGCTGAAGGTCGACGTGGGCCGCGTGGGCGACGTGATGTCCATCGGCTACGCCGAGGCCAAGCGCTGCCTGCCCGTGCAGTTCGGCGTCAACGACGTGACCATCGCCACGTCCGAGCCCTTCGACACCGGCTGGGTCGCGCAGATCGAATCGCATGTGCGCAAACCCATCAAGCTGGTCATCGCCAACCCGCTGGACATCGCGCGCTACACCACCGAGTTCTTCACGCTGGCCCGTTCGGTGCGCCAGGCCGCCAAGGCCGGCGAGCAGAGCCAGGTGGCCAGCTTCGAGCAGCTCGTCGAGCTGGGCCGCTCCACCAAGCAGCTGGACGCCAACGACCAGGGCGTGGTGCAGGTGGTGGACTGGCTGTGGCAGTACGCCTTCGACCAGCGCGCGTCGGACATCCACCTGGAACCGCGCCGCGAGATGGGCGTGATTCGCTTTCGCATCGACGGCGTGCTGCACACGGTCTACCAGCTGCCGCCCACCGTGATGGCGGCGATGACCTCGCGCATCAAGCTGCTGGGCCGCATGGACGTCGTCGAGAAGCGTCGCCCGCTGGATGGCCGCATCAAGACGCGCAACCCGGGCGGGGACGAGGTGGAAATGCGCCTTTCGACGCTGCCCACGGCCTTCGGCGAGAAGATGGTCATGCGCATCTTCGACCCCGAGACGGCGGTGAAGGACCTGTCCTCACTGGGCTTCGGTCAGCACGACTCGGATCGCTGGGAGAGTCTGGTCAAGCAGCCACACGGCATCATCCTGGTGACCGGCCCGACCGGCAGCGGCAAGACCACGACGCTGTACTCCACGCTCAAGCGCCTGGCCACCGACGAGGTCAACGTCACGACCATCGAGGACCCGATCGAGATGATCGAGCCGGCGTTCAACCAGACCCAAGTACAGAACGTGCTCGACTTCGGTTTTGCCGAAGGCCTGCGCGCGCTGATGCGCCAGGACCCGGACATCATCATGGTGGGCGAGATCCGCGACCTGGAGACGGCCGAGATGGCCATCCAGGCTGCGCTGACCGGCCATCTGGTCTTCAGTACGCTGCACACGAACGACTCGGTGTCCGCTATCACGCGGTTGCTGGACCTGGGCGTGCCCAGCTACCTGCTCAGCGCGACCGTCATCGGCGTGCTGGCCCAGCGACTGGTGCGCACGCTGTGCCCGCACTGCAAGCAACCCGACCCGACGATCACGCGCGAAAGTCTCAACGACCTGGTGCGCCACTGGCGCCTGGGTGGGGGCGTCAAGCCCTACAAGCCAGTGGGTTGCCTGGAATGCCGCAACACCGGTTTCCGCGGTCGCGCGGGCCTGTACGAGTTGCTGACGGTCAGCGAGGGCGTCAAGGCGGCGCTGAACGACCTGCCTGCGTTGCGCCGCCAGGCTGTGCAGGAAGGGCTGCGCCCCTTGCGTCTGGCCGGCGCGATGAAGGTGGCCGAGGGCGTCACGACGGTGGAAGAAATCCTGCGCAGCACGCCGGCCTGGGAAGGCTGAGACGCGTGGCCAGCAAGCCGGCTGCCTTACGTGTAATCCACAGGCTGGCCCCAGCCCCCCACTGACAGAATCGCCGCCACGATATGCGCGCCCTCCCGCGGCGCGCCGGAGGCGACAAGCGATGAAGATCAAGAGCCAGCGGGACTTCTGGTCCGGGCTGATGTTTTTGGTGGTGGGGGTGATGTTCGCGTGGGGGTCCACTGACTACCCCTTTGGCTCGTCCGCCCGGCCCGGACCGGGGTACTTCCCCTTCGGACTTGGCATCGTGCTGGCCCTGCTGGGTGCGCTGGTGCTGTTCAAGGCGTTGACGCTGGAGTCCGAAGGTGGCGACCCTATCGGCGCCATTGCCTGGCGGCCCCTGCTCATCATCGTGGCTGCCATCGCCGTGTTCGGTGCCGCGCTGCCGCGCCTGGGGCTGGCTTGCACGCTGCCCATCCTCATCACGCTCTCGGCGCTGGCCAGCAGCGAGTTCCACTGGCGTGACGTGCTGATCAGTAGCGTCGTGCTGACGGTCGGCAGCTGGGCCCTGTTCATCCTGGGCCTGAAGCTGACGATCCCGCTCTGGCCCATCTATATCACCGGCTGAGGGCGACCATGGACCTGCTCAACAACCTCGCACTCGGCTTTCATACGGCGCTGAGCCTGCAAAACCTGCTCTACGCTTTCTTCGGCGCGGTGCTGGGCACACTGATCGGCGTGCTGCCCGGCCTGGGGCCCGTCGCGACCATCGCGATGCTGTTGCCGTCCATCTACACGCTGGACGCCACGCCAGCGCTCATCATGCTGGCCGGCATCTACTACGGGGCGCAGTACGGCGGCTCGACGACTGCCATCCTGATCAACGTGCCGGGTGAATCTAGCTCCGTCGTCACGGCCATCGATGGCTACCAGATGGCCCGCCGTGGCCGGGCTGGACCCGCGCTGGCTGCTGCAGGCCTTGGCAGCTTCTTTGCCGGCTGCGTAGGCACCGTCATCATCGCGGCCTTCGCGCCCCCGCTGACCGAGCTGGCCTTCAAGTTCGGATCGGCCGAGTACTTCTCGTTGATGGTGCTGGGCCTGGTCGGCGCGGTCGTGCTGGCCTCAGGCTCGCTGATCAAGGCGATCTCCATGATCGTGCTGGGCCTGCTGCTGGGCCAGATCAATACCGACGTCATCACCGGCACGGCGCGCTTCTCCTTCGACATCCCCGAGCTGACCGACGGCATTGGCTTTGTCGTCATCGCGATGGGCGTGTTCGGCTTCGGCGAGATCATTGCCAACCTGGGCCAGCCCGAGGAGCACCGCGAGGTCTTCACAAAAGAGGTGAAGGGTCTGTGGCCGACGCGTGAGGACTTCCAGGAGGCCTGGCCGTCCGTGGTGCGCGGCACGGCGCTGGGGGCCATCCTGGGTGTGCTGCCGGGTGGCGGTGCCCTGCTGGCCTCGTTCGCGTCCTACACGCTGGAGAAGAAGGTCGTGCGCAATCCGCGCGTGCCGTTCGGCAAGGGCGCCATCCAGGGCGTTGCCGGTCCGGAGAGCGCCAACAACGCCGGCGCACAGACCAGCTTCATCCCCATGCTCACGCTGGGCATCCCACCCAATGCGGTAATGGCGCTGATGGTGGGCGCGATGACCATCAAGGGCATCCAGCCCGGTCCGCAGGTGATGACCAGCAATCCCGAGCTGTTCTGGGGCCTGATCGCGTCGATGTGGATCGGCAACCTGATGCTCATCGTGCTGAACCTGCCGCTGATCGGCATCTGGATCAAGCTGCTGACGGTGCCCTACCGCTTCCTCTTTCCGGCCATCGTCGTATTCTGCTGCATCGGGACCTACTCGCTGAACAACAACAGCTTCGACGTCTATCTAACAGCCGCCTTCGCACTGCTGGGATACATCTTCTACAAGCTGAGCTGCGAACCTGCGCCGTTGCTGCTGGGCTTCATCCTCGGCCCCATGATGGAAGAGAACCTGCGCCGGGCGCTACTGCTGGCGCGCGGTGACTGGAGCACCTTCCTGACGCGACCGCTGTCCGCAGGCCTGTTGATCGCGGCGGCCCTGATGATCGTGGTCGTCATGCTGCCGTCGATCAAGAACAAGCGCGAAGAGGCGTTCCAAGAGGAAGCTTGACTCCGCTGGGGGTGACGAACGAAAGAAGGCGCCTCACGGCGCCTTCTCTACTTGTGCGGGCATGCAGCACCGGCGCTGCGGCAGTGTGAGATGACGTCGCAGGCCCGAATGAGTGATGCAGCGGCACGGAGCGTTCCCAGGCATCCGGATACCCGAAAGCGAGCCACCCTCAACAAATCTGAGCCGCCACTTGCGCACCTCAAAAAACCTGTGCTACAGTCGTGGGCTTCGCTGATGACAAAGCGCAACGCAAACCGGAGACGGCAAGCGGGGTGTGAGAAGTTAGCGAGGTGAGCTGAAAGGCTCAGGGCGAGCTGGAGCGTTCGTTGGGTGTTGAGAAGGGTTCTGAAAAGAATTTTTCAAAAGTACTTGACGACACTGCGAAAGCAGATCAAAATCTCGCCTCTTTGCTGCTAACGACTGAACGCAATGCGAACGGTTGGAGGTGGTAAGGGAAGCAAGTTGTTGAGTATCGCGAAAAGAAATTTTCAAAAATAGTTGACGACGACGCAAAAAGCAGATTAGAATCTCGCTTCTTTGCTGCTGACAACTAAACGACGTCAGCGACGCAGAATGAAGAGTTAAGACTCTGAAGTTTGCGATGTTCTTTAATAATTAACAGCCGATAAGCGTGGGCGTTTGAGGCGAAGTGATGTTATCAGGTGACTGATGACGGTCCTTCGGACTTTAAACGCTCACGGAAATTAGATTTGAACTATGCAAATGGTTTAAGTCGATTCCGTTTCAAGATCGAACTGTAGAGTTTGATCCTGGCTCAGATTGAACGCTGGCGGCATGCCTTACACATGCAAGTCGAACGGTAACAGGTTAAGCTGACGAGTGGCGAACGGGTGAGTAATATATCGGAACGTGCCCAGTCGTGGGGGATAACTGCTCGAAAGAGCAGCTAATACCGCATACGACCTGAGGGTGAAAGCGGGGGATCGCAAGACCTCGCGCGATTGGAGCGGCCGATATCAGATTAGGTAGTTGGTGAGGTAAAGGCTCACCAAGCCGACGATCTGTAGCTGGTCTGAGAGGACGACCAGCCACACTGGAACTGAGACACGGTCCAGACTCCTACGGGAGGCAGCAGTGGGGAATTTTGGACAATGGGCGAAAGCCTGATCCAGCCATGCCGCGTGTGTGAAGAAGGTCTTCGGATTGTAAAGCACTTTAAGTTGGGAGGAAGGGCAGTAAGCGAATACCTTGCTGTTTTGACGTTACCGACAGAATAAGCACCGG
>JACPYV010000058.1 GCA_016195825.1 Burkholderiales bacterium | reverse complement strand
GACGACATGAAGGTGCTGTACGACGGCTTCGACCTGTGCAGCCCGACCACGTCGGTGTCCATGACCATCAACGGCCCGGCGCCGTCCATCCTGGCTATGTTCATGAACACGGCCATCGACCAGAACCTGGCCAAGTTCCGTACCGACAACGGCCGCGAGCCGACGGCCGACGAAGCTGCCAAGATCAAGGACTGGGTGCTGGCCAACGTGCGCGGCACCGTGCAGGCCGACATCCTGAAGGAAGACCAGGGCCAGAACACCTGCATCTTCTCGACCGAGTTCAGCCTGAAGGTGATGGGCGACATCGCCGAGTACTTCGTGCACCACAACGTGCGCAACTTCTACTCGGTGTCAATCTCCGGTTATCACATTGCCGAGGCGGGTGCGAATCCGATCAGCCAGCTCGCGCTCACACTCTCCAACGGCTTCACCTTCGTGGAGGCGTATCTGGCGCGTGGCATGCACATCGACGACTTCGCGCCCAACCTGTCGTTCTTCTTCTCCAACGGCATGGACCCCGAGTACACCGTGCTGGGCCGTGTCGCCCGCCGCATCTGGGCCGTCGCGATGCGCGACCGCTACGGCGCCAACGAGCGCAGCCAGAAGCTGAAGTACCACGTGCAGACCTCGGGCCGAAGCCTGCACGCGCAAGAGATCGCCTTCAACGACATCCGCACCACGCTGCAGGCGCTGATCGCCGTCTACGACAACTGCAACTCGCTCCACACCAACGCCTACGACGAGGCGATCACGACGCCCACGGACGAGAGCGTGCGCCGCGCGATGGCCATCCAGCTTGTCATCAACCGCGAGTGGGGCCTCGCCAAGAACGAGAACCCCAGCCAGGGCGCCTTCATCATCGACGAGCTGACCGAGCTCGTCGAGGAAGCCGTACTGACCGAGTTCGAGCGCATCAGCGAGCGCGGCGGCGTGCTGGGCGCGATGGAGACCGGCTACCAGCGCGGCCGCATCCAGGAAGAGTCCATGCACTACGAGATGCTCAAGCACACCGGCGAGTACCCCATCATCGGCGTCAACACCTTCCGCAACCCGCATGGCGAGACGGTGCCGGAGCACATCGAGCTGGCCCGCTCGACGGACGAGGAAAAGCAGTCGCAACTGTCGCGCCTGGCCGAGTTCCAGGACCGCCACGCAGCCGACGCTCCGGCAATGCTGGCGCGCCTTCAGCAGGCCGTCATCGAGAACCGGAACGTGTTCGACGTGCTGATGGACGCTGTGCGCGTGTGCTCGCTTGGCCAGATCACCGGCGCCCTCTTCGAGGTGGGTGGACAGTACCGGCGCAGCATGTGAGCACCTCGACGTTGCAAATTGAGCGACAGCCGCTCAATTTGCAAGCAGCGTCTGCTGTCGTTGAAGAAGTCCAGGTCGATCTTCTTCAACTCGAAGGCCGCCGCAGACAGCGCGCCGACATTGAACTCAATCATCAACTCCGCTAAGCGCAAGCCGTCCACCAAGATGACACGCTCCCGCGGCCGTTGAGCGGACTCACGAGCTTCGTCGGTGTAGCGGCTGGTGGTGATGAAGATGCCTTTGGACGCCTGCTTGCCGGCCAGCGCTCCCACGAACTTCTGGATCTCGGGCTGCCCGACACTGGCGTCTGCCCACTTCGTCGCCAGGACGCAGGCGTCATCCAACCCGAGACGGTCCTCGTTGAGGATGCCATCAATGCCCTCGTAACCAGCACGTTGCGGGACCAGCCATGCTGCAACGCCCGCTGCGCGTAGGCCATCCGCTCGCCTCTCTCCTCTAGCTTGCTCAACAGCACCAGGTTATGCCCCCAGGGCAAATGTCCAACATCCTGTTGGACATTTGCCTCGTCCGTAGGCGTCTCGCGAAGTCAGGTTAACGCCGGGCGATACAAGGCTCCGGGCGCCCACCATTCCTCAAGTGCGGTCTGCGCTGCCTGCGAATGCGGTGATCTGTCGCAGAACGCGATGAGGTCTTGGACTTTGATGACAAGCTGCTCCTGATCGCTGCTGAGCGACGACAGCCGTCCGAGGTTTGGTGGCCGCAGGTTCTGGATGAGCGCATCCGTCACGTCGCTGCCATGAGCATGCTGCTTAGCAGCATGGACCAATAGATGGGGAAGGTAATGGCGGCCAAATCACCAGCGCCCTCTTCGAGGTGGGTGGGCAGTACCGGCACGGCATGTGAACCGGCTCAGGCGGCCAGCACGACCCGGTCCCGACCTGCACCCTTGGCGGCGTACAGCGCCGCGTCCGCACGACTGAACAAGGCCTCGGGTGCCTCGCTGGCGCCACGGGCCCGCGCCACGCCGACGCTGACCGTGACCGTCAGCGGGCCGGCTGTGGTCATGAAGGGCAGCGCCCCGATGGCCTCGCGCAACCGCTCCCCGAGGCGCGCGTCACCGCCGGCCTCCGGCTGGCCCCAGATGACGGCGAACTCCTCGCCTCCCAGGCGCACGGCCAGGTCCAGCGGTCTCAGGGTCTCGCGCAGGCGCTCGCCGATGCCACTGAGCACTGCGTCGCCGATCGCGTGACCGTGCGTGTCGTTGATGCGCTTGAAATGGTCCACGTCCAGCAGCGCCAGCACCGGCGGCTGGGCGTCGCCGCGCTGCAGCAGCCGGCGCAGCCGCTCGTCGAAGCCGCGCCGGTTCAGCAGGCCCGTCAGCACATCCACCTCGATGAGACGCTCGATCTGGCGCAGCGCCCGGTCCTGCAGCAGCAGCAGCATGGCCAGGGCCTGGCCGATGACCAGCGCGACGGTGACAAATAGGCCGATGGCGTTGTACTGCGACAGCTGCTCACGCGTGGCCGAGATCAGCGGGGACACCGCGAGACCCCGCGCGACCTCGACGACGGCGCTGACGACCAGGTCCCCGGCCAGTAGCAGCAGCGGGAAGCCCCGCTGCCGCCGCCACGCCTGCAGCGCAGCATGGGCGGCAGGGATGGTCAGCGCGGCCGTGGCCAGCAACGTCAACGTCAGCGAGGGCCAGAACTTGCCGGCCCAGGCCGTCAGCGTGAAAGCTCCGACGCTGACCACCGCGGCGAAGGTGATGGGCCACCTGCAACGCAGTGGCAGGCCCAGGTAGACCCGCAGCCCCAGCAGCAACAGCAGCGCGGACAGCAGCCCACCGAGGTGGCCGACGACCCACAGCGTGCGCGGCACATCGAGCGCGATGGCGATGGCGCGCGCCGTCTGCGTCAGCGCCGCAGCGGCAAATGCGCCGGCCCAGCACCACAGCGCACGCTCGGCCTTCATGTGCCAGGCGCCGCCCAGCGTCGCCAATGCCAGCATCGTCGTGACGAGCTGGTAGACGCGCAGCAGCGTGTCGGTGTGCAGGGCTTCCATGAGGGCTCAGGTTCGGTTCGCCCCGCCGCGCTGGAACTAGACCTGCACGATGCGCGAGGCGTCGGCACTTCCGTGAGGCTTGCCGACGGGCGACATGATATTTGTCACGCAGGACAGGCACTTGCCGGCGCTGCGCCGAGGCCGGAGCGACCTCAGCGCGCCGGCTGGCCGCCGCCCTGGATGTTCTGCATGGCCGCCTTGACCCGCAGCAGCATGGGTGACGCGCCCGTCACGCTGGCATCGAAAGGGTGCAGCCGCTGGCCGCCGGTGGCGGCCATGATCTTGCGCACGTACAGCCGCGTCTCGGCATAGGGCGGCACGCCCAGGTAGCGGTCCACGGCCTTCTCGCCAGCGTTGTAGCCGGCCAGCGCCAGCATCACGTCACCCTCGAAATAGGCCAGCAGCCAGCGCAGATAGGCCATGCCCGCGCGGATGTTCTGCGCCGGGTCCCGCAGCTTGGTGGCCTTGAAGCGCAGCGCCGTATCGGGCATCAGCTGCATCAGGCCTTGCGCCTTCTTGGGCGACTCGGCCAGTGGGTCGAAGTTGGACTCGGTCGCCATGACGGCCAGTACCAGCGCTGGCGCGAGCTGGTACTCGGGCGCCAGCAGCTTCACATACGTCACGATGGCCGGCGGCGCGTTGGACGGCAGCGGCAGCGTGGCCCACAACGAGACCGGCTTGGCACCGCGCGCGGCGGGCGCCGCCGCCACGGGTGGATCGGTCTCCGGCGGTCGCAGGCAGGGCGGCGGATCGCCCAGCGGCGTGCCGCCCATGGAATCGAGCATGTTCTGCGCCTGCTGCAGGCCTTGCTCGGCTGCCGCCGCGAACAGGTGTGCCGCCTCGGCGTCGTTGCGCTGGATGCCGCGGGCATTGGTCAGCATCCAGCCCAGGCTGTACTGGGCCTCCGCGTCACCGTAGCGCGACGCACGGCAGTACAGCTTGGCGGCGGCCACCTCGTCGCGCTTGACGCCGTCACCGTACTCCAGCGCCTTGGCCTCCTGCCGCCAGCGCTCCACCTGCGCGGGCACCACCGGCCCGCGCTCGCCAGGCGGCATGGTCGGCCGCGGCAACTGATCCAGCGTCAGCGAGGGCACCTGAGCCACGGCCGTCGAGGCGGCAAGAAACAGGGGCAGCAGCAGGCGTCGCAAGGGTCAGTCCGGAGGGAAGGGGCAAGGGCCGAAAGTCTAGACTGGCCGAAACCCTTCTCCCTGCCCATGAACAAGACCCGCCTCGAAGCCTTCAGTGACGGCGTCATCGCCATCATCATCACCATCATGGTGCTGGAGCTGAAGGTGCCGCACGGCACCGACTGGGACGCACTGAAGCCGCTGTGGCCGGTGTTCCTTTCCTATGTGCTGAGCTTCGTCTACGTGGGCATCTACTGGAACAACCACCACCACCTGCTGCACGCGGTGCACAAGATCTCGGGCCGCGTGCTGTGGCCCAACCTGCACCTGCTGTTCTGGCTGTCGTTGCTGCCGTTTGCCACCGGCTGGATGGGCGAAAACCATTTCGCGCCGCTGCCCGTCGCCGTCTACGGCGGTGTGCTGGTGATGGCCGCGCTCGCCTGGATGCTGCTGCAGCGCGCGCTGCTGTGCATCCCCGGCAACAACACGGCGCTGGCCGAGGCGCTGGGCAATGACTGGAAGGGCAAGCTGTCACCCGTCATCTACCTGTCTTCCATCGCGCTGGCCTTCGTGCATGAAGGCCTGGCGCTGGCGGGTTACGCCATCGCCGCAGCGCTTTGGCTGATCCCGGACCGGCGCATCGAAAGACACCTCAACCACGGCGAGTGAACATGCCCACGCTGGACCCCCGCATCGATGCCTACCTGGCCGGCGTGCCGGCGTTCGCGCTGCCCATCCTCACGCGGCTGCGCGAAGACGTGCACGCCGCCTGCCCCGACGTCGTCGAGACCATCAAGTGGAGCCGGC
The DNA here is from genome assembly GCA_016195825.1 of Burkholderiales bacterium. Classification (GTDB taxonomy): domain Bacteria; phylum Pseudomonadota; class Gammaproteobacteria; order Burkholderiales; family Burkholderiaceae_C; genus Pelomonas. The sequence goes on along the minus strand of JACPYV010000058.1, from coordinate 50,523 downwards.
CGCACTTCATGCTTGAGACCAAGCTGCTGTGCGGCATGTCGGCCTTCAAGGCGCACTGTGCCTTCAGCTTCTGGGAACGCGAGGGCGCCGCACCGGGGCTGCCCGGCGCGATGGGCGACTTCGGCCGCATCACCGGCCTGGCCGACCTGCCCGGCCGTGCCGAGCTGCGCAGGCAGATCAAGGCCGCAGCCGCGCTGCTGCAGGCCGGTGCGCCGCGTGCCACCAAGCCCGACCGTGCACCGCGACCGCAGTTGGCGATGCCCGCCGACTTCGCCGTCGCGCTGGCCGGCACCCCGGCCGCCCGGCAGCACTACGACGCCTTCCCGCCCGGCAAGCAGCGCGACTACCTGGAATGGGTGCTGGAGGCAAAACGCGAAGACACGCGCGCCAAGCGCATCGCCAAGGCCGTCGAATGGCTCGCCGAAGGCAAGTCCCGCAACTGGAAGTACGAGAACTGCTGAACCATGACCACCGACCAGGACGCCCCCGCCCATCGCATCACCGCCAAGATTGCAGCGCTGGTCGACTGGCGCGCAGGCACGCTGACCCGGCTGCGCCGGCTCATCCTGGCCACGGATGACAGCGTCGTCGAGACATGGAAGTGGGACACGCCGGTGTGGGAGTGCGCCGGCATCCTGTGCACCGGCGAGACCTACAAGGCCAAGGTCAAGCTGACCTTCCCGCACGGCGCCGCGCTGCCCGACCCCCAGGGCTTGTTCAACGCCAGCCTGGAAGGCAAGGTGCGGCGTGCCATCGACTTCGACGCGGCCAGCGACATCGACGAGGCCGCCTTCCAGGCGTTGATCCTTTCGGCCATCCGTCACAACCGGGCCAGGGCGAAGTGACGCGGACGGCGCAGGCCAGACCCTGCGGCGGTTCAGACCCTCGGCGTCGCGGCTGGTGAACGCTGCCACCGCTCCACGGCGCTGACGACGGCCTCCCAGGCGTTGCGGTCGTAGGTGACCGCTGCGAACAGGTTGTCTTTGTTGGGCTGCTGTCTGACGGCGGTGCGTGCGAGGTGCTCCAGACCGTCACGCGCCGCCGCGACGCAGCCCGTCAGGTCGCCGAAGCCCGAGCCCACCCGGTGGAACAGCACGCCGCGATGCAGCTCCGTGGCCTTCAGCGAAGGCACTGCCAACGCGCGCAGGAAGATCCGCACCTCGCCGTCACCCAGCAGTTCGACACAGAACTCCCGCCGCCAGCCAGTCAGGTTCTGCTCCACGGTCAGCGTCGTCCGGGTGTCATCGATGTGCAAGGTCATCGGGCCAGTCTGCACCATGCATCGGGGCTGGCCCGCGAGGGTTGTATCGCGATGATTCCAGGCCCGCGCTCCAGGGCCGCCCGATAACCTGAACTTGCGACAAGTTGCGCGCTGTTTCCCGCCGTTTCAGTGCGCGCGCAGTGCCGCCAGCTCCTGGCGCAGCGACGCGTTCTCGGCCTCGAGCACTGCCACGCGCTCGCGCAGCGACGCCACCGTCTGCGCTGGCACGGTGGGGTCCACGGCCGTATCGGCTGCCGCGGCTTCCGCCGGCGCCTTGCGCTGCCGGGCCTCGCGCACGCGCTTGGCCGCCTGCTTGAGTTCATCAGCACCGGCGACCGCAGCCGCGGCCTGCTCCTCGGCCGGCAGCGTGGCAACGGCGGCGGCGGCATTGATGGAGATCGTGCCGGCCTTCACCGCTGCCACCAGCTCGGGTGCGCCCTGCTTCTGAATTTTCTCGATCAGCACCACCTGGTTGCTGCTCAGCCGCGCGGCCCGGGCCAGCGCCTCGCGCGTTTCCAGCGCCTCCTGCGCGGGCGCCGCCACCACGGCGGGCTCGGCCACATCAGCGGGCTGGGTGTCCGCCGCCGGCGCCGAACTGCGCGCGCGCCGCTCGGCCACGATCTCGCGCTTGCGCAGCGCGAGCACGCCGCGCTGGAAGTCCGAGATGCTGCGCCGGCCCAGGTGCTGGTCAATCATCCACAGGTGCACGTCCTCGATGGACTTGAAGCGAGGGTGCTGCACCGTCTGGAAGGGCAACCCGTGCTGGCGGCAGATGCCGTAGCGGTTGTGACCGTCCACCAGCACGTTGCCCCACAGCACCAGCGCGTCACGGCAACCTTCGGCCAGGATGCTGCGCTCCAGGGCCTCGTGCTCCTCCGGCGTCAGCGGGTCGATGTAGGCCTTGAGTTCTTCGTTGACGACGATGTCCATGGGAGCCGGGTGCATGCTGCGGGCGAAAGGGGCGCGATTCTAGAGAGCCCCGTCACAGGCCCATCACAGGCCCAGCACGTGGGCCAGCAGCGCCGGCAGTTGCTCCAGTGTGTTCTGCTTGTCGAAGGTGGCGCGCACGCCGGCCCGCTCCGCGTCGACCAGCAGCTCCTGCGGCAGATTGCCCGAGCCGATGATGACCGGCAGGTCCGGCCGGACCGCATGGATGCCGCGCAGCACGTCCAGGCCGGACGTGCCCGGCATGTTCAAGTCCGTCACGACGACGTCGATGTCCCAAGGTGCGCTCTCGAAGCAGCGCAGCGCCTGCGCGCCGTGGTTGAACACCGTCACCCGGTAGCCGGCGCGCTCGAGCAGGCGGGCGACCATCAGCGTCATCACTTCGTCGTCGTCCACGTACATCACGTGCCGGCCGTCGCCGTCGGGCGGCTGCTCATCCAGCAGCATCGGCTCGGTGACGACGGCATCGTCATCCGTCGGCAGCCAGATGTCGAAGGTGGTGCCCTTGCCCGGGGCGCTGTCAACCGTGATCGCGCCGCCATGCCCGGCGACGATGCCATGCACCACCGACAACCCGAGCCCGGTGCCCTCCCCTTCGGCCTTGGTGGTGAAGAACGGCTCGAACACGCGCTTGACCGTCGCCTCGTCCATGCCGGGCCCGTCGTCGCGCACGCACAGGTGGACATAGCGCCCCGGCGCCAGCCGGCCGATGCGGTCGACGGCAGCACGGTCCAGGTTCACCTCGTCGGCGCCGATCTGGATGCGCCCCGGGCGCCCCGCCATCGCCTGCCAAGCGTTGGCGCACAGGTTGATGAGCGCTTGCTCCACCTGCGTCGCGTCGGCGAACACACGCAACGGTCGTGCGGGCAGCAGCGCCTCCAGCTTCACCGACGTGGGTACGGTCGGGCGCAGCAGCCCCAGCGTCTCGTCGACCAGGTCACGCAGCTCGCAGTGCGCCGGGCGCTTGGGGCGACGGCGCGCGAAGGTCAGGATCTGCTGCACCATCTCGCGGGCGCGCAGCCCGGCCTTGCGGATCTGCTGCAGGCTCTGCACGGCCGGGTGGCCCGCCGCCAAGTCGTCCAGCGCAAGCTGTGTGTTGCCCAGGATGCCCGCGGCAATGTTGTTGAAGTCGTGCGCAATGCCGCCGGCCAGCACGCCGATGGCCTCCAGCTTCTGCGTCTCGCGCAGGTGGTCTTCCAGCGCGCGGCGGGCGTCTTCCGCGCGGCGCTCCTGCGTGACGTTGCGGCCCACGCCCCGATACCCGGTGAAGCTGCCGTGGTCGTCGAAGACTGGCTCGCCGCTGATGCGCAGCACCTGGGTCGTGCCGTCCGGCGCAGTCTGCACCATCTCGAAATCGCGGAACGCCTCGTGGCGCAGCACCTTGGCCTTCTGCCGCGCCCAATCGTCGGGGTCGGCATCGGCGCAGCCTTCCCACAGCCGCTTGCCGAGGGCCTGGTCGACGTCGATCAGGCCGCTGCGCGTCGCGCCGTCGGAAATGAAGGTGTAGCGGAACTCGGCATCGATCTCCCAATACCAGTCCGACGACAGCGCCGTCAGCGCGCGGAACTGCGCCTCGCTGTGGCGCAGGGCACGCTGCGCCCGGTCGCGTTCCGTGAGGTCGCGCATGAAGGACGCGAAATGCCGCCTGCCGCCGACCTCCAGCTCGCTGAAGGCCACTTCGATGGGCACTTCTGTGCCATCGGCTCTGAGGCCCACCGTCTGCGTCGCCCGCCAGTTCAGCCGGCGCTGGCCGGTCCGCAGATAGGCCGCGAGCCCGCGGGCATGGGCCTCGCGCAGCCGCTCCGGTTGCAGCACCCCGAGGCTGCGCCCGATGAGCCCCTCGGGTGGCTGGCCGAACAGAGTCTCCAGCGCGGGATTGGCAAAGCAGATGAGGCCGCCGTCGTCAATGATGAGCACCGCGTCGGTGGTGGTCTGCCAGAGCAGCCGGTAGCGCTCCTCGCTTTCGCGCAGCGTTGCCTCGGAGCGCGCCAGGGCGTCCATCAGCGCCGCGGCACGCGCACGCGCCTGCTCGGCCTGGGCGCGTTCCAGCCGCACGCGCAGCAGGTCGGCCACCAGGTCCGCCAGGTGCTGAAGCACCTGGGCTTGCCCGATCGCCAGCTCGCCGGGCTGGCTGTCGAGCACGCACACCGCGCCCAGCAAATACCCGGCGAACGACACCGGCTGGCCGGCGTAGAACCGGACCGCCGACGGGCCCGTGACCAGTGGGTTATCCCGGAAGCGCGGATCACCGGTGGCGTCGCACACCTGCAGCAGGTTCTCGCTGTCCAGCGCCTGCACGCAGAACGACTCCGACAGCGGGTGGAACAGGCGGTCCCAGCCTACCCGTGAGGCAATCCATTGCCCGTCCGGGGAAATGAAGGTGATCAGTGCCGTCGGCCGTCCGGTCGCGAGCGCCGCGATCGCGGTGATGCGATCGAATGACGGGTCTTCGTGCGGACGCAGCAGATCGAGCGATCGCAGGAGCGCCAGTCGGGCTGGATCGGCGAGGTCGTGGGGCACAGGGATGGGGACGGTAGGAAACCCATCGTGCCTGACGCCGCATCTCCGCGCAATCAGCGCCTGGGCAGGGACCGGCCGGCGCCGCGAAGCACTGCACGATCGGGCGATGATGGCGGGCATGGATATGCACGCTCCTTCCGACACCCCGCGTCCTGGCTGGCTGGGCCCCTGGCTGAAGGGCTTCCCGGCGCTGCAGCCGCCGCTGTCGCTGGCCGATGTCGCGCAACGCGGCTGGACGCTGCAGGGCGACGAGCTGCCGCTGCCGCTGGCCGTCGTCCGCCGCGACGCGCTGGCGCACAACATCGCATGGATGCAGGCCTTCGCGGCCGAGCGGGGCGTGCAGCTCGCACCGCATGGCAAGACGACGATGAGCCCGCAGCTGTTCCGCCACCAGCTCAACGCTGGCGCCTGGGGCTTGACGTTTGCGAACGTTCACCAGCTTCGCCTGGGGCTGGCCGCCGGCGCACGGCGCGCGCTGATCGCCAACCAGGTCATCAACGCGGCGGAACTGGCCGAGCTGCTGGACCTTCGGCGGCGCCACCAAGGCGTCGAGCTGGCCTTCTTCGTCGACTCGCAGGCCCAGCTAGACCTGCTGGCCGCGCATTGGGCACGGCTCGGCGCGGACGATGCGCGGCTGGACGTGCTGATCGAGCTGGGCACCTCGCGCTGCGGCCTGCGCGAGCATGGGCCCGCACTGGCGCTGGCGCGCGCGCTCAAGACCCACCCGGTGCTGCGGCTGCGCGGCGTTGCCTTCTACGAGGGACTGCAGGTGCGCGGCGAGACGGCACCGGACCTCGCCCTGATGCAGCAGTGGCAGGTGCGCATCGAGGCGCTGCTGGCCGACATCGAGGCCGAAGGCCTGATCGCCGTCGACGCCCACCCGCTGTGGCTCAGCGGCGGCGGCTCAGCGCTGTTCGACCTCGTCGCGCCGGTGCTGGCCGGCGGGCCGGGCCGGGCCCCACGCCTGGGCCTGCTGCGCTCGGGCTGCTATGTGTGCCACGACCACGCGCACTACGGCCGCTACATGCAGGCCATGGACGCGCGCCTGCACACGCCGCTTGGCGCGCCCAGCCTGCGGCCTGCGCTGGAGGTCTGGACCCAGGTGCTGTCCTGCCCCGAGCCGGGCCTGGCGCTGCTGAACGCCGGCCGGCGCGACGTCTCCTTCGACCAGGGCTGGCCTGTGCCGGTCTGGCATGGGGCCGGCGACGGGCGGGTCGCGGCACCGGCGGGCTGGCAGGTCACCGGGCTGAATGACCAGCACGCCTACCTGCGCTGGGACCCCGCCACAGGCCACGGCCCCGCCGTCGGCGAACGCGTGGCGCTGGGCCCATCCCACCCCTGCACCACTTTCGACAAATGGGCCTGGCTGGCCGTCGTGGACGAGGACGACCGCATCGTCGACGCGATCACGACCCACTTCGCCTGAACGATGCAACGCCGCCTCTTGCTGAGCCTGCCCGCCGCCGCCCTCATGCCCGCTACCGCTACCGCCGCCGCCACAGTCACCGCCCGCTTTCTGCACGTCGGCACCTACGCACCGCTGGGCCAGGGCGTCTACAGCTTCGCCATCGCCGCGGACGGCACGCTGACGCCGCTGGGCCTCACGCCCAACGCCAACAGCCCGAGCTGGCTGGCGGCCGACGGCCACCGCGTCTATGCCGCCGAGGAAGGCGGCGACCATGTGGCCGTCTACACCCAGGACGCCGCCGGCCGGCTCGAACTGCTGCAGCGCACGCCCAGCGGCGGCCGCAGCCCGGCGCATCTGTCGGTGAGTGCAGGCCAGGTCTGGGTCGCGCACTATGGGGACGCCCGCTTCGCGGCGCTGCCGCTGCGGGCCGACGGCCGCCTCGGTGCGGCCGACAGCTGGCCCAGCTGCGCAGGCCCCGACTGCCGTCCCGGCCCGCAGCGCGCCGCCAAGGCACCACCCGGCAGCCAGGCCCACAGCGGCCACGAGGCAGCGCACGCGCACATGATCCAGGCCAGCCCTGACGGCCGCTGGCTGCTGGGCACCGACCTGGGACGGGACTGCCTGCTCCTCTGGCCGCTGGGCACCGGCGCGCCCGCCACGCCGGCGCGGGAGCTGGCGCTGAGTCCCGGCTCCGGCCCGCGCCACTTCGCCTTCCATCCCGGGGACACCCGGGTGGTCTACGTGCTGCAGGAGGAGTCGTCGACGCTGTCCACCGTCGAGCTGGGCGCCGACGGCCCGCGCCTGCTGGACGAGATCTCGGTGCTGCCGGCCGGCTTCGCGGGCACCAGCTACGCGTCTGACCTGCGGGTTGCACCCGGTGGCCGCCACCTGTACGCGCTGAACCGCCTGCACGACAGCCTGGCCGTCATCTCGCTGGCCGAAGCGCGCCAGCCCCGTCTGCTGGACCACCACTGGGTGCACGGCAGCTACCCGCGCAGCGCCTGCCTGGCCGGCTCCCAGCTCTACGTGTGTAACCAGCGCAGCGACCAGCTCAGCCACTTCGACCTGAGCCGCCCCGAGGCGCCGCGCTTCACGGGCCGGCAGCAACCGGTGCCCAGCCCGGCCGGGGCCTGCGTGGCCTAGACTGGACCGATGAAGCACGCCGCCCTCCTGCTGCTCGCCGCCACCGCGCTGGCCCGGGCCGAGCCCATCGGCTCCGTCGACACCGCCTTCAAGCTGATCGGCCCCGACCACAAGATCGTCGTCGACGCCTACGACGACCCCAAGGTGCAAGGCGTCGCCTGCTACGTGTCACGCGCCAAGACGGGCGGCATCAAGGGCGCCATCGGAATCGCCGAGGACAAGGCCGAGGCCTCCATCGCCTGCCGCCAGGTGGGCCCGGTGGTCATCAAGCAGCCGCTGGCGCACCAGGAAGAGGTCTTCAACGAGCGCATCTCGCTGGTCTTCAAGCGGCTGCGCATCGTGCGCATGGTGGACCAGCAGCGCAACACCCTGGTCTACCTGACCTACTCCGACCGCCTCATCGACGGCTCGCCGCAGAACAGCATCACGGCGGTGCCCGTCGCGCGCGAGACCCCCATCCCCGTCAAGAAATGACGTTCACGGAAGCCCTGTTCGCGCTGATGCCCATGCAGGCGCTGGCCGCCGCGCTGGTGCTCATCACGCTGGTCGGCTGGCGCGGCGCCAACGCCGGGGGGCGCTGGGCCCAGGTCGGCATGGTGGCACTGGCCCTGGGCCTGGCGCTGCTGAGCCCGGCGCTGGGCGGGCGTTTCACTGCGCCGCACGGCCTGCATAGCGTGGGCGTTGCGGCGATCAGCCTGGGCCTGTCGGCGCTGTGGTGGGCCTTTGGCCTGTGGCTGACGCCACGGCCCGGGCGCTGGGTGATGGCCGCGACGCCGCTGCTGCTCGCCGCCGGACATGCGCTGCTGTGGGCCGACCGCACCGCAGCGCAGACGCTGGCTGACGTGGTTCTGGCCGCGCAGCTCGCGTGGCTGGGCGTCGCACTGACGCTGCCCGGCCGCAGCACCGTGCTGCAAGGCCTGAACACCCGCCGCTGGCGCCTGCTGGGGCTGGCCGCCGTGCTGCCGCTGCTGGTGGCCATGCTCGCGCGCGCGGCAGTCATCCTGCTGGGCGACATGGCCGTCTGGCCCGACCTGCTGCTGGCGCTGACCGGCCAGCTCGCGCTGCTGCTGACGCTGCCCATGCTGCTGCTGGCCTGGCGCGGCCAGACCGAGGCCGAGCTGGCACGCCTGGCACAGACCGACGGCCTGACCGGCCTCAACGACCGCGCCGCCTTCGCCAAGCGCTCGGTCGACCTGATCTCGATGGCACGCCGCTACGACGAACCGCTGGCCCTGGTCGTGCTGGACCTGGATGACCTCGCGACGCTGCAGGCCGAGCAGGGCGCCGACGTGGCCGACCGCGCGCTGGCCTTATTCGCCAGCTGCGTGCAGGCGCAGATGCGCCTGGGTGACCTGGCCGGGCGGTTGGCCGGCGAGCAGTTCGGCGTGCTGATGGCGCGCTGCCTGCCCGAAGGCCCGCAGGCGCTGGACCTGCGCCTGCGCACGGCCCTGGCCGAGCGCGCGCCGGCGGAGCTGGGCATGGCACTGTCCTTCAGCGCCGGCTGGGCCAAGCTGCGCCCCGGCGACCGTGGTCTGGACGACCTGCAGCGCCGCGCCGGCACGGCGCTCTACGAAGCCCAGCGCGCGGGCCGCGGCCAGCTGATGGCCGAGCCAGGGGTGGCCGATTGAGCACCGCCGACAACCTCGTCGACGAATGGGTCGGCCACAACCTGCTCAGCACCGACCCCGCCCTGCTGGCCGCGCTGCGCCGTGCCGCACCGCAGGCCGTCGAGCCGCTGACCCGCTACGGCGCGGAGCTGGGCAGCGCCGAGACCGCCCAGCTCGCCCGCGACGCCAACCGGCTGGGCCCGCAGCTGCGCCAGCTGGACGCGCGCGGCCGCCGGGTGGACCTGGTCGATTTCCACCCCAGCTGGCATGCGCTGCTGGCCATGTACCGTCGGCAGGGCCTGGTGGCCGACGTGTTCGCCACCGACACGCCCGGCCGCTGGGCTGCATTTGCGGCCGGCTGCTACCTGCACGGCCAGGTCGAGGCCGGCTCGCTGTGCCCGGCGACGATGACGCAGGCCGCCATCCCCGTGCTGGCCCGGCAGCCCGCGCTGTTCGCGCCCCTGCGGGACCAGTTCTTCAGCCGCGTGCACGACCCGCGCGAGGCACCCATCACCGACAAGGCCTCGATCTGGGTCGGCATGGGCATGACCGAGAAGCAGGGCGGCTCCGACCTGCGCCGCGTGACGACCGAAGCGGTCGAGCAGGCTGATGGCAGTTACGCCCTTACCGGCCACAAGTGGTTCTTCTCCGCGCCCGGCAGTGACGCCCACCTCGTGCTCGCCCGCACCGACGCCGGGCCCACCTGCTTCTGGCTGCCGCGCTACACGCCCGACGGCGCGCGCAACGCCATCCAGGTCATGCGGCTCAAAGACAAGCTGGGCAACCGCAGCAACGCCAGCAGCGAAGTCGAGTTCCACGGCGCCTGGGCGCGGCGCGTCGGTGACGAGGGCCGCGGCATCCCGACGCTGATCGAGATGGCCGGCTACACGCGGCTGAACTGCGTCATCGGCAGCGCGGCGTTGCTGCGTGCCGGCTTCGTGCAGGCGCTGCACAACGCCCGCGAGCGCAGCGCCTTCGGCCGCCGCCTCGCCGGGCAGCCACTGATGCAGACGGTGCTGGCCGACCTCGCGCTGGAAAGCGAGGCCGCGATGCGGCTGATGCTGCGCCTGGCCCAGGGCTTCGAGGACGGTGAGCTGGGCTGGCAGCGCCTGATGACGCCGGCCGCCAAGCTGTGGGTGTGCAAGCGTGCCGTCGAATGCAGCGGCGAGGCCATGGAACTGCTGGGCGGCAATGGCTACGTGGAGGACGGCGTGCTGGCGCGGCTGTACCGCGAGGCGCCGGTCAACTCGATCTGGGAGGGCTCGGGCAACGTGATGGCGCTGGACGTGCTGCGCGCCGTGGCCCGCGAGCCCGAGGTCGCACTGGCCCTGCTCGACGAGTTTGCGGCCAGCCCCGACGCGCCGGTGCAGGCCGAGGTTCAGGCACTGCGCCGGCTATTGACCGGCGACCCCGCGACGCTGGAGCCCCAGGCCCGCCGCGTCGCGCAAGGCCTGGTGCTGTGCGCACAAGGCATGCTGATGCGAGAACAGTCCTCTACCGCGACGGCGGACGCCTTCATCGCCACACGCTTCGGCGGTGACGGCCGCCTGGTAGGCACCCAGGCGGTGCCGGACGCGGCGCGGCTGCTGGAAGCCGCGCTCGCCGCCTGATCAGCTCTGCAGCGCCCAGCGCTTGCACGCTTGGTAGTTGCGCTGGCCGGTAGAGCCCCAGGCGTCGAAGCGCGGCGCCGCCTCCACCGACTCCAGCGCCGGCACCGCGACCTCGCGGTCCTTCACCATGCAGGCGAAGTAGGCCAGACGGTTCTTCCAGTAGCGGCTCCGGGGTGACTCGTCGATGATCTGGCGCAGGCCGTCGCGCATCAGCGGCCAGCGCGCGAGGCTGCTGTCGAACAGCGTCTGTTCGTAGTCACTCTCAGCCGCGATAACGTAGAGGCGTGCGTAGCGCTTCAGCGCCTCGGGCTCGGGCAGGCCCTTCATGGACTCACGTATCCAGCTCTCCAACTGCTCCGGCGTGCCACCCCATTTGGGCATCAGGCTGTCGATGCTGCGGGCATAGATGCAGTCGTCGGCGGCATCCTTGTGCAGGCCCCGTCGCGCGATCTCCAGTTGCCGGGCAACGGCGACGTCCAGGCCGCGCAGCAACGTCAGCAGTGGGCGGATGTAGTAGTTGTCCCGCCCCATCACGGCGGCGTGGGTCTTGGTGTACGCCAGCGCCTCGTTCAGCTTGGCGCGGAAGTCCGCGAAGCGCTGTTCCGAGACCGTCTTGGCATAGCCGCCACCGCGGTAGAACCAGGCCAGGTCCACCAGCGCATCCAGGTGCATGGCGTGGGCCAGCGGTGAATCGGGCCGTCGCCGCGTCCAGTCCAGCGTCGCGGCCACCACGGCGTCGTGATAGGCCTGCGAGTTGCCGTTGTACTTGCGGTCCGCGCCGGCACCGAACAGGCAGGCGGCGAGGCCACCTTCTTCGGCACGCTGCGGCTCCCGGCGCGCGGCCGCGTACAGCCGCTCGACCTCGTCCCAGTCACCCCAGAACATCGCCTCGGCGGTCTGGTCCTCGATCGTGTCGGCCAGCGCCGGCGTGCCGGGCTGCGCCAGCGCCAGACCCGGCGCCAGTGCCAGCAGGCAGGCCAGCAGGGCTCGTTTCAGCGCCATTTCAAGCTCCACTCGAATTCCCGCTCCACCGCCTTCAGGCCACCCTGCTTGGCCGCGGCCGCAGACCAGTCCATCGCGCGCGCCTTGGCCAGGCTGGCCAGCTCCAGAACCCCCTCGTGCGCAAACGGTCGCGCATCGCGGACACCCGGCACCTCCACCGCCCGCTTAATCACCCTGGCACGCACGACGCGCCCCTCGGCATTGACGTCCGCCAGCACCGTGATGACGCCGCGCGCACCGAAGTAGGTGGCCAGGCTGGGATAGGAATCATCATCGCGCCCCGGGCCGGCGGCCTTTCGGCGGTCGGTCCAGACCATGTCGGCCGCCTGCATAGCCATCGCCGCGCGGAACTGCTCCGGGCTGGCGCCGGCCCATTGATGCATCGCGCAGCGCGTCGACGGGCTGGCCAGCTCGGGGTCGCGCCGGGTGTCCTCCTCCTCGCCCAGATAGAAGAACGCCAGCACCGGCGGCAGCGGCGTCCGGGGTTGCTGGCCGGTCGCGCGCAGCTGCAGCAGCGCTTCTTCGGCGGCCAGCGGCTCGGCATCGCTGACCTGGCGCGGCTGGCCCCAACGGGCCAGCAACTCGCCTTCCGCCTTGATCGCGGCCTGCCGCACCTCGGGCGCCAGACCGCGCAGCCGGGCCAGGCGCATGACCAGTTCGCTGGCCTTAGGGCCGATGGGCCGGCACATGCCCGGGATCTGCAGGGCCTGAGCCAGCGCCGCATCCTGGGCCGCGCCGGTGCTGTCGCGGCCCCACAGCGCGAACTCGTTGGCCAGCCGCGCCAGCATGCGAGGGAAGGCCCACTGCGGGCTGGGCTGCTGCATCTCCTCCAGCAGCCAGCGCTCCATCAAGGCGCGCACGCGAGGCAGGTGTTCGGCCTGCATGGCCTGCGCCGCCGCGCGCAGTTCGGCGTCGAGCCGGTCCTCGGGCAGCACCGTGAAGCGCGGCGCGACATAGTTCTTGAAGGCCTGGTTGAGCTCCGTCACCCAGGTGTCTGACAGCGCAGGCGCGGAGGCGACCGCGGCGGGTGCCGAGGCGGCGGGCGGGGGGACCGAAGCCGCGGGCCTCGGTGGCTGCTTCGGCGTGGATCTGGCCGCCGGCTTGTCGGCCGCGCCGGCAGCACCGGCGCACCATAGCGACGCGGCCACCACCACGGCGGCCGCAGCTTTCAAACGCATCTTCTTCTCCCTGCAGACAGGCCGTCATTCTGGCCAAGGCAACAGGCCGGCCGCCTCATGGTTTTCGCGGCCGGGGTCGGCCTTGTCCGACAAGCCGGCGCGCCACCGGCCGATGCATGGCGTCACATGAGCCCGCCATCCTCACGGACGCCATCCACACTGGAGCCCGAACATGGCTGAACGCCGCAATTCGCCCGACCTGGCGCCCGAAACACGCACCGGCCGCCCCCTGGTGTCGGCTTTGTCGCGCTGGTGGTCGCCCGCAGAAGCGCCGACGGCAGCCCCCGAACTCGGCTACGAGTCCGCCCACCCGTGGACGCTGGGTGACGACACGCCGGACCCGAACGGCCAGCCGCGCTACTGAATCAGGCCGTTCTTCAGCGCGTAGTAGGTCAGGTCGCTGTTGGTCGCCAGCTTGAGCTTCTCAAGCACGCGCGTGCGGTAGGTGCTGACGGTCTTGACGCTGAGAAACAGCGCCTCGGCGATGTGGCCCACGGTCTCGCCCTGTGCCAGGCGCAGGAAGACCTGGAACTCGCGCTCCGACAGCATCTCGTGCGGCGGCTTGTCCGTGCCGGCCCCGGAGGCGCCGCCGCCCATGACACTGTCGGCCAGTTGCTCGGCCACGGCCGGGCTGATGTAGCGCCGGCCGCGCGCCACCAGACGGATCGCGTTGGCGATCTCCTCGGGGTCGCATTCCTTGTTCAGGTAGCCGCTGGCACCCTGGCGCAGCAGCGTGGTGGCGTAATGCGCCTCCGGGAACCCGCTGAGGATCAGCACCGGCAGCTCCGGGAAGCGGGCCTTGATGGCCGCCAACGCGTCCACGCCGCTCTGGTCGGGCATGGAGATGTCCAGCAGCAGCACGTCCACCTCGTTGCGGCGCGCCATCTCCAGGGCCTCGTGGCCGCTGGCCCCCTCCCCGGTGACGCGCAGGTCCACATGGTCGGACAGGAACTGGCGCAGCCCGGTGCGCACGATGGCGTGGTCGTCGACGATTCCAATGCGGATCATGATGGCTCGGTGTTGAACAGATGAGTTCAGCGTAGCAGCCCCAGGGGCCCGCCGCGAGATGCCGCTGTCCTACATCTGTGCCAGCCGTGTCCGACAGGCCGCCGCGCTGCGGGACTATGCCGCGGGAAGCGCCGCCCCGCGATAGTGACGTCACGGCTTTGCAGCCGCCCCTCACTCAAGGAGCATGAAATGAACAAGCCCGTCCTGACTCTGGCCATCGCCGCCGCCCTCGTTGCCACCCTGGCCAGCACCAGTGGCTGCGCTGTGACACGCAACCAGGAAACCGTCGGTGCCTACATCGACGACACGACGCTGACGACACGCGTCAAGTCCAAGTTCGCCGCCGACCCCACCGTCAGCGCCATGTCCATCGGCGTCGAGACGCTCAAGGGCACCGTGCGGCTGTCCGGCTTCGCCAAGAGTTCCGAGGAACGCATGATGGCCGAGAAGCTGGCCCGCGAGACTTCCGGCGTCGTCGCCGTGCGCAACGACATCGCCGTGCGCCAGGGTGGTTGATCCCGCCGCCTAGGACAAGTCCTACAGCGCGACGCGCTGCCGGCGCTGCCGGCCCGACGTCGAAGCGGTCCATACTCAAGCCCATTCACGCAACACCGCCGTCGTCGGGTCATGCCAGCACTCAGAGCCTTCATCGTCGAAGACAGCCCGGTGATCCTGGAGAACTTGGTCGCCACGCTGGAAGAGCTGGCCCAGGTGGAGGTGGTGGGCACCGTGGCCGACGAGGCTGGCGCCGTGCGCTGGATGAGCCGTGACCCGGACGCGAACGCCGACCTCTTCATCGTCGACGTCTTCCTGCGTTCGGGCACCGGCCTGGGCGTGCTGCAGGCCGCACAGCAACTGGGTGTGCGCGCACGGCGCGTCGTGCTGACCAACTACGCCACCGACGAGATGCGCCGGCGCTGCGCCAGCCTCGGCGCCGAGCGAGTGTTCGACAAAAGCCGCGAACTGGACGACCTGATCACTTACTGCGCCGAGCTGGCAGAACATGTCGACCCCCGCCCGGCCGCCGCAGCAAGCTGAACGGTCGACGGTGCTGCGTCATCTCGACCCCTGGCTGGAGGGTGCGGCCCGTAACCGCGGCCTCGCCGTGGGCCTGGCCGCGCTGGCCGCCGCCGCCGTCATGGGCGTCAGCGAGGCAGCCTACTGGGGCGCCGACCAGGCGCTCAACCAGTCCCAGGCACGCCACCTGGCGCGTGACAACGGCCTGCGCCTACGCGAGCTGCTCACCACAGCCGAGACCGCCCAGCGCGGCTTTCTGCTGACCGGGCGCGACAACTACCTCGCTCCGGTGCAGCAGGCCGAGCACGAGCTGCCCACCCTGCTGGCCGGGCTGCGCGGCCAATACGCGAGCTCCGAATGGGAAGCCCTGGTAGCGGACGCAAGCCGCCGCGCCAACGAGAAGCTCTCGGAACTGCAACTGGTCATCCAGCTCTATCGCGAGGGCAACACGCCGGCCTGGCAGGGCCTAGTGGAGTCCGACATCGGCCGCGAGAAAATGCAGGCCGTACGCGATGCCGTGGCCCAGCTGGACCGCCACGAGCTGGGCCAGATCGCGCGCGAACGCGAGGCCGTGCTGCGCTCGCTGACCTACGGCCGCATCGGCGTGCACGGGCTGACGCTGCTGAGCCTGTTCGGCCTGGCCGTCTTCCTGCGCCGCAACGAGGCCTTGCACGCCGCGCGCCGCGATCACGCACTGGAGCTGGCCCAGGAGCGCGACCGGCTGGACCGCGAGGTCGTCCGCCGCACCGCCGAGCTGACCGAGCTGGCCCGCCACCTGCAAACGGTGCGCGAGGATGAACGCGCCCACCTGGCCCGCGAGCTGCACGACGAGCTGGGCGCGCTGCTCACGGCCGCCAAGCTGGACGTGGCCCGCATTCGCCGCATGACCAAGACCGCCGCGCCCGAAATCGACGAGCGGCTGCGCCACATGAGCGAGCTGCTGGACCAGGGCATCGCGCTCAAGCGCCGCATCATCGAAGACCTGCGCCCGTCCGCGCTGTCCAACCTGGGCCTGGTGCCGGCGCTGGAGATCCTGACGCGCGAGTTCACGCAGCGCTCAGGCCTGCAGCTCAACCTGGAGCTGATAGAGACCCACACTGAGGACGCCGACCGCCTGGCGCTGTATCGACTGGTGCAGGAGGCGTTGACCAACGTGCTGCGTCACGCCAAGGCCAAGAGCGTGCGCGTGACGCTGGGCGAGGGCGACGGCTGGCTGCAGCTGCAGATCCGCGACGACGGCCTGGGCTTCAACCCCGACGCGGTCGGCGCCGGTCACCACGGCCTGCTGGGCATGCGCTATCGCATCGAGAGCCTGGGCGGCACGCTGCAGCTGCTGTCCGCGCCGGGCCGCGGCACGTTGGTGCTGGCCCGCCTGCCGCGCCGTCCCGAGCCCGAACCCGAGCCCGCCGCGCCGCCCACCGAGCCCGGCGAGCTGCAGGCGCAGACGCCGCCCTCAGACCACTGACACGCCCGCCAGGCTCGCCTCCTCCTCGGAGGCCGCCAGCAGGTCGGACAGCGGCTCGGGGCGGTGCAGCAGGAAGCCCTGCACCTCGCCCACGCCCAGCCGCACCAGTTCCAGCAACACCTCGGGCGTCTCCACGCACTCAGCCACCGTCGTCAGGCCCAGCGTCTGCGCGACGTCGACGAAGTTGCGCACGGCCACCTGATCCAGCGGGTCGGTCATGAGCGCGCGCACGAACTGGCCGTCGATCTTCAGCACATCCACCGGCAAGGCCTTCAGATAGCTGTAGGAGGACAGCCCCGCGCCGAAGTCGTCCAGCGCGATGCGCGCGCCCAGTGCGCGCATTTGGGTGATGAAGCTCGCCGCCTCGCCCAGCCGCGTGATGACGGCAGTCTCGGTGATTTCCAGGCACAGCGCCGAAGCGCGCCGCGCGCCCAGCTGCAGCAGCAGCGCCCGGGCCTCCTGGTGGAAGGCCGCGTCCTGCAGCGTCAGCCCCGACACGTTGACGGACAGCGCCGCGATCTCCAGCCCGCCCTCGCGCTGCAGCAGCGCGACGGCCTGGCGCAGCACCCAGTGGTCCAGCCGCGGTGCGATGTGGAAGCGCTCGGCCGCCGGCATGAAGGCGCCGGGCAGCACGCGGCTGCCGTCGCGCTCGCGCAGCCGCAGCAGCAGCTCGCCGCGCAGCCGGCCGTCGTCCTCAGCCCCCTGGGCCGGCAGCACGCGCTGCAGGTCCAGCTCGAAGCGGTCCTCATCCAGTGCCTGCTGCAGTCGCGTGGCCCAGCGGTGCTCGCTCTGGTGAGCGCGCAGCGTGGCGTCGTCGTCGGCCCAGACCTGCACGCGGTTGCGGCCCTGTTCCTTGGCGATCATGCAGCAGGCATCGGCCTCGCGCAGCGCGGCCTCGGCATCGGGCCAGCGCGCATCCAGCGGCGCCACGCCGATGCTGGCGCCGATGCGAAAGCGCTGCTCGCCGTGCACGTAGCGGTACTGGTCCAGCGAGTCGCAGAGCTTCTGGGCGACGCGCGAAGCCTCGTCCAGCGAGCTGTTCTCCAGCAGCGCCGCGAACTCGTCGCCACCCTGGCGGGCCACTGTGTCGCGGCCACGCACGCCGGCCTCCAGCCGGCGCGCCACCTCGCGCAGCACCTCGTCGCCGGCCGCGTGGCCGCAGTGGTCATTGACGAGCTTGAAGCGGTCCAGGTCGATGGCCAGCAGCGCGTGCTGACCGCCGTCGCGCCCGACGCGCTCGAAGCCGCGCGCCAGCCGCTGGCCGAACTCGGCGCGGTTGACCAAGCCAGTCAGCCCGTCGTGGCTGGCGCGCCAGTGGATCTCGTCCCACTGGCGGCGCTGCTGCGTCACGTCGCGGAACACCAGCACAGCGCCCAGCACGCGGCCGGCCGCGTCGCGGATGGGCGCGACCGAATCGTCGACCGCACGCAGCTCGCCGTCGCGCGCCAGCAGCACTGCACCGCCGGGCAGCCGCGTGGGCCGGCCCGTGCGCAGGCAGCGCTGAACCGGGTCAGGCAGCGGCTCGTGGCCGTTCTCGCGCTGCGTCAGGAAGACGCGGCCCGCCGGCTGGCCGCGCGCCTCGGCGGCCGACCAGCCCGTCAGCCGCTGCGCCACCGGGTTGAGCCAGGTCACGTGGCCTTGCGCGTCGGTGGTCAGCACCGCGTCGGCGATGGACTGCAGCGTCACTTCCAGCAGCTCGTGCTGCTCCTCCAGCTGCTGCTGCAGCCGGCGCGCCTCGCTGACGTCCCAGCTGACGCCCGACAGGCGCAGCGGCCGGCCGCCGGCGGCACGCAGCACGCGGCCGGCACTGCGCAGCACATGGCTGCTGCCATCGGGCCAGCAGACCTGCCATTCGGCGTCCAGCGGCTGGCCACCCTTCAGCGCCGCGCGCAAGGCCTTCACGGCCGCGCGGCGATCCTGCGGGTGCAGGCGCCGGCGCCAGGCCGCCAGGTCGATGCGCTGGCCGTGGCCCGCCTCGCCGTGCAGCTGCCACATCGCGTCGTCCCAGGCAAGCTCGCCGGCGCCCAGGTCCAGCTCCCAGACACCGATGCCGCCGCTGTGCGTGGCCAGCGCCAGCCGCTGCAGCGCTTGCTCCAGCTCGGCGCGTACGCCGGCCGGCTCGGTCACGTCCTGCATGACGACACCCACGCGGCGCTGGGCGCCCGCTTCGTCGGGGCCGCCAACGACTCGCATCACACGCCGACCGCGCGGGCCGGCATCGCATGGCAGTTCCACATCCCAGCCCTGGCCCTCGGTCTCGGCGCGGCGCAGTGCCGCGTCCAGCATGGCCGCGCCGTCGGGGCCGAAACGCTGCAGCAGCGCGGCCAGCGTGGGCACCTGGCCACGGGCCAGGCCCAGCAGTTCACAGACCGAGTCCGACAGCACCAGCTGCCCGGTGTCGGCCTGCCATTCCCAGGCACCCACGCCCGCCAGCCGGCTGCAGCGCTCCAGGAAGCGGGCGTTCTGTGCCAATGCCAGCTGCACGGCGGGCACGCGGGGTTCGCTCATCGACTCTTGCTCCAGGTCGGGGACCGCAAGCTTCGGGCGCTACGGGGCGGGGTCGCGTCGGCCTGGCGGGTGCAGGCCTGTAGGACAAGGCCGCATTCACGCGCCGTCGCCGCTTGTCCTACAAAGACGGCGCTGCGGCGCCGACAACCGTCAACCCGCCGGGCGCGTTCACTGGAGGCAGGCGGCAATGCCGCGCTTCAAGGAAACAATCATGACCACCCACCGCGACGTCCTCACCCGCTGGCTCGCACCCGCCCTGCTGGCCGTGGCCGGCACTGCCGCCGTGCCGGCCGCCCAGGCTGCCGATGTCGGCGTGTCCATCGGCTTCAGCCAACCCGGCGTCTATGGCCGCGTGGACATCGGCCGCTACCCGCAGCCCGTGCTGTTCGCGCCGCAACCAGTCATCATCGGCCAGCCGGTCTACCGCGAGCCGGTCTATCTGTGGGTGCCGCCGGAGCACCGCCGCGACTGGCGCCGTCAGTGCTACCGGTACGGCGCCTGCGGCGCACCGGTGTATTTCGTGCAGGACGGCTGGTACCGCCAGAACGTGGTCGTGCGCGAACGTGAGCGCGACTGGCGCGACCACGACCACGACCATGACCGTGACGACGACCACGACCGTGGCCGGGGGCACGGCCATGGCCGCGGCCACGATCGCCACCACGACTGATCCGGCGCAAAACGCCACGGCGGGCCTGCAGTTCCGACCATCCCCTGCCGGCCGCGCGGCCTAAAGTCGGGCAGACCTGACCGTTGTGCCGCACCCGCGCGGCTGGCCCGGATGCCTGACGCCATTTCAACTTCCCTGCCCCTGCTGACCCCGCCGCCGGCTCCTCGCTGGCGGTCTGCCTACGCCTGGCCGATGGCGCTGGCCCTGGCCGCCTGCGGTGGCGGGGGCGGCAGCGCTGTGCCCACGGACGGTGCCACTCCGGCGCCGCCGGTGTCGTCCCCGAGCCCGCTGCCCATGCCGGTGCCGGTGCCCGCCCCCGCGCCGGGCTCGTCGCCGCCGTCGTCCCCGCCCCCGCCGGGCTCGCCACCGCCGCCCGCCACACCGCCACCACCCGCCACACCCCCGCCGCCGCCGCCGACCAGCCCGCCACCGCCCCCCGCACCGCCGCCGCCGCCGGCGCCGGTGTCGGGCATCGTCGCGGCCGGCCTGGCCATGACCGCCACCACGGCCACCGTGACGGTGCTGGACGAAACGGGCAAGACGCTCGCCACAGGCAAGCCCGTCACGGCGACAGGCGGCTACGGCCCCATCCCGCTGACCGGCGCGGGCCCCTTCCGCGTCCGGGCCTGCGGCCTGGTCGCCGACCGGGCGCTGTGCGTCTGGGGCGCCACCACCACGGGTGGTGTGCTGAACCTGACGCCACTGAGCAGCGCCGTCACCGTGCTGGCCAGCGGCCAGTCCCCCGAAACGCTGATGAGCGGCGCCGTCCAGGGCCTGACCGACGCGGCCCTCGCCACCGCCCAGGCCCAGTTGCGCACCGCGCTGGCCTCGTCGCTGACCGACGCCGGGCTGGCCAGCGACTTCGACCTGCTGACCGGCGCGCTGACGCCGGGCTCGCACACCGGCTACGACCGCGTGCTTGACACCGTGGCGGTCGGCCTGGGCCTGGACGCCAAGCCCTATGTGACGCTGAGCTCGGCGCTGGGTAGCGGCTGGGTCTACCTGGAGCCGGGGACATCGGCGGGTAGCCTCAGCCTGGATGCCGGCGCGTCCCGGATCGACCACGCCGGCATCGACGCCCTCTATAAGTCGCTGGGTACGGTCATGCCGGTCGCCAAGACCTGCCCGACCGGCCTGCCGGCGCTGCTGGACCCCCTGGTGCGGGCCAGCGCCGACTTTCTCGTGCCCGCCTTCAACAACGTCGCACAGGCCTCCCAGGTGTTGTGCGGCCACATGGGTGGCCTGTTGGTGGGCGACACCGAGACTCTGGAGAGCGCCACGCTGCTGCCTGCCGTGCCCAGCCGATGTGACTTCACAGGCGCTGACCCGGTGTGCCGGGTGAAGCTGGTCTTCAAGACCGCCGCGCCGCCCGCCAACGCGCCCGTGCCCACCACGCCCAAGGACGTGATGCGGCAGATCGGCATCGACCAGACCGTCGTCAAGCGCACCAACGGCTGGCTGCTGCTGGGCAACCGGCTGGAGGTGCAGGCCACGGCCACCGCCCGCCTGGTGCTGTCACGCCGTGTAGACCAGACGGCCGCCGATGTCTACAGCCGCTACGTGGACCTGCGCATCCCGGCCTACCCCGGCCTGCAATGCGCCCGTGCCAGCCAGAAGGACGGCAGCGGCGCTGACGTGGCCCTGGCCCTGTTCAAACCGGCGGCCGGCACCTATCTGAGCCTGTGGGCCACCAGCGCCAGCAACGCCACGCCCAGCCTGGACCCGTTGAGCGGCGCCACGCAGGGGGCCGACGCCGTCAGCCTCGCCGTGCCCGGCAACGCGGCAGGCGACACGACGGCACGCAACTTCGCCCGCG
The DNA here is from genome assembly GCA_016195825.1 of Burkholderiales bacterium. Classification (GTDB taxonomy): domain Bacteria; phylum Pseudomonadota; class Gammaproteobacteria; order Burkholderiales; family Burkholderiaceae_C; genus Pelomonas. Next base: position 29,365 of record JACPYV010000058.1, on the reverse strand, counting down.
CCGGCCGCGCGCTGAAGGTGGAACTGTTTGCCGACGCCGCCTGCAGCACGCCGCTGGCTGGGGCCGACGGCGGTGCGGTCAGCATCGACGTGGCGGGCCAGTTGCCGCTCAACTTCGTCGGCCAGAGCGGCCAGCCCTGGCCGACGGTGGTGGCGGCGTCCACCGCGTCACTGGTGTCGCTGAAGGGCGCCGTCAACGCCAAGATCACCTTCGGGCCGACCTGGACGCCGCTGACGCCCGGCCTGGCCGTCACCAGGGCCCAGCTCTGCACCGATGCCGCCTGCAGCGCCCCGCTGAGCACCACCGACCTCCCCAGCGCCGCCACCGGCGCCGCGCTCAACGCCACCCTCGGCGTGCAGGCGCTCAACGCCAGCGCCTACAAGCTGTTGCGCGTGACCGGTCGCACGGCCGACGGCCTGGTGTTGCAGCTGGACAGCGCCTCCTGCACCGCGCAGGCCTCCGGCCAGCCCTGCTGACGCGCCGGGCCGTGGCGCAAATCACGCGGCCCGGCGTTTCAAGGCGCGTCTTGTTGCCATTCGTAAGCTGAACGCTTGCCGGGCAACCTGGTGTTACGGCGCCCGGCCCCGCGACGCCAAGATGCGCGGCCGCCACCCGAACGCCGACGACGATGCGCCTGCCCCTCCCGACCCGACCCCGCTGGGCCGCTGCCGCCGCCGCGCTGGCCCTGTCCACGGCCCTGATGTCCGGCTGCGGCGGTGGCAGCGGCGGCGCCGCCGGCCCGAACAGCACGCCGACCGGCAGCGGTGACACCCCCCCACCGCCTGCCGCCGCCAGCGTGCCGCCCATGACGCAGCGCGACGCGGTGCGCCTGGCCTCGCAGGCCACCTTCGGTGCCACCGAGGGCCTGGTCACGCAGATGCGCACCCAGAGCGCCGCGGCCTGGGTGCAGGCCCAGCTGAAGCAGGCGCCGGCCTCGCGCTACACCTCGGGCGGCAGCAGTGCCGTGCACACCAACACCAGCCGCACGGGCTTCTGCGACTTGGCGGCCAACAAGAGCGACAACTGCTGGCGCGACGCGTTCTCCAGCCAGCCGCTACTGTGGGACTTCTACCGCAACGCCGTCAACCAGCCCGACCAGCTGCGCCAGCGAGTGGCCTTCGCGCTGCAGCAGGTCCTGGTCGTCAGCAACCTGGAGGTGGACGGCACCTACGGCTTGCGCCGCTACCAGAACGCGCTGCTGGACAACGCCCTGGGCAACTACCGCGACGTGCTGCGCGCGGTGGCGCTGAGCCCGGTGATGGGCGACTACCTGAACGGCGTCAACAACGACAAAGCCGCGCCGAACGAGAACTTCCCGCGTGAACTGCTGCAGCTGTTCTCGCTGGGAACCTGCCTGCTGGAGAGCGACGGCAGCCTCAAGGGCGGCCGCTGCCAGCCCACCTACGGCAACACCGACGTGCGCGCCTACGCCTATGCATTGACCGGCTGGACCTACCCCGCCGGCGGCAAGACGGCGTGGACCTGCGCCCCCAAGGGCAGCAACTGCCAGTTCTACGACGGCGAGATGGTGCCGCTGCCAGCGCTGCACGACACCGCCGAGCGCGCGCTGCTGGCCGGCGGCAAGAAGGCCGCGGGCAGCACGCCGGCCCAGGCGCTGGACGCCGTGCTGGACAGCCTGATGGCCCACCCCAACATGCCCCCCTTCATCGGCCGCCAGCTGATCCAGGCCCTGGTGCGCTCCAACCCGTCGCCTGGCTACGTCAGCCGCGTGGCCACGGCCTTCCAGAGCGGCAGCTACAGCAGCAGCGGCCGAGATTTCGGCACCGGCCGCACCGGCGACCTGGGCGCCACGGTGGCCGCCGTGCTGCTGGATGCCGAGGCCCGCGGCGACGCAGCGCCCGGCGCCAACGGCGGCCGGCTGCGCGAGCCCGTGCTGATGATGACCGGCGTGCTGCGCGCACTGAACGGCCAGACCGACGGCGACGCCCTGGGCTGGTGGTGGGGCGAGACGCTGCGCCAGCATGTCTTCCGCTCGCCATCGGTCTTCAACTTCTACCCGCCGGACTACCCCGTGCCGGGCACTCGGCTGCAGGGCGCGGCCTTCGGCATCCACAACGCCAACACGGCACTGGAGCGGCTGAACTACCTGACCTACTTGGTGAACTGGGGCGGCTCCCAGCCCGTGGCCAGCGTGCCGGGCGCTACCGGCACCCAGGTCACGCTGGACGCCTTCGACGCCGACGCGGCCGACGCCGCCAAGCTCGTCGACCGGCTGTCGCTGCTGGCCCACGGCGAAGTGCTGCCCGCCGCGCCGCGCGCCAAAGTGTTGGACGCGGTCAGCTGGTGGACCGACAAGACCGACGCCAAGACCTGGCAGCGCAACCGCGTGAAGACGGCTGCCTACCTGGTGTTCGCCGCGCCGCAGTTCCAGATCGTCCGCTGAGGGAGTCTTTTCAATGCACCACCATAACCACTCTCCCAGCCGCCGCCGCCTGCTCGCCGGGGCGCTAGGCCTCGGCGGCCTGGCCGCACTGGCGCCGCTGCGCTCGGCCCGCGCGGCGGACTTCAAGGCCCTGGTCTGCGTCTTCCTGTACGGTGGCAACGACGGCATGAACACCGTCGTGCCCCTGGACGCCACCCGCTACGCCGCGTACGCGAAGGTGCGCGCCGGCCTCGCGCTGCCGCAGGGCAGCCTGGGTCGCCTGGGCAGCAGCGACTTCGGCCTTCACCCCAGCATGGCGGCGCTGAACCCGCTGTTCGCCGCCGGCCGCATGGCCGTTCAGTTCAACGTCGGGCCGCTCTACGCGCCGCTGACCCAGGCCCAGTACCGCGCCGACGCCGGCAAGACGGTGCTGACGCCGCCCAGCCTGTTCTCGCACAGCGACCAGCAGGTGCTGTGGGAAAGCGCCAGCACCGACGCCCAGAGCCGCACCGGCTGGGGTGGCCGCGCATCGGCGCTGCTGGGCCTGCCCAGCCCCGTCATCAGCGTGGGTGGCAACGGCCACTTCGGCCTGTCGGACCTGGCCGCACCGCTGGTGGTGCCCGGCCCGGGCGACGGCTTCGGCGCAGCCGGGCTGGCGGCCGCGGACGTCAGCTGGAAGCCCAACGCCCTCAAGCTGGACGCCGTCAAGGCGCTGGCCGACCAGTCCGCCGACACCGACCTGGCCGGCGCCTTCCAGCAGCAGCAGCGCGACGCCTTCGCGCTGTCCGAGCAACTGGGCCCGCTGGTCAAGCGCAAGCCCGGCGAAGCGGGCAGCAACGCGGCCGTCGATGCCGCCTTCGCGCCGCTGATCGTCAACGGCAACGTGTCGACCCGCCTGGGCCGGCAGCTCTACCAGACCGCCAAGCTGCTGGACGTGCGCGCCACGCTGGGCGGCAGCCGGCAGATCTACTTCGCGCAGCTGGGCGGCTTCGACACCCACGGCAACCAGGTCGGCACTGACGCGCTGAGCGGCACGCACGCCGCGCTGCTGAAGGAACTGAGCGACGCGCTGGCCTGCTTCCAGGCCGCGCTGACCGGGCTGGGCCTGGCCGAGTCGGTCACCACCTTCACGCAAAGCGACTTCGGCCGCACCTTCAAGCCCAACAACAGCAGCGGCACCGACCACGCCTGGGGCAACCACCACCTCGTCCTGGGCGGCGCAGTCAAGGGCGGCTTCTACGGCAGCTACCCGACGCTGGCCGTGGGCGGCCCCGACGACGCCGCCGTGAACGCGTGGGAGGAGCAGGGCCGCTGGATCCCCACCAGCTCGGTGGACCAGTACGCCGCCACACTGCTGGGCTGGATGGGCGCCAGCGCCGGCCAATTGGACACACTGCTGCCCAACCTGGCCAACTTCGGCAGCGCGCGCACGCTCGGCTTCGTCTGATCAGCGCTTCGGCAGCGGATAGCTCGCCAGGCTGGCGTAGCCCTTCCTGGACACCGCCTGCACGCCGAACACGACGTTGTCCTTGGACACCTGCAGCGTCACGCGCGTGACCGCGCCCACATCCTTGGCCTGCTGCCATGCGGCCGAGTCGGTGTCGCGCCAGACGATGCGGTAGCCGGCCACCTCGGGGTCGGGGCTGGCAGTCCATTCCAGCGTCGAGTCGTTGGTCAGGCCGCTGGCGTCCAGCTTCACCCCCTTTGGCGCCGCGGGCGCCCAGGCCAGCGTGGCCAGGCCGGCCAGGTTGGCGCGCGCCACGTCGGCAACGAAGCTGAAATCGACGAACTCCGGCAGGTCGCCGTAGATCACGCCGTTCTCGGTCCGCGGGTTCTGGTGCTGGTGGGCGAAGTTCTCGAAGGGCTCGGTGAAGCGCACCGCCGCATAGCCGCGCTCCAGGAAGGGGATGTGGTCGCCGCCGCGCAGGTAGCGGTCGCGGCGCTGGATCAGTTGCACGGTGAAGCCGGGCATCGCGGCCTCGGCAGCGGCCTTCAGGTGGCGGCCCAGCTGGTGCGTCGGCAGGTCCTCGTTGCCGCCGGCCTGCAGGATGGGCAGCAGATCGGCCTGCATCGCCGCCAGCGCCTTCTGGTCCGCCGGCGTGGCGGGGCGGTTGGCGCTGGCCTGCGTGAGCAAGCGCACCAGCGGGTCCAGCCCGTCGGCGAACAGGCGCAGCCGTTTTGCGTCGGCCTGGCCCGCATCGCCGCGCGAGCTGCCAATGATGTCGTTGGTGATCATGGCCTCGACGTTCAGCCCGTCGGCCCGCGCGTCGCGCGCCCACTGCGCGGCGCCCAGCAGACCTTGCTCCTCGCCCGGCACGGCCATGAAGACGATGGTTGCGTCGAACTGCCGGCTGGCCATCACGCAGGCGAGCTCCATGACGGCTGCCGTGCCCGAGGCATCGTCGTTGGCACCCGGCGACTCGCCCAGCGCGTCCATCACGTCGCTGTTGCGCGAGTCGTAGTGGCCGCTGACAACCAGGGTGCGGCCCTTGCTCGCACCGCGCCCGGGCAGCGTCGCGACGACGTTGACCAGCTCGGTCGCCTGCGGCACGCGGGTGCCGGCCGGCTCGATGAAGCTCTGCTCCTCCACCTTCAGCCGCCCGCCACCGGCCTTGGCGCACGCCGACAGCTCGGCCGTGATCCAGCGCCGCGCGGCGCCGATGCCGCGGGTGTCGGACGCGATGTCCGACAGCGTGTGCCGCGTACCGAAGCCCACCAGCCGGCGGATGCGTGCCTCGATGCGCGCCGGGCTGACCTCTGAAAGCATGGCCTTCAGCGCCTCGGCGGGAACGGGCTGGGCCTGGGCTGAAGCAGCCAGCAGGGCGAGGGCGAGAGCGCTGAGTCGGGCAAGCATGCGGATGATTCTGCCCTTGCCGGCCCGGCTGGCTTCTTCTACGCTGGCCGGGCCGCCAAGGAGATTCCGATGAGCGAGACAAGCCTCGACACGCGCGTGAGCGCCATCCGCACGGTTGCGCTGGTCGGGCCGGCCGCGGCCGGCAAGACGCTGCTGCTGGATGCACTGCTGGCCCATGCCGGCGTCATCCCGCAGGCCGGCAGCATCGAACGCGGCAGCACGGTGTCGGACCATGACCCGCTGGAAAAACGCCTGGGCCACTCGCTGCAGTCCAGCCTCGCGCACTTCACCCACGACGGCATCCGCGTGCATGCCATCGACACGCCCGGCGCACCGGACTTCGTCGGCCAGGCATTGCCGGCCCTGGAGGCGGCGGACACCGCGCTCATCGTCATCAACGCACAGAACGGCATCGAGCTGATGGCCCAGCGCATGCTGGCCGCCGCAGGCGAGCGTGGCCTTGCCCGGCTCATCGTGGTCAACAAGATCGACTGCGGCGACGTCGACCTGCCCGCGCTGCTGGCGCAGATCCGCGAGGTCTTCGGCAAGGAATGCCTGCCGCTGAACCTGCCGGCCGGCGGCGCCAAGCGCGTCGCCGACTGCTTCTTCGCGGCCTCGGGAGAGGCCGATTTTTCGTCCGTGGCCGACGCGCACCGTGCCCTGGTGGAGCAGGTCGTGGAGGTGGACGCGGCTTTTGTCGACCGCTACCTCACCGACGGCGACGTGGACCCGCGCGAGCTGCACGCGCCGCTGGAGCAGGCGCTGCGCGAAGGCCACCTGATTCCGGTCTGCTTCTGCTCGGCCAAGACGGGCACCGGCATCGGCGAGCTGCTGTCCGTCATCGAGCTGCTGATGCCCAACCCGGCCGAAGGCAATCCGCCGCCCTTCCTCGAAGGCAAGGGCACGGAGCCGGTGGCCTATCCGGCCAGCCCCGACCCGGCGGCCCATGTGCTGGCCCATGTCTTCAAAATCGTGGCCGACCCGTACCTGGGCAAGATGGGCGTCATGCGTGTGCACCAGGGCCGCCTCGCCAAGGGCGGCCTGCTGTTCGTGGGCCATGCGCGCAAGCCCATCCGCGTGGGTCACCTGTTCATGCTGCAGGGCGCCAGGCATGTGGACATCGACGAGGCGCTGCCGGGCGACCTGTGCGCCATCGCCAAGGTGGACGACCTCGCTTTCGACGCCGTGTTGCACGATGCGCAGGAGGACGAACACATCCACCTGAAGCCGCTGGACTTCCCCACGCCGGTGCACGGCCTGTCCATCAGCCCGGCGCGTCGCGGCGACGAGCAGAAGCTGTGGGAAGTGCTGAGCCGCCTGGTGGACGAAGACCCTTGCCTGCGCGTCGAGCAGGCAGGCGAGACGCACCAGACCCTCGTCTACGGCCTGGGCGAGCTGCACCTGCGCCTGCTGCTGGACCGGCTGCGCGAGCTCTACAAGGGCGAGGTCGTCACCGAGCCGCCGCGCATCGCCTACCGCGAGACCATCTCGGCACCCGCCGAGGGCCACTACCGCCACAAGAAGCAGAGCGGCGGCGCCGGCCAGTTCGGCGAGGTCTACCTGCGCGTCGAGCCGCTGGCGCGCGGCGGCGGCTTCGAGTTCGTCGACGCGGTCAAGGGCGGCACCATCCCGGGCCAGTTCATGCCGGCCGTCGAGAAAGGCGTGCGCTCGGCGCTGGCCAGTGGCGCCGTCGCAGGCTACCCGCTGGTGGACCTGCGCGTGACCGTCTACGACGGCAAGCACCACTCGGTGGACAGCAAGGAGATCGCCTTCGTCACCGCAGGCCGGCGCGCGCTGATCGAGGCTGTGCGCGAGGCCAGGCCGCTGGTGCTGGAGCCCATCGTGCAGGTCGACATCACGGCGCCCGAGCACAGCATCGGCGACATCACAGGTGACCTCGCGGCCCGCCGCGGTCAGGTCAACGGCACGCGTGCCGCGGTGCCGGGCAGCCTGGTCGTGCAGGGGCTGGCGCCGCTGGCGGAACTGGCCAGCTACCAGTCCCGGCTGAATGCGATCACCGCGGGCCAGGGACGCTACACGCTGCTGCTGTCGCACTACGAGGCCGTGCCGCCCAACACCCAGGCTGCGCTGGTGGGCGCCTACAAGGCGGGCGACGACGTCGACTGACGGCGCATCCGGCGGGCGGAGCGGCCCAGGGCAACGCTCATTTATCATTGCGCCCCATGCCCAGCGCCCCCCGCGACGTCGCGCAGATCCGATTGGACAACGCGATGCGCCTGTTCGAAGAGTTCGTCAGCGCCACCGTCAAACATGCCGATGCGGCCACCTTGCGTGGCCTGGAGCGGCGCTTTGCCGAACGCCTGCAGATCCAGCCCAGCTACTGGAGCCAGATCAAGGGCCGCTCGCGCCAGATCGGCGAGCGGCTGGCCCGGCAGTTCGAGCAGCTCTGCCACAAGACGCCGGGCTGGATGGACATCGAGCACGGCGCAGGCGCGATGACCGCAACACCTGCATCGGCACCGGTCCCTGGCATGCCGGTCCCGGCCGAGGCCTCGCCCAGCTTGCCGCAGGACGACGACGAGCGCTTCATCATCGGCCTGGTGCTGACCTACTACCGCCGCCACCCGCAGCGCGCCCGCACGCGGCTGCTGGATCTGCTGGGCGAGGTGCTGACGCCCACCACCACGCCTGCGCCGCCGCCCGCCCGGCCGCCGGCACCCAGCCCGCAGGCTGAGCTGGACGAGTGGCGCCGGCTGCAGGCCGGCATCGCGCCGCTCAAGCCCAAGAAACGCTGATCGATCTGCGCGTCCGTCATTGGACGCGGGCAGCCCTCCAGGTTAGGGGTGTTGGATAAAAGCCGCTTGCGCAAGAGCAACGTTTGTTTATCATTTGCGCAAGTCGTGCTGCTGAAGTCCCGCGCACACGGCGAGGTCCCACACCCCCGCAAGTCCCCTGACCGCCCGGCTCGCTTGCCACCAGCGCCAAGCCCCAGGCACCTCTCACATCACCGCAAAAGCTGACCCGTCCCGGGTCGAGCCGCTGCATTGCCCGCCGCCCGCGAGCGGCAACCACCGGAGCCCGCCATGCCCCAGTTCACCTCTCCGCGTCCGCTGCAAGTCTCCATGCGCAAACCGCGCAATCCGCTCGTGGCGCCGGCCCTGCACCGCCAGGCCGGCCGCCACAAGAGCCCGCAAGACGCCTACGCCCAACGCCAGCAAGCCCGCCTCGAACTGCGACGACTGCTGCGCGACCGCTTCCCCGACGACAGCCCCTGACAGCAAGCGCCGCCGACCCTCCTTCATCTCATGCGGGTCGGGCATGGCGCCAAGGAGAACCCCATGAGAATGATCGATCTTCGCGGCCCCCTGGACGCCGTTGAAACCCACGAAGCCTGGGCCCGCCGCTGGGCTCGCATGAAGCGCGCAGCGCGCGCGGTCTGGCTGGTCTTCCAGCCGCTGAGCGCGCGCCGCCAGGCGCCCAAGCGGCTGGAGTTCTATGCCGAGGCCGGTGCGCCGGAAGGCGCGCTCTACGTCGACGGGCGCCTGGGCGCCCAGCTCGAAGGCATCAAGCGCCTGTGAATTGAGGCGCAAATGACCGGGAAAAGGGGCTCGCATGCGGTGAGCATGCGAGCCCGCACAGGCCTAGCATTCGGCACATGTTCGACCGCCTGCGCTTGCAAACACCGCTGCCCAGCCTTGACGCCTGGGTCAACGCGTTCGCGCGCGCAGAGATCCCGGTACTGACCGAGACGGCCGAGGCGCTGGAGCAGATGCGGGCGACCGAGGATGACGTCGATGCCAACGGCCTGGGCGAAATGATCGCCACCGACCCGTTGATGACGCTGAAGGTGCTGGCCCACGCCAGCGAACTCCGGCGCGGCCGGCTGATGGCCGAGCCCGAGACAGTGACCGCCGCGCTGGTGCTGATGGGCATCACGCCCTTCTTCCGCGACTTCGGCCCGCAGCCGACGCTGGAAGCCGTGCTGGCCGACCACGACGAGGCTTTGCTGGGCCTGTCACGCGTCATGCAACGTGCCGAGCGTGCATCACGCTACGCGCTGGGTTTCGCGGCCCACCGCATGGACCCGGACGCCGCCGTCATCCACAGCGCCGCGCTGCTGCACGACTTTGCGGAGATGCTGCTGTGGGTGCACGCGCCGGACCTGGCGCTGCAGATTGCCGACCTGCAAGAGGCCGACCGGGCGCTGCGCAGCGTGGCCGCGCAGCGTCAGGTGCTGGGCATCGAACTGGCGGACCTGGAGCAGGCGCTGATGCAGCGCTGGCGCCTGCCGGAGCTGCTCAAGCGCATCACCAGCGACAAGGACGAGCGCGACCCGCAGGTGCGCTGCGTCCACCTGGCCGTGCGCCTGGCGCGGCACACGGCGCGGGGCTGGGACGATGCGGCCGTGCCGGACGACCTGCACGACATCGCCGAGTTACTCAACCTCGGCGAAGCCCATGCACTCAAGCTGCTTCACGAATTCGACTGACGCCGGCGCCAGGCCAGCAGGCCGGCCAGGCCCAGGGCGCTGAGCACGGCAGTGCTGGGTTCGGGCACCGGTGTCGCCGTGAAGTTGGCGTTGTTGGGCGCGAAGTCCGAGATGGCGGCCGTGCCGGCGAAGGCCGTGTTGCGCGGCCACAGGTTCCAGGTGTAGTCGCCCTTGCCGAAGCCGGTACTCGGCAGCAGGCTGCCGCTGACGCTGGCCGTGATGGTCTTGCCGCTGATGGTGACCGAGCCCAGCGGCAACGCGCCGGCGCCAGCCACGGTGCCTGTGCCGTCGGGGCGCAGCAAGATGACGCGGTCGAAGCGTACGCCGGTGATGCCGATGCTGGCGAAGCCGGCCGTGCCGGCACCGCGGTTCACGCCCCAGACGTAGAGGCCGGTCGCCGTGTTGCCGATGTTGCCGTCCATGGTGGCCGACAACGTGAAGATGTCGGTGCCTGCGTTGTAGGTGACGGTGGCGCTCAACACGTCCAGGTCGGTGCTGGTGCTGCTGCCCGCGAAGGTCGCGAGGAAGTCGCCCTTGGCATCGTCGATGCTGGTGAGGGCCTGGCTGGCCAGCGGCAGGGCAAGCAGCGCGAAGGCTGCAGAGGCGGAAACGAGACGGCGCATGCGCAACTCCTGTGGGTGAAGGTCAAGGTGAAGGTGAAGGCCCGACGTGGCCTGCCATGGATGGACGGCGGGGAGGACCGGCGCATTCCCCGTACCCCTAGAAGTGCAAGGCCACAGCGGGGTGGGGCGCGGCGTGCTGGCGGCGAAAAGCCTCGGCGGGCCGTGCGGCGATGGGGCGGCGGGGGAGCGCCGCCACACCAAGGATCAGCGCAGGCGTGCGGGGCGGGCTGCGCACGCCGACGTCCAGCGCCGCCCGCAGGCGCTCGCGCCCGCGCGACAGCCGCGACATCACCGTGCCGATGGGAATGCCCAGCGCCTGCGCCACCTCGGCGTAGGCCATGCCGTCCAGGCCGATGAGCAACAGCACCTCGCGCTGCCCGGCCGGCAGCAGCGCCAGCGCGGCGTCCAGGTCGCGCATTGCCAGCGCGTGGCCTTGCGTAGCGGCGACGGGCACTTCGGGTGCCAGCTCATGCAGGTCCACCGTGTCCAGCCGGCCGCGGCGCAGCGCGTCGACGTGCAGGTTGTGCATGATGCTGAACAGCCAGGTGCGCATGTCACCCACGTCCTGCCACAGACCGGCGCGGGACCAGGCGCGCTCCAGCGTGTCCTGCACCAGGTCGTCGGCGTCCTCGCGGTTGCGCCGCAGCGCGCGGGCGTAGCGGCGCAGCCGCGGCAGCCACGCCAGCAGCGCGGCGGCATCGGGCACCGGGGCGGGCGGTAGGGGACGGCTGACGGCTGCCATGGCCGGTGAGTGCCACCGGCCGCCGGCACGGTTCAATCGCCCAGCGCGGCCGCGATGAAATCGACGAACAGGCGCACCCGCGACGGCAGCAGCCGCGACTCGGTCACCGCGTACACGGGCAGCGGCGGCAGCGCCCAGCCGGGCAGCACGCGCTGCAGCTCTCCCGCGCGCAGCTCGTCATGCACGTAGGCCTCGCCCAGCGCGGCCACGCCCAGGCCCAGCCGCGCCAGCGCACGGCAAAGCCCCAGGCTGTTCATCACGTAGCGGCCAGTCACGCCGACCGTCGCGCGCTCCCGGCCGGCCTGCAGCGCCCACTGCTGCGGGCTGCCGCCCAGCATCAGCAGGCAGTTGTGCTGCGCCAGGTCGGCGGGCTGCTGCAGCGCCGGCGCATGGCGCAGGTAGGCGGGCGAGGCGTAGAGCTCACGCGTGGTCTGACCCAGCCGCCGCGCGACCAGCGTGGACGGCGTGGCCGGCGGCTCACCCAGGCGGAGGGCGAGGTCAAAGCCGTCCGCCACCAGGTCCACACGGCGCGAGCTCAGGTCCAGCTCGAAATCGATGCGCGGGTAGCGCTCGGCGAACTCGCGCAGCGGCGCGGCCAGCAGCGTGATGGCCAGGTCCGCCGGCATGGACACACGCAGCGTGCCGCTGGGCCGCTCGGCCACCTCCTGCAACTGTTCATGGGCGGCGCGCGCCTCGGCCACCAGGCCTTCGCAGCGGCGGAAATAGGCGCGGCCGGCCTCGGTCAGCTCGACCTTGCGCGTGGTGCGGTGGAAGAGCCGCACGCCCACCTGCTTCTCCAGCTCGGCCACGCGACGCGACAGCGTGGAGTTCGGCATGCCCAGTTGGTCCGCCGCGCGCCGGAAGCCCTTGGCCCGCGCCACCTCCACGAAGAGTTCGATGTTGCCCAGCAGCGCCACGGCATTGCTCCATCAGTGGATCAGAGTTCTCCTTGTAGCTGATTTATCCCAAATGAGAAGCAATCGACCATGGCTGCACCTCAACCCACCTTGTGGAGCCCGTTCATGAAGCCTCTCGAAACCCCCGTCCTCGTCGGCCGCCTGATGCTGCCCAACCGCCTGGTCATGGCGCCGATGACGCGCAGCCGCGCCGATGACAGCACGGGCGTGCCGTCCGACCTGGTCGCCACCTACTACGCCCAGCGCGCCGGTGCTGGCCTCATCGTCACCGAGGGCGTGTTCCCGTCACCCATGGGCAAGGGCTATGTGCGCACGCCGGGCCTGCACACGGACGAACAGCAGGCCGCGTGGCGACGCGTCACGGATGCCGTGCATGCTGCCGGCGGGCGCATCTTCATGCAGCTGATGCACACCGGCCGCATCTCGCACCCGTCGCTGCTGCCCAGCGGCGCGCAGCCCGTGGCGCCGTCGGCCGTCAAGGCGGCGGGCCAGGTCTACCTGGCGAGCGGCCCGGCCGACTTCGTCGAGCCGCGTGCGCTCAACACCGACGAGATCGCCGCCGTCGTCGACGACTACCGCCAGGCCACCCGCCGCGCAATGGAAGCTGGCTTCGACGGTGTCGAGCTGCATGCCGCGTCGGGCTATCTGCCGGAGCAGTTCCTGTCCTCCGGCACCAACCTGCGCACCGACGGCTACGGCGGCAGCATCGCCCGACGCGCCCGCTTCGTGCTCGAAGTGCTGGGCGCGATGGCCGAGGCGGCCGGTGCTGATCGCGTGGGCCTCAAGATCAACCCGGAGATGGGTTTCAACGACGCGCACGACGACACGCCGGTCCAGACCTACACCCACCTCGTGCAGCAGATCGCCCACCTGGGCCTGGCCTACCTGCATGTCGCCACCGGCGCCTCCGGCTTCGACTACCACGCCCACCTGCGCCCGCTCTACCCCGGCACCTATCTGCTGGGCGGCGGGCTGGACCAGGCCAGCGCCGAGGACCATATCCGCCGCCGCCGTGCCGACGCGGTCGTGTTCGGCAGCGCCTACCTTGCCAACCCCGACCTTGAGCAGCGCTTCGCCATCGGCGCACCGCTGAACACGCCGGCACGCGAGACCTTCTACAGCGCCGGGCCCGAGGGCTACGTCGACTACCCCGCCCTCGGCCGCGCGCTGCGCCTGCATGCCTATGGCGGCGCCGAGAGCCTTCGCGTGGACCGGTTGCCTCGGCCCACGCCCGGTGCCGGCGAAGTGCTGGTGCGCGTGCACGCGACCGGCCTGAATCCGCTGGACTGGAAGCTGCGCAGCGGCGGGTTGAAGGACGCCTTCCCGCTGGCACTGCCCACCACACTGGGCATCGAGCTGGCGGGCGAGGTCATCGGCGCCGGCGCCGGCGCAGACCTGGCGCCAGGCACCCGCGTGCTGGCGATGCTGCGCGGCCTGGGCGCCTATGCCGACGAGGTGGTCGTGCCGGCCGATGCGCTGACCGTCATGCCGGCGGGGCTGAGCTTCACGACGGCCGCCGCCCTGCCTGTGTCGCTGCTGGCCGCGCAGCAGGCGCTGTTCGAGGACGGCGCGCTGCAGGCCGGCGAGACGGTGCTGATCCATGGCGCCAGCGGTGGCGTGGGCGGCTTCGCCATGCAACTGGCCCGGCAAGCTGGCGCGCGGGTCTGGGCCAGCGCGTCGGCGGACCACGCCGAACGGCTGCGCGGCCTGGGCGCCGAACGCATCGCAGATGCGCGCCAGGGCGGGCTGGCAACACTGCCGCACGGCGGCGTGGACCTGGTGCTGGACCTGGCCGGCAGCGACCCGGCCGGGCTGTGGGCGCTGCTGTCGCCCGCGGGCCGGCTCGTCAGCACCGCCACGCCGCAGATCGCGTCACTGGCCCCGGCCGGCCAAGCGGCGCGCTGGGTGCAGACGCGACCCGACGCGGCGCAGCTGCAGGCCCTGGCCGCGCAAGTGGCGAGCGGCGCGCTGCGGGCCGACATCGGAGAAACCGTCGCGCTGGCCGACGTGCCCGCCGTGATGGAGCGGCGCCGCGTCGAAGGCGGCCGCGGCAAGGCGGTGGCCGTCCTGCGGTGACGGCAGGACGCGACGGCCGCGCTCAGACGGGCACGGCCGTCGTGTTCTTCAGCCGCTCCAGCACGAAGCTGGTCTTGCAGTCCTGCACGCTGGGGTGCTTGAGCAGCGTGTCGCTGATGAAGCGGGCGTAGTGCTGCATGTCCTGCACCAGCACGCGCAGCAGGTAGTCCATCTCGCCGGTCAGCGCAGCGCACTCCACAACCTCGGGCCAGGTCTGCACGGCGGCGCGGAACAGGTCTCGCGGGTTGCGCAGCGGGCTCTCGGTCTGTTTCTCCAGCCGCACGTTCAGGTAGGCCGTGAGGCCCAGACCGATGCGCTCGGGCGGCACGAGGGCGACGTAGCTGCTGATGACGCCCGCCTCCTCCAGCCGGCGAACGCGGCGCAGCACGGCCGACGAAGACAGCCCGGCCTCGGCGGCAAGGGCGTCGTAGGTCAGGCGGCCGTCGACCTGCAGTGCCCGCAGGATGCGGCGGTCGATGGCGTCAAGCTCGATGGGGGCGTCCATGCGGGAAATTGTGCAGCCTTCCTGCGGCAGGGCCGCCTACAGTCCTGGCACACGTGAAAGCCCCGATCGTCCTGCGCCTGGCGGCCCTGCTGTTCGCCGCCGCCCTGCCGGCGCGCGCGGACGAGATCGTGCTCGCCTCGCCGGCCTACTGGTGCCCCTTCAGCTGCCAGGCCGGCTCGTCGCGCGAGGGCTTCACGGTGGACATCGCCCGCGAGATATTCAGCGCCGCCGGCCATCGGGTGCGCCTCGTCAACGAGAACTACAGCCGCGCCCTGATGGACGTGCGCGCCGGCACCTACACGGCCACGGCATCGACCTTCCGCGAGGAAGCACCGGACTTCGTGTTTCCCGTGCAGCCGATCTCGCGCAACCGCTTCTGCGTGTTCGTTGCAGCCAGCAACCCTTGGAACTACCGCGGCGCAGCCAGCTTGTCGGAGCTGCGACGCGTGGGCGTCATCCGCGACTACTCCTATGGCGTGGCGCTGGACGTGATCATCAGGGCATCGCCCAAGCGCTTCGACGTGCACACCGGTGACGGCCTGACCGAGCGCATGCTGCGCCGCCTGCTGCTTGACCGCCTGGACGCCTTCATCGAGGAGGAAAACGTCGTCGCCTACACGCGGCTGCTGCATCCCGAACTGGCCGTGCGCAATGCCGGCTGCGAGCCGCCGAGCTTTGCCTACATGGCGATGTCGCCGAAGAACCGGAAGGCGCAGGACTACGCACGGCTGTTCAGCGATGGCATGGTCAAGCTGCGCAGGAGCGGACGCCTGAAAGCCATCCTGGCGACGTACGGGCTTGTGGAATGGCCGGCGCAGTAGCGCCTTATCGCGCATGATTCCTGCGCAAACCCAAAAACAGACGCCACGGATTGCATGAATTCTGCGAGCCACGCGCCGCAGAATTTCTGGTTTCGACGACAGCAACGCGCGAGGCAGACATGGCCAAGTTCACTCCCTGGGACAACCCCATGGGCACCGATGGTTTCGAGTTCATCGAGTTCGCCGCGCCCGACCCGGCCGGCCTGGGCAAGCTGTTCGAGACGATGGGCTTCAAGCCCGTGGCCAGGCACCGCCTCAAGAACGTCACGCTGTACCGCCAGGGCGGCGTCAACTTCATCATCAACGCCGAGAGCGATTCGTTCGCGCAGCGCTTCGCGCGCCTGCACGGCCCGTCGATCTGCGCCATCGCGTTCCGCGTGCAGGACGCCGGCCACGCCTACAAGCGTGCGCTGGAGTTGGGCGCCTGGGGCTTCGACAACAAGGCCGGCCCGATGGAGCTGAACATCCCGGCCATCAAGGGCATCGGCGACTCGCTGATCTACTTCGTCGACCGCTGGCAGGGCAAGGGCGGCGCGACCGCCGGCGCCATCGGCAACATCTCCATCTACGACGTGGACTTCGTGCCCGTGCTGGACGCGCAAGGCCAGCCCGTCGACCCGAACCCGGTGGGCCACGGCCTGACCGAGATCGACCACCTGACGCACAACGTCTTCCGCGGGCGCATGAAGGAGTGGTCGGAGTTCTACGAGCGCTTCTTCAACTTCCGCGAGGTGCGCTACTTCGACATCGAGGGCAAGCTGACCGGCCTGAAGAGCAAGGCCATGACCAGCCCCTGCGGCAAGATCCGCATCCCGATCAACGAGAGCTCCGACGACAAGAGCCAGATCGCCGAGTACCTGGACCTGTATCACGGCGAGGGCATCCAGCACGTGGCGCTGGGCACCACCGACATCTACAAGTCGGTGGAAGGCATGAAGGGCACGGGCGTGGCCTTCCAGGACACCATCGAGACTTACTTCGACCTGATCGACAAGCGCCTGCCCGGCCACGGCGAGAACGTGGACGAGCTGCGCCGCCTGCGCATCCTCATCGACGGCGCGACGCACCTGGGCGTGGACAACGAGCTGCTGCTGCAGATCTTCACCAAGGAAGTGATCGGCCCGATCTTCTTCGAGCTGATCCAGCGCAAGGGCAACGAGGGCTTCGGCGAAGGCAACTTCAAGGCGCTGTTCGAGAGCATCGAGCTGGATCAGATCCGCCGCGGCGTGCTCAAGGACGAGCCGGCCAAGGCGGTCTGAAAGATTGCCCACACGCGGGGATCGTTGACCAGGCCCACGTGGCCCACGGCGTCGACGCGGTGGCCGGTCGCCCCCGGCTGCACCGCCGTCGGCGCCGGCATGACCATCTGGTCGCAGGGCGTCCAGATGCACTCCACCCGCGGCAGCCGGGGTAGCGCGCGCATCCAGTCGCACTGCCAGCGCATCTGCCGCGCGTTGTAGGCGGGCGAGAACGCGGCCAGCAGCGTGCCGCCGTGGGGTGTGCCCAGCGTGATGACGTGGGGCGCCTCCTGCCCGCCGTGGCGCCGCCACCAGGCGCGCACTGCCACACCGCCCATGCTGTGGCAGACGATCAGCGGCATGCGCCCGGTGAGCGCGCGCAGGCGCTGCACGTCCGCCTCGATGGCGTCGGCGTAGTCGTCGATGCTGCCGAAGGGCGGCTCCAGGCTGGGCGCGACGAAGGCCACGCGCTGCTCGCGCAGCCGCGCCATCCAGGCGTTCCAGAACGCGCGGTTGCAACTGAAGCCGTGCACCAGCAGCACCGCGGCAGTGGCATCGGCGGGCAGGTGGTCGGGCTCGGCGTGCGTGCGCCAGGGCTGGCGCCAGCCGAAGCTGCGCTCGGTGGCCCACACCTCCAGCACCCAGGCACGCGCCAGTTGGCCCCAACCGGGTCGATCTGCACCCCGGTTGACCCAGCGCAGCACGGCGAACGACGGCAAGAGCAACATCGGGTAGGCAAAGAAGGCCAGCACCCCCCAGCCCCAGCCGAACCACCAGCCCACGCCCGAGCCTATGACCAGCCGGGCCAGGCACCAGATCCTCTGCAGTCGCGCATTCATCGCCGCAGTGTAGAAAGGCAAAATCCCGCTCGACCCATGGATGACCTGAGTGCCGAATCCCTGCTGAAGGAGCTGCGCGCCGTCGACGCCGAACGGGCGCGGCGCGCGACCGATCCGGCGCTCGAGGCGCGGGTGCAGGCCGTCAAGGCCTACCAGCAGCGCCGCTTCGCCGGCACCTACGCCGACCTGCTGGCCAACCCGCGCTACGAGGCCGCCACGCGCTTCTTCCTGCACGAGCTCTACGGCCCCGACGACTACCGCCAGCGCGACGCGCAGTTCGCCCGCGTGATCCCGACGCTGACCCGGCTGTTCCCCGACGAGGTCGTCGACACCGTCGCGCGGCTGGCGCGGCTGCACGCGCTGTCCGAGCGCCTGGACACGCGCATGGCCGAGCATCTGCTGTCACCCGAGCTCAGCGCTGCCGAGTACGCCATCGCCTGGCGCGCCTGCGGCGAGCCGGACGCCCGACAACAGCAGATCGCGCTGACCATGGCGGTGGGCGAGGCGCTGGACAAGCTCACGCGCAAGCCGCTGCTGCGCCAGACCTTGAAGCTGATGCGTGGCCCCGCGCAGATGGCCGGGCTGGGCGCGCTGCAGAGCTTCCTGGAAAGCGGCTTCGACACCTTCCGTGCGATGCGCGGCGCCGGCGACTTCCTGTCCACTGTGCGACAGCGCGAGGACACACTCGCACGCGCTTTGTTTCGTGCCGATGCGTCGGCGTTAGGGCAACTCCCCTAGCTTGATGTAACTGCGCGTCCCAACATCGTCGGCTTCACGCGAAGCACGCCAAAAGGGCCCGCCGATGACCGCCGTCCTTGCCGAAGTCACCGAGGTGACATCCCGCACCAAGCCCTGGCTGGCCAGCTATCCAGCCGGCGTGCCGGCGCAGATCGACACCCGTGTCTACGGCTCGCTCGTCAGCCTGCTGGACGAGGCCTTCCGCAAGCATGCACAGCGCGACGCCGCCATCTGCATGGGCCAGCGCATGCGCTTCGCCGAGATCGACCGGCTGTCGACCCAGCTCGGCGCCTGGCTGCAGGCCCAGGGGCTCAAGCAGGGCGACCGCGTGGCCATCATGATGCCCAACCTGCTGCAGTACGGCGTGGCCATCGCGGCCATCCTGCGTGCGGGGTTCGTCGTCGTGAACGTGAACCCGCTGTACACGCCGCGCGAGCTGGAGCACCAGCTCAAGGACTCCGGCGCGCGCGCCATCGTCGTGCTGGAGAACTTCGCGCACACGCTGTCCGAGGTCATCGCCGCGACGGACGTGAAGCATGTCGTGCTCGCCTCCATGGGCGACCTGCTGAACTGGTGGAAGGGCCCGCTGATCAACTTCGCCGTGCGTCACCTGAAGAAGATGGTGCCGGAGTTCCGCCTCGCCGTCGGCGATGGCCGCACCGTCGTGCGCTTCAACGAGGCGCTGCGCCACGGGGACCGCCTGACGCTCAAGAAGCCCGAGCTGGGCCCTGATGACGTCGCCTTCCTGCAGTACACCGGCGGCACCACCGGCGTGTCCAAGGGCGCCACGCTGCTGCACCGCAACATCGTCGCCAACATCCTGCAGGTCGAGGCCTGGTTCCAGCCCATGCTGGCCAAGCTGCCCGACCAGAACGTGCAGTTCACCAACGTCTGCGCGCTGCCCCTGTATCACATCTTCGCGTTGACGGCCTGCTTCATGCTGGGCGCGCGCATGGGTCACCTGAACATCCTGGTGCCCAACCCGCGCGACATCCCCGGCCTCATCGACACGCTGCGCGGCCACAAGATCCACATTTTTCCGGCGGTCAATACGCTTTTCAACGCACTGGCCGCCGAGCCCGGCTTCTCGCGACTGGACTTCTCCGAGCTGGTCATCTCCAACGGCGGCGGCATGGCCGTGCAGCAGGCCACGGCGGAGAAGTGGCTCAAGGTCACCGGCTGCCCCGTGGTGGAAGGCTACGGCCTGTCGGAGACCTCGCCGGCCGCGACCATCAATCCGCTGGACCAGCGTACCTTCAACGGCAGCATCGGCCTGCCCATCTCGTCGACCGAGATCACCATCCGCGACGATGACGGCCGTGACGTGCCCATCGGCGAGCGCGGCGAAATCTGCATCCGCGGCCCACAGGTCATGGCCGGCTACTGGAAACGCCCCGACGAGACCGCCAACGTCATGTGTGCCGACGGCTTCTTCAAGACCGGCGACATCGGCATCATGGACGAGCGCGGCTACGTGCGCATCGTCGACCGCAAGAAGGACATGATCCTCGTCAGCGGCTTCAACGTGTACCCGACCGAGATCGAGCAGGTGGTCAACATGTACCCCGGCGTGCTGGAGTGCGCAGCGGTCGGCATCCCGGATGCCAAGTCCGGCGAGGCGGTCAAGCTCTTCGTCGTCAAGAGCGACCCGGCACTGGCCGAGGAAGACCTGGCCACCTACTGCAGCCAGCAGCTGACGGCCTACAAGCGACCCAAGTTCATCGAGTTCCGCGACGAGCTGCCCAAGACCAACGTCGGCAAGATCCTGCGCCGCGAGCTGCGCACCGCCACAACCTGAGGTTTTGCTAGGCCGGCGCAGGCCGGTCGCCCCTCAAGTGACTGCCGTGGACCGGCGTTGCCGGGCCATGGGCAGTGCCCTTCTAAGGGGGTGCGGAGAACCTCGGGGGCAGGCGATCAGAACGGGTTGTTCTTGGCGCGCGACAGGAACAGCGTGCCGATGCGGCTCTGCGCCGCCGGGCTCAGGAGCGTGTCGCCGGCCCACAGCCACTGCGTGGCGCTGGCGTCGGTGACCAGCGTTTCGGTCGTGCAGTCCTGGGGCGCGATGTCCGTGCGGCAAGCGGCCTGCGTGACGTTGGTGTACTGGAATGCGGCCGGGAAGCGCGCGATCTGCTGGACCGTCTCATCGACCAGCACCAGGCCGATCAGGCGGCCGTCGTTCAGCAGGTTCAGGCGCATCGAGATGTTGAACGCCCCGCTGAGCTCGTCCAGGAAGGCCGCGCGGTCGATGTCGGTCTGCTGCTCCTTCTCCTTCTGGCCGAACGGGGTCAGGCCCAGGTCGAAGATCGTGGAGATCACCACCCGGCCATTGGCGTTGGCGATGCGGTTGGCCTGATCGGCCAGCAGCTTGCCGCGGGCCTTGGCCTCGTTGATCAGCGAATCCTTGCTGACGGCCGGGAACTGGCGGTACAGCTCCACGATGTCGTTGACGCCGACATTGATGCCCACGATGTCCTTGGGGCCGAAACGGTCGTTGGACAGGTGCTGGTCGATCTTGTCGCGCACGTCCGCCACCTTGGCGCCCAGCGTCGCGTACATGATGCCCTGCGGCAGCGCGACGAAGTCGGTGTTGCACTGCGGGTAGACGAAGCCGAAGCCGCTGGCCAGGACCTGACTCCAGACCGGGCTGATCTTGCAATCCACCAGCTTGGTGTCGGCGTTCAGGCCGTTGACCGTGTACTTCTTGCCGCTTTGCAGGATGGTGCCGCTCTCGTCGCCGAAGGCGATGACGCGGGTGGGCGCAAAAGGCTCGATCTGTGCGGTGCCCCCGCCGCCGCAACCGGCAATCAACGCGGCCGCCGCGGCCATGACGAGGCCGCGCTTCAGTTTCTGGGAGACAACACGTTGCATGACGATCAACTCAGGGACAAAAACTCAATCGGTGAAGGCGGCGGCGGCCCGGCTGAGCCGGTCGCGCACACCATCCCAGGCGGGGTCGCGCGGCGGTGCCTCGACCCAGATTTCGCGGGCGCCGGCCGCATCCAGGAGGCGCAGCACCGCGAACAATTCGTGGGCCGCCGCCGCCGGGTCTGCCGGCAGGACCTGCCAGCGCCAGGCCGGCAGCTGGGCGCGTGAATATACCGCCACCCCCTCCAGGCCCCCGCTGGCCGCCGCTGTGGCGCAACGTAAAGCCAGGCTGCCGGCATCCAGCAGGCGCACACGGGCGGTCGGCGCATAGTGCGCGGCCAGCGTGCCCGAGGCCTTGGGCGCGGCGGCGTCGGCTTCAGCCAGCGCCTCGCCCAGCGCCGCCTCGATGCGGCTGCGGCTGATGAGGCCGGGGCGCAGCAGCGCCGGGCGCGCGCGGCTGCAGTCCACGATGCTGGACTCGATGCCCACCTCGCAGGCACCGCCGTCCAGCACCATCAGCTCGGGGCCGAATTCCTCGACGACATGGCGGGCCAACGTCGGGCTGACGCGGCCGAAGCGGTTGGCGCTGGGCGCGGCCACGCCTTGCACGCCCAGCTCGCGCGCCGCGGCCAGTACGGCGCGGGCGACCGGGTGGGCCGGCGCGCGCAGCGCCACCGTGGCCTGTCCACCGGCCGCCGCTTCGGCCACACCCGCCTTGCGCGGCACGATGACGGTCAGCGGGCCGGGCCAAAAGTCAGCCATCAGCCGTCGCGCCGTGGCAGGCAAGTGGTCGGCAAAGGGCTCGGCGCCCGCGGCGTCCAGCACGTGGACGATGAGCGGGTGGTCGCTGGGCCGGCCCTTGGCGGCAAAGATCCTGGCCACGGCGGCATCGCTGTCGGCGCGCGCGGCCAGGCCGTAGACCGTCTCGGTCGGCAGGCCCAGCAGCTCGCCGTCCGCCAGGCGCCGGGCAGCGGCCTGGACGGCAGCGGGATCGTGACCGGGCAGAACCAGCATCAGAAGTCGGTGGGCAGCCCGAGGATCGCGGCGGCTTGCAGGGCGACCACGTGCGCGCCTTCCGGCGTGTCGGCCGTGATGTTCAGGTGGCCCATCTTGCGGCCGTGGCGCGCGTCGGTCTTGCCGTACAGGTGCAGGTGCGTGCCCGGCAGTGCCAACACCCGGTCCCAGGCCGGCGGCGTGGGGCCGCCCGCGGCGCTGAACCACAGGTCGCCCAGCAGGTTCAGCATGACCGACGCCGAATGCTGGCTCGGGGCCTGCAGCGGCAGGCCGGCCAGCGCCCTGACCTGCAGCTCGAACTGCGACACATCGGCGCCGTTCATCGTCCAGTGGCCGGAGTTGTGCGGGCGCGGCGCCATCTCGTTGACGACCAGGCGGCCATCGCTGACCGGCCGGCCGGCCGCGTCGTTCTCATCCAGCCAGAAGAACTCGACGCACAACACGCCGACGTAGTTCAGCGTCTCGGCCACCTGGCGAGCCGCGGCGATGGCCCGCTTCGCCACCTCGGCCGGCACGTCCGGCGCCGGCACCTCGGTGACGGCCAGGATGCCGCCGCGGTGCAGGTTCTGCTGCACGGGGTAGTTGACGAGCTGCCCGTCCGCGCCGCGCGCGACCAGCACGCTCAGCTCGGCCTTCAGCGGCAGCAACTGCTCCAGCACGCAGGGCACCTGCTTCAGGCCCCGCCAGGCGTCGGCAAGCTCGGCGGCCGTCGCCACACGCACCTGGCCCTTGCCGTCATAGCCCATGCGGCTGGTCTTCAGGATGCCGGGCAGCAGCGCGGGGTCCACCGCGGCCAGCTCGATCTCGTTGGTGATGACGGCATGCGGCGCGCAGGGCACGCCAGCCGCCTCGAAATGGGCCTTCTCGACGGCGCGGTCCTGGCAGACGGCCACCGAAGCGCCCGAGGGCGCGACGACGCGCATGCCGGCCAGCGTCTCAAGCGCCAGTGCCGGCACGTTCTCGAACTCGGTCGTGATCGCGTCGCAGTCGCGCGCCAGCTGGGCCAGGCCGAAGGAGTCCAGGTAGTCAGCCTTCAGGTGCTTCTCGGCCACAGCGCCGGCCGGGCTGATCGCGTCCGGGTCCAGCACGATGCAGCGGTAGCCCATGGCCTGGGCGGCATGCACGAACATGCGGCCCAGTTGGCCGCCACCGAGGACGCCCAGCGTCGCGGTGCCCGGGAGCAGTGCCGTCATCAGCGCAGGTCCTCGCTCATCGCCTGCGCCACCGCCGTCTGCCGGGCGCGGAAGGCGTTCAGCTTCTGCAGCAAGGCCGCATCGCCCGTCGCCAGCATGGCCACCGCGAACAGCGCCGCGTTCGCCGCGCCGGCATTGCCGATGGCAAACGTCGCGACCGGGATGCCCTTGGGCATCTGCACGATGGAATGCAGCGAGTCGACGCCCTGCAGGTGGCGGCTGGCCACCGGGACGCCCAGCACGGGCACCGTCGTCTTGGCCGCCAACATGCCCGGCAGGTGGGCCGCTCCGCCTGCGCCAGCGATGATGGCCTTCAGCCCGCGGCCCGAGGCAGCCTCGGCGTAAGCGAACATCTCGTCGGGCATGCGGTGGGCCGAGACGACGCGCGCCTCGAAGCCGACACCGAACTCGGTCAGAATCTCGGCCGCCTGCTTCATCGTTTCCCAGTCACTGCTGGAGCCCATGACGATGCCGATGACGGCGTCTGGGTTCGTGGGGGCTGACGTGGACAAAGCGCGCTCCGAGGCTCAGGAAAGCCTTGAATTGTAGAAGCCGAGTCTCCACCTCCCCCTGGGCCCCTTATTTCGCCGCCATGATCGACATCACCCTCCAGAACTTCGAAGCCGAACTCATCGTCGCCTCCCAGCAGCAGCCCGTGCTACTGGACATCTGGGCGCCGTGGTGCGGCCCCTGCCGCACGCTGGGCCCCATCCTGGAAAAGCTGGAAGAGGCCTACGCCGGCCGCTTCACGCTGGCCAAGCTCAACAGCGACGAGGTGCCCGAGATCGCCACGCAGCTCAGCCAGATGTTCGGCGTGCGCAGCATCCCGTTCTGCGTGATGTTCGCTGGCGGCCAGCCGGTGGACGGCTTCGTCGGCGCCATCCCCGAGGCGCAGATCCGCGAGTTCCTGGACAAGCACGTGCCGCCCGGCGAGATGCTGGAGGCCCAGGCCGACGTGGCCGAAGCCGAAGACCTGATGGCCGAGGGCGACCTGGAGGCAGCCTTGGGCAAGCTGGCCCACGCCGTGCAAACCGACCCGGCCAACGACGTGGCTCGCTTCGACTACGTGAAGTCGTTGCTCGAGCTGGGCCTGGTGGCAGAGGCCCGCGAGGCCTTCGCGCCGGTTGCGGCCAAGGCGGCCGACACGCTGACGCCCTCGCCCCGCCTCGCGGCGCTGGCCACCTGGCTGACCGCCACTGAGGCCGCCGCCACGGCCGACCCCGCCGCGCTGCAGGCGGCCATCGCCGCCAACAAGCGCGATTTCGATGCCCGCTTCGCGCTCGCGCAAACCCATCTGGCCGGCCAGCGGTTCACCGACGCGATGGACGAGCTGCTGGAAATCATCATGCGCGACAAGGCCTGGAACGGCGAAGCCGCACGCAAGACCTATGTGGCCATCCTGGAGCTGCTGACCAAGCCGGCCCCCAAGCCGGCCGCCGAGGCCAAGGCCGGTGCGCTGGAGCTGACCGGCAAGGCCGTGGTGCACAGCGATCCGCTGCTCGACGGCTACCGTCGCAAGCTGTCGATGGCGCTGTTCTGAGCCTGCCGGGGCCGGCCTGGCCGGTCAGGGCACGTCGCGGTGGCTGTTGCGCTGCTCGCGGATCTCGCGCAGCTTGACGCACTCGGGGTCGCCGCGGAACTGCGGCTTCTCGCATTGCCGGTCAATGCACCAGACGCGCGCCAGCAGCACGCGGCTGCCACAGGCTTCCGACGCCGTGCGCGGCTCGCCCGGCGCCGAGGCCGGCGCGGCCTGCACCGGCACGGTGGCGGCCGAGGCCACTGGCTCCGGCGCGGCAAACACGGGGCTGCGCGGCATGGGGCGGTAGTCGCCAGCCTTCTCGGTGACGATGGGCTTGAGCGCGCCATCGCGGCGCGGCGCAACCGATGCCGCCACGGCGGGCCGCGGCGCAGGGCTGCTGGCTGCAGCGGTGGTCGGCAATGGCTTGACGGTCGGCGGCGATACGGCCTCGACAACGGCCGGCACATTGGCCGCCGGCACCGAGGCCACAGGCCCGGCCACGACCTGCGCGTCGGCCGCGGCCGACGCAGCGGCGGATGCCGCGTCCGCCGACGCCGGTGGTCCATGCGGGGCCATGTTGCCGCGCAGCTGCCCGATGAAGAGTCCCAGCAGCAGCAGCACCAAGGCAGCAGCCGCCAGCAGCAGGGGGCCTTTGCGCCGGGCAGGCAGGGCAGGCGGGGCAGCCGGGGCGGGCTGGTCCGGCCTGATGGCCTGGCGGGCCGGCTGGGCAGGCGGCACCAGCGTCGTGCGCAGCATCTCTTCGGGCAGCGCTTGCACGGTGTCGGCGAACTCGATGTCCAGCGGCACATGCGGCGCCGGGGCCACGCGGGGCGGCGCGGCCTGGGGCGGCGGCACGGGTGCACGGCCATCCAGCACCTCGCGCCAGGCGGCGGCGCTGACGGGGCGCTGGTGCGGCGGCACGCGCAGCGCCCAGTCCAGCGCGGCGAGGAAACGGGGCGAGTAGCCCGGCGCCGCCAACGGCGCCAGCTCGTCGCCCATCGCACGCGCGGTACAGGGCGGCGGCGGGCGGCCGGTCAGCAGCTCGTGCATGACGGCGGCCAGCGCGTAGAAGTCGGTCCAGGGGCCTTGCTTCAGGCTGGCGGCCTCGGCGTATTGCTCGATGGGCGCGAAGCTGGGCTTGAGGATGGCCGTGAAGACCTGGGTGCGGTCGCCAATGGCCTGGCGGGCGGCGCCAAAGTCCAGCAGGATGGGCGTGCTGCCGTCGGCCGGCAGGAAGATGTTGTCGGGCGCGACGTCACGGTGCCACACCTGCTGGGCGTGCAGCGCCTCCAGGCCGCCCAGCACGGCGTCGAACACACGCCGCGCCCAAGCCTCGGGCGGCGGCACCGCGGGCAGCCCGCGGCGCGCCTCGCGCAGGTTCTGGCCCACCAGGCGCGGCATGGCCATGTAGGCCGTGCCGTTGGCCTCCCAGAAGCGGTAGACCTTGAGCAGCGAGGGGTGGTCGAAACGGGCCAGCAGCCGCGCCTCGTTGACGAAGCTGCGCCGGCCCAGCTCGAAGGTCTCGCGCATGGAGATGGAGCGCACCGAGACCTGCGAGCGCCCGTCGCGCTGCGCAAACTGGCTGGGCATGTACTCCTTGATCGCGATCTCGCGCTCCAGAGAGTGGTCACGCGCGAGGTAGACGATGCCGAAGCCGCCCACGCCCAGCGTGCCCAGGATCTCCAGCTCCCCGAAACGGGTGCCGGGCGGCAAGGCGTTGATGGTGTCGTCGGCTGAGGCGTCGGCGGTCATGGCGGGGGAGGGTAACGCAGCCCGGGCGCGCTGAAAGCCCGGAACTGCCCCTGTCAGCGTGGCGGAGTGCTCAAGCCGGCCGCCGTCAGGCGCTCGGCCCAGGCCCGGCGCTGGGCGGCGTCCTGGGCCCAGGCAGTGGTGGCGGCGTCGGCCTGGCGGGCAGCGAGCACATCCTCGCGCAGCTTGGCGTAGACCTGGGCCAGGCGGGCGTGCAGCGCGGCGCGGTCGTCGATGTCGCAACGCGCGGCGTCCTCGGCCTGCACCTCGATGGCGGCCTGGTCGGCCAGCGCGCGGGCACGCAGTGGGTCGCCGGTGTTGGCCCAGCACCAGGCCAGGTCGGCCAGCAGGCTGCCGCCCAGCCGGGCCAGGCCGGCCGCCATGGCGGCGGGCAACTGGGCCTGCAACAGCGTGGCGGCTTCGGCGAAGTCGCCCTGCACCGTCAGCAACTGGCCGCGCAGCAGTGGCGTCAGGTCGCCGCGGGCGGAGCCGCCGACGGCGTCGTCGTAGTGGCCAATGGATTCGATGCCCAGCAGCGCGGCCGGCGCCTCGCCAGGCTCGCCGGCCAGCGCTGCATGGCGGATGCGCAGCGCGCGCATCTGGGTCAGGTTGTAGAGCAGCGCCGCCAGGCCAGCGTCGTCACCCTCGGCGATGGCATGCTGGCGCGCCCAGCCATACCAGGGCGATGCGGCCGCCTCGCCGGCGGCCAAGCTCCAAGCGGAGGCCAGTGCCGTCGCGACGCGGTAGGTGGCGGCATGGTCGTTGGGCTGCAGCACGGCCAGCGCGTCACGCGCGTGCGTGATGAGACCATCGATGTCGCGGCCAACGAAGTCCATCTGCGCCAGCCAGGCGTCGGCCTGGGCCTGCAGCGACGGCAAGTCGGCGGCGGCCGCCATCACGCGGGCCCGACGCACGCGGTCGCGCGCGTCGCCGCCGAAGGCATTGAAATAGGCCCACAGGCCTTCGGCCAAGTGCAGCCAGGCCGCCAGTTCGACGCGCGGATGCACCAGCGCGCGGGCATGCAGGCGGTCCAGTTCCTCGCGGGCCTCGGCCTCGCGGCCATGGCGCAGCCACAGGATGGCGCGCTGGACCTGCAGCACGGCGGCGCGGGCCGGCATCGCGGCCACGGCGGCGATCTCACCGTCCAGCCGCTGGGCCAGCCGGCTGCGCAGCTTCACCGGCCCGGTCGCGCTCATCGACGCACTCTCCGCGCTGCGCACCGCCCCGCCGAACGGAATTGAGCCCCTTCGGGCAGTCGCGCGGGGTTCATGCGGTCAGCCGCTGCAGCGCTTCCTCGTACTTCTGCACGGTCCTGGCGATGACCTCGGGCGGCAGGGCCGGCGCCGGTGCAGTCTTGCCCCAGGGCTTGCCGTCCACGGTAGCCTGCTCCAGCCAGTCGCGCACGAACTGCTTGTCGTAGCTCGGCGGGTTGCTGCCCGGCGCATAGCTTTCGACGGGCCAGTAGCGCGAGGAGTCGGGCGTCAGCACCTCGTCCATCAGCGTCAGCGTGCCGTCGGCATCCAGGCCGAACTCGAACTTGGTGTCCGCAATGATGATGCCCTTGGTGAGCGCGTAGTCGGCGGCGCGCTGGTAGAGCTGGATGGAGACGTCGCGCACGCGGGCCGCCAAGTCGGCGCCGATGATGTCAGCCATCTTGTCGAACGAGATGTTCTCATCATGGTCGCCCATCTCGGCCTTGGTGGCGGGCGTGAAGATGGGCGCCGGCAGCTTGTCGGCATTGCGCAGCCCGGGCGGCAGGGCGACGCCGCAGACGCTGCCGCTCTTCTGGTACTCCGCCCAGCCGCTGCCGGCCAGGTAGCCGCGCACGACGGCTTCCACCGGCAGGGGCTTGAGGCGCTTGACCAGCATGGAGCGGCCCCGCACCTGCTCGCGCTCCTGCGGCGTGACGGCACTGAGCGGGTCGTCGCCAGTCAGGTGGTTGGGCACGATGCCCTGGAGCTTGTCGAACCAGAACAGCGCGATCGTCGTCAGCAGCGCGCCCTTGCCGGGCACAGGCTCGCCCATGATGACGTCGAAGGCGGACAGGCGGTCGCTGGCGATCATCAGGATGCGGTCCTCGCCGACGGCGTAGTTCTCGCGCACCTTGCCGCGGCCGAGCAGGGGCAGCGACGTGAGGGAGGACTGGAGCAAAGCTTGGGGCATGGCGAGAGGCTGCGACGCAGCAACAGGGGCGGCAATGTCGGGATTTTAGGAGGCCAGAAAGGCCCGCACCTGCTGGGCGAAGCGGGCCACCTCGATGGGCTTGGCCAAATAGCCGTCAAACCCGGCCGCACAGAAGCGCACCTCGTCGCCGCTCATGGCGTGCGCGGTGAAGGCGATGACGGGCACACCCGCCAGCCGCGCGTCGGCCTTGAACTCGCGGGCCAGCGCCAGGCCGTCCACGCCGGGCAGCTGGATGTCGAGCAGGATGAGGTCGGGGCGCTCGGCCTGCAGCACGGCGCGCGCGGCATCGGCGTCCAGCGCCCGCAGCACCTGCATGCCGCTCGCCTCCAGCACGCATTCGGCGAGCAGCAGATTGACCTCGTGGTCATCCACGACCAGGATGCAGAGTTCGCTCATCTCAGGCCTCCCCGGCCGCGGCGTTGACCGATGGGGCGGCCTGCGCGCGGACCCAGTGCAGCAACGCGTCTCGCACCTGCTCCAGCGAGCCGGCAGAGCCCTTGCTGGCGATCACCTGGGCGGATGCGGCCAGCTGGGCCAGATCCTCGGGCGTCAGCGCCATCGCGGTCCAGACCACCACCGGCAGCGCCGCCAGCGAGGGGTCGCTGCGCAATTGGTGCAGCACCTCGAAGCCGTCCATGCCCGGCATCATCAGGTC
>JACPYV010000062.1 GCA_016195825.1 Burkholderiales bacterium | reverse complement strand
CTCTACACCGTTCAGGCTACTGTCGTGCCACCTGCATTAAGCCAGCTCCGGCGGAAAAAGAATCATCCCCTGCAAGTCCGCGGAAGATTGGCCGGTTTGGAACTCTTGTCGAGACACGGTTTTTCACCACTAATTGTGGCCCGCAGGGCCAGGTGACTCCCTGAAATCGCCCGGTCCGGATGCCTCGGTGAAGCCGTGTCTCGACAAGAGTGTCGTTCTAAACCGGCCAATCTTCCGCGGACTTGCAGGGGATGATTCTTTTTCCGCCGGAGCTGGCTTAATGCAGGTGGCACGACAGTAGCCTGAATGGTGTAGAGTTTGTCCAACGAGGCGGATGCAATATGGAACCCCGCCGTGAAGCAACGGGGTTCCGGTTGGCAACCTTTTTGGATTTGGACAGGTCGCACAGCAAGTAGTTCTAACCTGCCATGAATCGGGTGCCGTTGTCTAGTCCGCCTTCGGCCACTTATGGCGATTGGCGGACTACAGATCCGGCTGCGGGATTGCCTTGGCAACAACTGCGGCCTGATGTTTTGCATTTGTAGCCACTGCGATCGCGGCCAGCGCTATTGCAGCACTGGTTGCCGCGAGCAGGCCCGGCGGCAGCAACTCCGCGCAGCCAACCGGAGACACCAGCAAAGCGAGGCAGGCCGTTTGGACCATCGTGACCGCCAACGCCACTACCGGTGCCGGCAAGCTCACGCTGCAACCGCCCGGCCGGTCCCCGTGACGTATCATACTTCCCTTTTTGCTCCTTTTGCCGCAACATGCCAGCAGGAGTTCCGGTTCGCGGCTGCCTGGTGGCGCTGTATCGTCTGCCACCAGTGGTTCGCCGCGTTTCCCAACTCCGGATGACCTGTGGACCACGCCAGGAGGTACAAAATGGACCGTCTTTTTCTAGATCGACTGAAACACCGCATCGGACTGCTGGATTACCTGCGCCACCACGGCTGGGAGCCCTCGCAGCAAAGCGGCGATGCAGAAGTAGCAGGGTTGTGTCCTCTGCATTCGGAAACCAAACCGTCCTTCTGGATTCATACTCGCAAGAATTTGTTTTACTGCCACGGTTGCGGAAGTGGCGGCGATCTGATCCGTCTGGCCCAACTGCATCGCGGATATTCTTTTCCCCAAGCCATCGTGTATCTGCGGAGCCAACTCGAAGGTGGCGGCGACATCGCTGGCGACACCATCGCCTTTTACCGTGCGCAACTCCACCGCTGGCCGGAAGCGATGCAGTATTTGGCCAGCCGCGGCATCCACTCCCCAGCCGTGCTCGATGCCATGCAAATCGGCTACGCACCGGGAGCTTGTCTGCGCCAACACCTGCAACAGCTCGGCTATCCGTTCGAGCAGATGCGGTCCACCGGACTGCTCGACCGGCACGGGCGCGATGCCTTCTACCGCCGCATTGTCTTCCCGTTTGGCGCGACGTTCTACGGTCGCAACATCGATAGCGCCGCTACGGCTCCGCATCGTTTTCCGCAAGCCGCCAAGGGCGGATTGTACCGTTGGGACCGTCTCCAACCAGCGCCCGCGATCATCTTAGTGGAAGGCCTGTTCGATGTTGCAGCCCTGTGGCAGGCCGGATTCGAACACGCCACCTGCGGCGGGGGAGCGCACCTGAACCGGACGCAATGGGAACAACTCACGGCCGGATCGCGCACCGTGTGGATCGCCTTGGATGGCGATGCGGCGGGACAGCAAGCCGCGGCCCGCTTGTCGGCACGCCTGCAGGCGTCCGGACAACGCGTCCGCCGCATTCCGCTGCCCGGCGCGCACGACCCGGCCAGCTACTTCGCGGCTGGCGCGAGCCCCGCGCAGTGGCGTCACTTGATGGAGTTGGCGCGGCCATGAACTGGAGCGTGACGGAAAACACCACCGAGCCCGGGCGTAGCCCGTGGCGTGTGCTCGACCCAACTGGCCAGCCAGCCGCATGGATCAATGAGTTTCTGGATGCGCAAGCCTTGCGCGCGCTTTCCCCGCTCACGCTGCGCATGTATGCTTTTCAACTGCTCCACTTTGCAAGATGGTGGAGCGATCGCGAACCGGCATGGAGTGCGCCTGGCCCCACCGCCATCGCCGATTACATCCGTTTCCAACTTTCGCAACAACCTCCGCCGGCGGCCGTCACCATCAACGCGCGCCTGGAACTGGTGCGCCGCCTGTGCCACTTTCACTTCGGCCCGCAGGGCTCCGGCGAAGACTCGCGCCTGCGCCGCCGCTATTGGCGCCGTATCGAGTCCAACTTCGGCGGTCCCCGAGCGGCGCAATCCAACTTGCGTCTGCGGGAGCCCCGGCCCGTCATCGTGCCGTTACCGGCGGAAGACGTGGCGCGCTTCTGGGCCAGCTTTCATCGCTGCCGCGACTTGGCTCTGGTCGCGCTCTTACTCTTGCACGGTCTGCGTTCGCGCGAAGTGTTGAGTCTGCGCATCGCCGACATCTGGTTTTCGCAAGCGCAGATCCGGGTGCAGGGGAAAGGCCGCCGCCAGCGCATCCTGCCCGCTCATCCCAAAACGCTTCGCCTGCTGGATGTGTATTTGCGGAGCGAGCGTCCCGCCACCGCTTCGCCGTTTGTGTTCGTGGCGCTGCAGGGCAAAACCCGCGGATTGCCCATGACCCCGGCCGGATTGCGTTCTCTGTTCCGCTCTCACCGCCGCAGCAGCCAGGTTCCCAACGCCAACCCGCACCGGTTCCGCCACACCTTTGGCGCCGACATGGTTCGCGCCGGCGTCAGCATTCCTGCCCTCATGCACCTGTTGGGTCACACCCACGTGCATACCACCATGCGTTACGTTTCGCTGTCTCTCGCCGATGTCTGGCGCGAGTTCGAGCGCGCTGCCGGCAGCATGCTGGCCGCTGTGCGGGAACCATCTTGATACCCCCGCCATCCCTGCCGGAGACGCCTTTGCAGTGCGAACTGCAACGCCGCATTCAATTCCTGGCGCTGCGTTTGCGGCCTGGCTCCGCCCGCCACTATCGAGTCACGGCCAGAAACTTTCTCCGTTATCTGCACTTGCATTTCCCACGCATCCGTCACGCCCATCAACTGCGGCGCGATCCGCATCTATTGGGTTGGATGCAACAACTGGCCACTCGCCAGCCGCCGTTGTCGATCTCGGCGCGCATCGGCCATCTGCTTTGCCTCCGCCGTCTGCTTGAAGATTTGCAAGGCCCGGGCCTGCTGCTTCCCGAAGACATTCCCCGCGCCGACCACTATCTGCCCAGGCCGTTACCCGCCGAAGACGACGCGCTGTTGCAGCGGCAACTGCGTGCTATCGACGATGTGCGGTCGAACGCCTTGCTGCTGTTGCGGGCCACGGGTCTCCGCATCGGAGAACTGGTCGATCTACCGGCCGATTGTCTGCATCGCTTGGGCGACGGAGACGGAGGCGCGGAGCAGTGGGCCCTCCGCGTTCCGCTCGGCAAGCTGCATTCGGAACGCTGGATCCCCGTGGACCGGGACACGCGCGCCGTTGTGGCACGCATGCTCGCTCTCGGCCCCGCGGGCCGCGGTTACCTGCTGCCGCGGCCGCCGGGCCGCGCTCAACTCGGTAGGAATCTCCGGCGCGCCTTGACCGCAGCCTGTCAAGCCGCGGGTTGTTCCGGCCGCTATGTCCCGCACCAACTACGCCACACCTGCGCCACCGGCTGGCTCCGGCGAGGCATGAGTCTCCCGGCCGTGATGAAGCTCCTGGGGCACACCACTCCCGAAATGACGATGCTTTATATCGAGGTCACCCAAACCGATCTGCAGCAGCAATTTCTTCGTGCCTCGCTTCATTCCCCGCATGAGCTTTCCGCTCCCCTGCCGCCAGCTCGCGCCGAATCCCTCGCCGAGGCTCTCCGCTCCGCACTCCTCATCCTCGACGCCTCCCGCACTCAGACCCAGTCCAAGCTCCTCGATGCCTTTCGGCGCAGAATCCTCCGACTCATCAATGCGGCGCAAAAACTCAACGCCTCCTGAAAAATGGTCAAAATTGGCCGGATAAGTCGCTGTTTCCGCCTTTTGGATAGACGAGCACGAACTCACAAATGCGGAGTTCGCGAGGTTCACCGCAGCCACCGGCCATGTCACGGTCGCCGAGAAGGCGCCATCGGCCGCCGACTTTCCCGGTGTACCCGCCAGCAAACTCGTGGCTGGAGCCTTAGTGTTCACCGGCGCCCCGTCCGCCGTCCCGCTCAACGACGAAACCCGTTGGTGGACCTATCGCGAGGGCGCGAACTGGCGCCAACCCCAGG
>JACPYV010000048.1 GCA_016195825.1 Burkholderiales bacterium | reverse complement strand
ACCACCAGCGTCGCCAGGGCTTCGCCTTCGACTTCTTCGGCAATGATCAGCAGCGGGCGGCCAGCCTTGGCCACTTGCTCCAGCGTGGGCAGCAGGTCGCGGATGTTCGAGATCTTCTTGTCGAACAGCAGGACGAAGGGGTTGTCCAGCAGCGCGGCTTGCTTCTCGGGGTTGTTGATGAAGTAGGGCGACAGGTAGCCGCGGTCGAACTGCATGCCTTCAACGACGTCCAGCTCGCTGTCCAGGCTCTTGCCGTCTTCGACGGTGATGACGCCTTCCTTGCCAACCTTGTCCATCGCCTCAGCAATGATGCGGCCGACTTCGGAGTCGCTGTTGGCCGAGATCGTGCCGACTTGCGCGATTTCCTTGGAAGTCGTGGTGGCCTTGGAGGCCTTCTTCAGCTCGGCGACCAGGGCGGTGACCGCCTTGTCGATACCGCGCTTCAGGTCCATCGGGTTCATGCCGGCGGCCACGTACTTCATGCCTTCGCGGACGATGGCCTGGGCAAGCACCGTGGCGGTCGTGGTGCCGTCACCGGCGTTGTCGCTGGTCTTGGAAGCGACTTCCTTGACCATCTGCGCGCCCATGTTCTGCAGCTTGTCCTTCAGCTCGATTTCCTTGGCCACGGACACGCCGTCCTTGGTCACGGTCGGGGCGCCGAACGAGCGCTCGAGCACAACATTGCGACCCTTGGGGCCCAGGGTCACCTTGACCGCGTTGGCCAGGATGTTCACGCCTTCGACCATGCGGGCACGTGCCTCGCCGCCAAAGATCACGTCTTTTGCTGCCATTTGAATTCTCCGGTTCTCTAAATTAGGGTCAGAGTCGATTTAACGACACCGAATTCAGCGAGGGCAGAGGGCACGGCGTGCCGGGTTGCCCTCGAGTCATTACTTCTGGACGACGGCGAAGAGGTCTTCCTCGCGCATGACCAGCAGCTCTTCGCCATCGACCTTGACGGTCTGGCCCGAGTACTTGCCGAACAGCACGCGGTCGCCGACGGCAACGTTCAGGGTGATGAAGTCACCCTTGTCGTTGCGCTTGCCCGGGCCGACGGCCAGGACTTCGCCTTGATCAGGCTTCTCGGCGGCGTTGTCAGGGATGACGATGCCAGAGGCGGTCTTGGTTTCCTGTTCCAGGCGGCGAACGATCACGCGATCGTGCAAGGGGCGCAGCTTCATGGGATCTCCTTCAGAGTTTGAACCGCAGCGATCACGGTTTCTTTGAGTCGTGATCGCGCGAAAAAATGGGGCCGACCAACCGACCCGATTTCGTTAGCACTCGAATGCGTTGAGTGCTGACAGCGTCTCATTATAGGGACGGTCGCAGGTGATTCAAGCGCCAGCATCGATGAATCCGCCCATGAATGTGGGCCGCCAGAAAGCAAAAACGACCGCCGCGGCGGTCGTTTTCAGGGGCGTGATCGGGTCAGGCCGACTTGCGCTTGCGCGACCAGCCGGCTGCGCCCAGGGCGCCCAGCACCAGCGCGGCGCTGGCGGGTTCAGGCAGGGTGCCGGGAGCCGTCGTGGCCTTGACCAGCTTCAGGTTGTCCAGCATCAGGGATTCATCGAAGCCCGAAATGACCATGGAGCGCGCAATGCCCGTGGCGCCGCCGGCTTCCAGCAGCAGTTCCTTCCAGACGCAGAAGCTTGCGCCCGAGCCGTCATTGCAGTCCGCGGGGACCAGGCCGGTCACGCGCGTCGCATCGCC
The DNA here is from genome assembly GCA_016195825.1 of Burkholderiales bacterium. Lineage (GTDB taxonomy): Bacteria > Pseudomonadota > Gammaproteobacteria > Burkholderiales > Burkholderiaceae_C > Pelomonas. The sequence goes on along the minus strand of JACPYV010000048.1, from coordinate 50,358 downwards.
CTTGCCGTCGAGCTCGCTGAACAGCGTGACCGAGACACCAGATCCTGTCAGCGCCGAATAGACGAGCGACGAGCCCTTGATGAAGCCCTCGGCGAAGTTGAGCGTGAACGTCACATCGCCGCCCACCGTGGTGTCGCGCGGGTCACCGGCCAGCAACAGGCCGCTGCAGCCGCCACCGTAGGGGACGAACGAGACAATGCCTTTGCAGCCGACGGTGGTGACACCCCAGGCGCCATCGGTGAACTGCACACCGTCGCCCTTGTAGCGATCCCCCAGCTTGACCATGCCGAGGTGCAGCGGATCGCTGGCGATCGAGATGTCCTCGAACTTGAGCTCCACGGTCGCGGGCGCTGCGACGGCGGCCTGCATTGCCACCGTCAAGGCGAGGGCCAGAAGTTTGCTGGTCGGGCGCATGGTGTTCTCCGTCCGGGGTGTTCGAGTTGGGTTTGTGAAGCAGACTGTAAACAAGCCCCTCCGTCCTGAGCGCCGCCGGGGCCCTTCAGTTGAGGGGGACGAAAGCCCTGGGGGCCATGCTTAGGGGGTGGTCGGGGGCCTTGGCTACACTGCCCTCGGTGGAAACCAAGTGGCTTGAAGACTTCGTTAGCCTGGCCGAGACGCGCAGCTTCTCCCGCTCCGCCCAGCTGCGCCATGTGACCCAGCCGGCTTTCTCGCGCCGGATCCAGGCGCTGGAGGCCTGGGCCGGGGTCGATCTCGTGGACCGATCGTCCTACCCGACGCGGCTGACCGCGGCCGGTGCGACGCTGCTCGCGCAGGCGGTGGAGCTGCTCGGCAACCTGCAGGCGACGCGCAACATGTTGCGCAGCCACCAGGCGGCTGACCAGGACATGATCGAGTTCGCCGTGCCGCACTCGCTGGCCTTCAGTTTCTTCCCGCACTGGCTGATGGGCCTGCGGCGCGGCTTCGGCGCCATCAAGTGCCGGCTCAACGCGGCCAATGTGCACGACGCGATGCTGCAGCTCAGCGAAGGCAACTGCGACCTTCTGCTGGTCTACCACCACGCCAGCCAGCCGCTGCAGCTGGACCCCGAGCGCTACCAGATGGTGTCGCTGGGGCACGAGACGCTGTCGCCCTATGCCAAAGCGGACCCGCAGGGCGAGCCGCTGTTCCGGCTGCCCGGCCGTCCGGGCCACAAGATCCCTTTCCTGAGCTATGCCTCCGGCGCCTACCTGGGCCGCCTCGTCGAGCTGATCGTCAAGGAGGCCGACTGCGCGCTCAACCTCGACGCCATCTACGAGACCGACATGGCCGAGGGCCTGAAGGCCATGGCGCTGGAAGGCCATGGCTTCGCCTTCCTGCCGGCCAGTTCGGTGCAAAAGGAGCTGGCCAGCGGGCGCCTCGTGGCGGCCGCGGCGCCTGGCACGTTCAGCGTCAGCATGGAGCTGCGCATCTACCGCGAGCGCCCCGAAGTGACGCGCCGGCACAAGCCCGCGGCCCAGGCGCTGTGGGACTATCTTGCGTCTGCGGCATGACCCCATCCCGCTTGCGCATGCATCGTGAAAACCCGTATTCGGGCTGAGCACGGGGCGTGGTCTGCTCACGCTTGTTATCGATACCCACTTCCTGTTGTTGGAGTCTCCATGAAGAAAATCCTGCTCGTCGCGGCCCTGTTCGCCGGCGTCACCGCGGCACATGCCGAAGACACGCTGAAGAAGATCAAGGACAGCGGCGCGATCACGATGGGCGTGCGCGAGTCCTCGGGCCTGTCGTACACCATCGGTGACGGCAAGTACGTCGGCTACCACATCGACGTCTGCGAGCGTGTCATCGCCGACCTGCGCAAGCAGCTGGGCAGCAAGATTGAGGTCAAGTACCAGCCGGTCACGTCGGCCAACCGCATCCCGCTGACGGTCAATGGCACGGTCGACCTGGAGTGCGGTTCGACGACCAACAACGCGGCCCGCCAGAAGGACGTCGCCTTCGCCGTGACGACCTATGTCGAGGAAGTGCGCATCGCCGTGAAGGCCAACTCCGGCATCACGACCATCAACCAGCTCAACGGCAAGACCGTGGCGACCACCACTGGCACCACTTCGGTGCAGACGCTGCGCAAGCACGAGCGTGCAACGGGCGTGGACTTCAAGGAAGTGTTCGGCAAGGATCACGCCGACAGCTTCCTGCTGCTGGACTCTGGCCGCGCCGACGCCTTTGTCATGGACGGCTCCATCCTGGCCAAGAACATCGCCACGTCCAAGGCCCCGGCCGACTTCAAGATCGTCGGCGAGGTGCTGTCGGTCGAGCCCATCGCCATCATGATGCGCAAGGACGACCCCGCCTTCAAGAAGGCCGTGGACGACAGCATCAAGGGCCTGATGAAGTCGGGCGAGATGGCCAAGATCTACGACAAGTGGTTCCTGCAGCCCATCCCGCCGACAAACACCAAGATCGGCCTGCCGCTGTCCGCAGCGACCAAGGACGCTTGGGCCAACCCCAACGACAAGCCGATGGAAGACTACGCAGCAAAGAAGTAATGCGCGCGTGATCTGAACGACCGCAAAGCGGGTGCCTGGCACCCGCTTTGCTTTAGATGACGGCTCAAGGAGAAGCCATGAGTTGGGATTGGCAGTTCTACTGCAATGACACCGCCACCGGTGAGGCCGTCGCCGGCTGCTTCGGGCCAGGCGGCAAGGAGCAGACCTACCTGCAATGGATGCTGGGCGCCTGGGGCTGGACACTGAGCGTGTCGCTGCTGGCTCTGGTGCTCGCGCTCGTCGTGGGCACAGGGATAGGCATCATCCGCACGGCACCCAACAAGTGGCTGGCGCGTTTCGGCGAGGCCTGGACGGAGCTGTTCCGCAACATCCCGCTGCTGGTGCAGGTCTTCCTCTGGTACCACGTGCTGCCGACGCTGTTCCCGGTGCTGCGTGAGGCGGTGCCGTCGTCAGTGCTGGTGGTCTTCGCGCTGGGCTTCTTCACGAGCGCACGCGTCGGCGAACAGGTCAAGGCCGGCATCAAGACCTTGCCGACCGGGCAGCGCTATGCCGGGCTGGCCATGGGCCTGACGCTGCCGCAGACCTACCGCTTCGTGCTGCTGCCGATGGCCTTTCGTATCGTCATTCCGCCGCTGACCAGCGAGAGCATGAACATCGTCAAGAACTCGGCCGTGGCCTTCGCGGTCAGCATCCCCGAGCTGGCGCAGTTTGCGCAGCAGGCCTCGGAGGAGACCTCGCATTTCGAGGAGATCTACATCCCGGTCACCCTGCTTTACTTCGTCTCGGCGTTCGCGATCAACCGCATCGCCAAGTTCGTCGAGGCACGCGTGCGCATCCCTGGCCAGGCAGGGGGCAAGTGATGCTGAATCTCGACTATTCCTTCGTCAACTGGGCCGTCATCCAGAGCTTCGTCGCCAAGGGCTTCTGGTTCTCCATCCAGCTGACGCTGGTGTCCATGGTCGGCGGCATCATCCTGGGCACGCTCCTGGCCATGATGCGGCTGTCCAGCCACCGCTGGCTGTCGACGCCCGCCGCCATCTACGTTGACACGCTGCGCTCCATTCCGCTGGTGATGGTGATCCTGTGGTTCTTCCTGCTGATCCCCAAGCTGGTCGGGCCGCTGGGCGGGCAGATGTCGGCCTTCATCACCTTCACGCTGTTCGAGGCGACCTACTACTCCGAGATCATGCGTGCCGGCATCCAGTCGGTGTCCAAGGGCCAGGTCAACGCCGGTTACGCCGTGGGCATGACCTATGCCCAGACCATGAAGCTGGTCGTGCTGCCGCAGGCCTTCCGCAACATGTTGCCGGTGCTGCTGACGCAGACCGTCATCCTGTTCCAGGACACGTCGCTGGTCTATGCCGTCGGCGAGTACGACCTGCTGAAGGGCTTCGAGGTCGCGGGCAAGAATTTCAACCGTCCGGTTGAGACCTATCTCGCCGCCGCCGTCGTCTATTTCGTCATCTGCTTCGGTCTGTCGCAACTGGTGCGCCGCCTGCAGAAGAAGATCGCCATCATCCGTTGAACATCGAGTTCGCCATGATCGACATCAAGAACATCTCCAAGTGGTACGGCAGCTTCCAGGTGCTGACCGACTGCACCACGTCCATCAAGAAGGGCGAGGTCGTCGTCGTCTGCGGGCCGTCGGGCTCCGGCAAGTCGACGCTGATCAAGACGGTCAACGCGCTGGAGCCCTTCCAGAAGGGCGACATCGTCGTCGACGGCATCTCCATCGCCGACCCCAAGACCAACCTGCCCAAGCTGCGCTCGCGCGTGGGCATGGTGTTCCAGCATTTCGAGCTGTTCCCGCACCTGTCTGTGACCGAGAACCTGACGATCGCGCAGATCAAGGTGCTGGGTCGCTCGCAGGCCGATGCCAAGACGCGTGGGCTGAAGATGCTGGACCGCGTGGGCCTGTCGGCGCACAAGGACAAGTTCCCCGGTCAGCTGTCGGGTGGCCAGCAGCAGCGCGTGGCCATCGCCCGCGCGCTGTCCATGGACCCCATCGTCATGCTGTTCGACGAGCCGACCTCGGCGCTGGACCCGGAGATGGTGGGCGAGGTGCTGGACGTGATGGTGCAGTTGGCCCAGGAGGGCATGACCATGATGTGCGTGACGCACGAGATGGGCTTCGCCAAGCGCGTCAGCAACCGCGTCATCTTCATGGACGCCGGCAAGATCGTCGAGGACTGCAGCAGCGCGGACTTCTTCGGCAAGGCCGACGAGCGCTCGCCGCGCGCCAAGGACTTCCTGGCCAAGATCCTGCAGCACTGACGGGAAGCAGGTCATGGGCAGCGTCGGCACGGGATGGAAGGAAGTCATCGCGGCCGACGAGGCCAAGCGTCACGCCGACGCGGTGCGGGCGATGACCGAGATGCAGCGGCGCAAGGACCAGCGCTTCGGCGCCGGCCGCGCGCTGCACCGCAAGGCCGTGGCCGCCGTGCACGGCCGGCTGCGCGTGTTGGAGGGCCTGCCGGATTACGCCCGCCACGGCCTCTTCGCTTCGCCGGGTGAGCATGAAGTCTGGGTGCGCCTGTCCAACGGCGCGATGGACCGGCAGAGCAACCGCCGGCCCGACATCCGCGGTTTTGCGATGCGGGTCTTCGGCGTCGACGGCGACTCGGCCCTCGGTGGCCGCACCGACCATCAAGACCTGTCGCTCATCAACCAGACGGCCTTCGCCTTTCCCGACAGCCGCCACTTCTTCGGCCTGGTGCTGGCTGCGGGTCACGGCCCGACGGCGGTGCTGGCCTGGGTGTTCAGGACCTTCGGCCTGGTGGGCGGTGTCAAGCAGCTCAAGAAGCTGGCCACCACGGCCGGCAAGCCCTTTACCGGTTTTGCGACCGAGGCCTTCGCCAGCACGCTGCCCCTCAGTTGCGGCTCGGCGGCCGTCAAGGTTCGGCTGCTGCCGCCGACCGGCCTGAAGCCGCGCGCCGACGTGAACGGTGATTGGGCCGGCGATCTCGCGGCCCACGCCGCCGCCGCGCCACTGAAGTACCGGCTGCAGCTCCAGTTCTTCGTCGATGAGGCGCGTACGCCGGTGGAGGACGCCAGCGTCGAGTGGCCCGAGTCGGTGGCGCCCTTCGTCGACGTGGCCGAGCTGCTGCTGGCGGCACCATCGGCCGAGGCCGGCTTCATCGCGCAGATCGAGGCGGGTGTCTTCGACCCTTGGCAGTCGTTGGCTGCACACCGGCCGCTGGGCGAGGTCATGCGCGCGCGGAAGGTGGCTTACTTCAGCAGCCAGCAGGCGCGCGGGGCGGCTTAGGCCTTGACGCGGCGCGCCGCCTCGGCAGCGGCCGTGTCGTACAGCCCGACGAAGCGCGCGACCTGGCCGTCGCGCAGCGTGAACAGGTGCACCCAGGGCGTCTCGAACAAGCCACCGCCGGGCTTGGCGCGCGTGCGCTCCCAGCCCAGCACGGTGACGTGGTCGTCGCCGGCAAAGAACTCGCGCGGCTCGAAGACCTGGATGTCGTCGAACTCGGCCACCCAGCCGAACCAGCGCAGCAGCGCCGCCTTGCCCTGGAATTTGCCGATGTAGGGCAGGTCGAGGCTGCCCAGCATGTGCCAGTCGACGTCGTCGGTGCAGGCGGCCAGCAAGGCCTCGACGTCGCCGCGACCGAAGGCAGCGTAGAGGGACTGGATCAGCGCGGTCGGGGTGTTCATGTCAGCACTCCGGGTTGGTGGAGCCCGGCTTACGCGCCCCGCCGCGCCGCGGATGCATCAGGGCTCGATGGCTGCGCCCACCACAGGGCCGCCGACGACGGTGCCGATGCGCGTGGCCTTACCGCTGGCCAGGTCGATGCGGTACCAGACCGACTTGCCCGCCGTGGTGACCGCCGAGTAGGCCGCGTTGGAGATGTCCGAGATGTCCAGCGTCGCCCGGTCGAACGTGCCTAGGCCCAGCGAGCCGACCGTGTAGAGCCGGCCGGTGTTGGGCGATACGGCGGGTTGCACACCCTCCTTCGTGCCCTGGTGCACCAGTACGCCCTGGCGGCCGTCCAGCGCATAGTTGGTGGTGATCTTGTCGTTGTCCTTGTTGTAGGTGTAACCGGCCGCCACGACGCCTGGCGTCTTGCCTGCATTCACATCCGCGGCGTCGTAGGCCAGGCGGCCGTCGAACTGCACGCCCGGTTCGTTGGGGTTGCCGTCGATGACGGCGCCGGTGTCGGGGTGCAGGCGCAGGTTGTAGCCGGCGTCGTTGACGACGCGGATGCGGTCCACAGTGGGATTGAAGTCGAAGCCCCACTCGGTGACGCCGTCCTTGGGCAGCGCGTTGGGCGTGCCGACGGCACTGGCCGCACCGGTCCTGGTGTCGATGCGGTAGAGCTGGCCGCTGGCACCCAGGCCGAACAACTGGCCCTTGGCTACGCGGTAGTCGATGCCCAGCAGCGTGTCACCGGCGGCCAGACCTGTCAGCGCCTTGGACGACAGCGTCTTCTGCGGCTGGCCGGCGTTGAACTGGATCAGCTCGTTGGCCGTCGTCACCGCGTAGATCATTTCCTTGGCCGGCGGGCCCATGGGTTCCATGGGCTCGCTGGCGCAGGCGGCGAGCAGTGCGGCGATGGCGGCCAGGGTGAGAACGTGGCGGGTCATGGCATCTCCAAGGGGGGGCGAACGGTTTATACGCGTGCCCCCGCCCGGTGGATGCGTCAGGGCCTACAGGAACATGCCGCCCGAGGCCTCGATGCGCTGGCCGGTGATCCAGCCCGCGCCCGGGCGCATCAGTGCGGCTGCGGCGCCGCCGATGTCCTCGGCCTCGCCAACCCGGCCCAGCGCTGTGACGGAGGTGATGAAGCGGTTCAGCTCCGCGTTGTCGCGCACCGCGCCGCCGCCGAAGTCAGTCGCGATGGCACCTGGTGCCAGCGTGTTGACGCGGATGCCGCGGCTGGCCAGCTCCTTGGCCTGGTAGCGGCTTAGCACCTCCACCGCGCCCTTCATCGCCGCATAGGCGGCGTAGCCGGGAATCGTGAAGCGGGCCAGGCCGCTGGAGATGTTCAGCACGCGCGCGCCATCAGCGAGCAGCGGCAGCAGCGCCTGCGTCAGGAAGAACGGGCCCTTGAGGTGGATGGCGACCATGTCGTCGAACTGTGCCGAGGTCGTCTCGGCAAAGCTGGCGTGGGCGCCGGTGCCGGCGTTGTTGATGAGGCCGTCGAGCCGCTGCGCGCCCCAGGCCGCAAGGCCCGCGTGTACGCGCTCGGCAAAGGCCGGGAAGGCGGCGGCATCGGCCACGTCTAGCGGCAGGGCCAGCGCGTGGCGACCGAGGGCCTGGATCTGTGCGACCGATGTCGTGGCCGTCGCGGGCCAGGGCCAGCGCCATCTGGGCGCCCAGGCCGCGGCTGCCGCCGGTGATGAGGGTGATGGGGTGGGTTGTGGAAGTCATGCCGTGCTCCGTGGGGTTGTTGACGGAGCGAAATTTATTGTTTTCACTAATGTGGATAAAGTTGCCAACAGCGAAATGACTGTGAACTGAATGTCGACCAATCTGGATCTATCGGCGCTGCGTGTCTTCTTGCAGGTGGCCGAGCTGGCCCACTTCAGCCGGGCGGCCGACGAGCTGGGTTTGCCCAAGGGCCGCGTCAGCCAGGTCGTGCGCGAGCTGGAGGCCAGGCTGGGCACGCGGCTGTTCCAGCGCACCACGCGGCGCGTCAGCCTGACCTCGGACGGCGAGCTGCTGGCCGAACGCGCCCGCGCGCTGCTGGCCGACGCGGGCGAGATCGAGGCGCTGTTCCAGCAAGACCAGCAGCTCAGCGGCCGGCTGCGCGTGGACATGCCCGTGCGCCTGGCGCTGGACGCCGTGCTGCCGGCGCTGCCGGAATTCCTGGCCGCCCACCCCGGTGTGACCGTGGAGCTGAGCTGCACCGACCGCCGGGTGGACTTGGTGGAGGAGGGCTTCGACTGCGTGCTGCGCGTGGGCGCGGTGCACGACCCGCTGCTGGTGGCGCGGCCGCTGGGGCAGATGCGCATGGTCAATGTGGCCAGCCCGGGCTACCTCGCCGCGCACGGAACGCCGGCCACGCCGGACGACCTGGTCGCGCAAGGCCACCACCTGGTGCACTACAGCCAGAGCTGGGCCGACCGCCGCCCGCGCTTCGACTGGGTGGACACCGGCGGGCAGGAGTGCACGCTGACGCTGCCGTCCCGCGTCACCGTCAACAACACCGATGCTTACCAAGCCGCCGCGGTGGCGGGCGCTGGCGTCGCGCAGTTCCCCCTGCAGGGCGTGCGCCACCTGCTGGCCGACGGCCGTCTGGTGCAGGTGCTCGACGGCTTCAACGCTGCGCCGCTGCCGGTGCGGCTCGTGCTGAGCCAGCGCCGCCACACCCCGCGCCGGGTGCGGGTGTTCATGGACTGGCTGGCCGGGCGACTGGCCGACCGGCTTGATCCTTAAAGCTTTACGGGCCCGTCGATGGCCGTCCCGGCCACCGCCGCCTTGGCCTGTTGCTGCCGCACGCGGTCGATGTAGGTCTCGGAGCGGGCCAATTGCTCTTGGATCAACTGGTTGTTGGTCCCCATCGTCGCGATGGCCTTGCTGCGGAAGTTGTCCATCGCGTCCATCGCCTGGAAGGTCTGGTCAAACATGGACTGGATCTGCTGGATGCCCAGCATGGGGTTGGACGAGAACTCGGCCGTCGCGTCGACGTGCTGGTTCAGCGCGGTGCCGGTCTGATTGATGAGGTCGCCGATGGTGGTGTTGACGCCTTGCAGCATCTTCATCACCTCGATCTGGTTGCCGGTCGCGCGCGCCACCGTCTGCGCCACCGCCAATGCGCTCATGCCGGTGGTGGCGACGCGGTCGCAGCCGATCATCATTTCGCGGCCGGTCTTCTTCAGCACGTCCAGCGCCAGGTAGCCGTTCACGCAGACGGCTTGCTGGGTCTGGATGTCGGCCAGGTTCTGGCGCGCGTAGAACAGCACTTCCTGCTCCAGCGCCTTGGCCTTCAGCGGGTCGGTGGGTTTGAGCTGCTGCACCAGGCTGTCCAGCCGCGCGTCCAGCGTGCGGGCGAAGCGGGCGGCGGCGGCAAGGTTCTGCATCGCCTCCCACAGCTTGCCGCGCGTGGCCTCGATGTCGATGACGTCCTTCTGGATGTCGTCCTTGGCCGCGTAGAGCTGGGTCATGGCCGTCTGCAGCTGCGAGCTGGCCGACTCGAACTTGCGGAAGTAGGCCTCCAGCTTGTTGCCGAACGGGATCAGCCCCAGCAGCTTGCGCGGTTGCAACAGGTCGCCCTCCTTGCCCGGGTTCAGCTCGTCGAGCTGGCCGCGGATGGCAGCGATGGCCTTGTAGGCCGGCGTGTCCGTTGCGCCGACGAAGTTGCGCTGCATCAGGCTGCCCTGCATCAGGTTGGCCGCCATGCTGATTTCCTGGCGGCCCAGCTGGAAGGCGCTGTCCAGCTTGGCCTTGAAGGGCTCGCTGTGCAGGTCTTCTTTCTCCAGCGCCTCGATGAAGCGGCGCACCTGTTCGTCGACCTGGCTGCCGACCTCGGCCTTCAACGGCACGGCATCCACGGCCGCAGCAGGCTGCACGGGTGTGATGACCTCGGGCGGGGTCAGCGTGAAGGTGGGGGCGGCGGTAGTCGTGGTTGTGTTCATGCGGTGTCCTTGCTGCCGAACTTCTGGTTCAGGAATTCACTGTGGCGCAGGAAGGCTTGGGCGTCCTGCGAGGCGAGGTCGTCGCCCAGCTGGTCAACTTTCATCTCCAGCTCGGCCAGCACGCCCTCGAAGGTGGTCTGTGCCGTCTTGCCGTTGGCCAGCAGCTTGGTGGTGGCGAACTGCTGCGGGATGCTGAGGTAGGTGTTCAGCGCCTGCGGCAGGTAGCTGATGGCGATGTGGCGCGCATGGAAGGTCTCCTGCAGGCTGAGCTGGCCCTTGCTGCGCTCCCACTGGTCCAGCAGGCCCTCCAGCCGCTCGCACAGGTGCTGGATGCGCTGCGCAAGCACGAAGGGGATGCGCTGCCCGGGGTTGTGCTCGGTCAGCCGGCGCACGCCGCTCAACGCCCGGCCCATGGCCTCGCGGGCGTCGCCCTCGTCCTCGAACTTCAGCGCTTCCCAGGCGTCCTCGCGCGTGCTGGGCCAGCCCCACCACAGCGCACCGGTCGCCAGGCCCACGCCGTAGCCCAGTGCCGCCAGCACCAGCGCCCAGCCGCCCAGCAGGCCCAGCGCCTTCAGCACCAGCACGCCGGTCGCGGCGAGCAGCCCGCACCAGTTGGCCGGTGCGTTCAGCCATCTCAGAAGACCGTTCATTCGTCGCTCACTGATACGCCCGAATATCCTTGAACACCGCATACAGCGGCGTCTTGCGCGCATCGAACACCTTGCCACCCGTGATGTTCACCAGCTCCTTGAGGTCGCCGGCGTCTGCCTCGCCGAACAGCACCATGAAGACCGGGATGCCGCGCACGTCCTCGGGCAGTTGCTCGTAGGCGCGCCGGAAGTCCTCCAGCTTGCGCCCCATGTTGCTCTTGCCGTCGGTGAAGGCCACAACCGAGTACTGGTACTCGGGGTGTTGCTTGCGCTCCTCCAGCATGTGCTGCAGCCCCGCCAGCACCGCGTCGTACAGCGCCGTGCCTCCGGCCATTTTCAGCTCGTCGGCAGCGTCGCGCACGCGCTTGAGCTCGGCCAGCTTGGCCTCGGTGTCGGCCTGGGGCAGCACGCCCTTGGGCGTCTTGCTGCCAGCCGGGATCTCGAAGGGCACCGGCTCGCGCACGCGGTCGCTGAACGGCAGGAACCACAGCCGCTCACGGTTGGTCAGCTTGGCCACGCGCCCGGTCAGCGACACGTCGGCACCAGCCAGGTAGTGGATGGCTTCCACCAACTGCTCGCGCCGCTTGCCCTGCATGCTGCCGCTGGTGTCCAGCACGAAGGTGCTGGCGATGGGCTTGCGGAACTCGTTGAGGCAGGCGTCGATCAGGCCGTCGGCCAATTGCCGGTCCGGCGAGAACGGCAGCTCCACCTGGAAGCCCCGCGTCGGCAGGATGTCGGCCACCTGCGCCGCCAGCTCGGCACGCATCGGGCGGCGCAGCGTCTGGCGTGCCAGCCACAGCTGGGCAGCGTCGCCCTTCAGGTACTCGACCACCTTCAGGTAGTCGGCGCGCCGGGCCTCGTTGAGCAGCATCAGCGGGTAGTCGGCCGTGGACACGCCCTCGAACGGGTAGATCAGGTGTAGCGGTTCGCGCAGCTTGCCACTGGCGTTCAGCGTCAGCAGCCAGCTCTCGTAGTTGATGAAGGCGTTGGCGCGGGTGCCTTGTCCCTTGATGAACTGGTCGGCGAGGTAGGTGGAGTTGTCGCCGACGATGCGGTAGCCCTTCAGGAAGTCGGCGATCGCGCCGCGGTCCACGTCGGCCGCGGACAGCGCCTCGCCCTTGCCGCCGGCCGCCGCCACCACGCCCAGCAGCGCCATGAAGCCCTGGTTGCTGGTGGCGGGGTTGGACAGCGCGTACTGCAGCTTGCCGGCCTTGGCGGCGCGCGTGATGTCGGCCCAGGTCAGCTTAGCGTCGGGCCTGTCCCAGCCGTACCGGGCGGCATCGCTCTTGCTGACGCCCACCGCGATGGGCGACAGCATGATCTTCTCCTGCAGCTTGACCTTGCTCTGGCCGGCCGCATCGCTGAGCAGGTATTTGGCGTTGGCAAACCAGGCCGCGTCGGGCTTGGGCGCGCTGCCGCTGTCGCCGCTGAGCACCTCCTGCGTGCTCTCCATCGTGCCGCCGAAGCGAAAATGCACGTCCACGCCGGTGGCGGCCTTGATCTGGGCAGCCAGCGGCTCGACGTCCTTCAGGTCGCTGGTCGCCAGCACGTGCAGCGTGGCGCTGGCGGTTGTCGGCGCTTCGGCGGCAGGGGCGGTCGGCTCGGGCTGCTTGCCGCAGGCAGCCAGCAGCGTGAAGCTCAACAACAGGAGGGCACGGCGCATCACTGGTTCATCTCCCGGCTGACGATGTCGATCATTTCAAACATCAGGTCGAAGCCCGGCGGGTCGATGACCTGGTTCAGGTTCACGTCCACGGCCAGGCCAGCGGTCTTCGCGGCGGCGGCGAACGCGGCCGTGTCACCGGTGCGAAAGCCCTGCTCCAGCGCCACCGCCTGCAACGTCTTGTTCGTCGCCAGCAGTTCGGCCAGCCGCTTGCCGCGCTCGTTCAGTGCCACCAGCACCCACTTGTTGACAATGGTGGGTGTCGGGTACATCAATACCATCTCGGGCCTGATGCCTCCCTGGCTGCCCTTGAGCGCCTGAGCCACCATCTGGGCCTCGTAGATGAAGGTCAGCGGCGTCTTGCCCATGCCGATGGACAGATAGTCGTCGAAGGCGCCGTTGACGTAGTTCTCCTGGAAGCCCTGGCGCTTGAACAGCTCGGCCAGTTGACCCGCGTACTTCTGCGCCGTCGTGCGGTCCGCCACCACGTCGCCGTTCAGCGCGGCCGAGGTCAGCGCCAGGTACATGGCGGCAGAGTTGCTGCGGCGAATGTCGGTGGTGGAGACCAGCACGCTGCGCGACACCGCGTAGTCACCGCTGGCCTTCAGGTCCCGCCAGCGCTGCTTGGCCAGCATGGCCTGCGTGAGCTTCTCCATGTCCAGGCTGTAGACCTTGGGCGCCTGCGCCTTGGCCATGCCGTTGGCGGCCAGGATCCTGGCGACGGGCTCCCATGAGGCCACCACCAGCGGCGTGTGGAAGGGCGACGTCTGCGTGGCGGTCTTGCCGGCCTTGCGGGCGGCGTCGGCAATCATGTTGGCGGCCACCACACCGCTGGCGATGAAGAAGTCGGGCTGGTCCGCCGCTCCGATCTTGGCGGCCATGTCGCGGCTGCCCACGCGGGCCACCTGCACTGGCAGCTTGGCGCTGCCGAGCACCTGGGTCACGCGCTCGTCCTTGAAGAACGCCTCCACGTCGACGGCGATCAAGCCCCTCAACGGTTCGGCGCTGGCGATCGCCACCTGCTCCTGCGCGATCTGCTTCGTCTCCTGGTTGCTGCGCAGCGCAAAGAAGAGGGTGCCGCCAAACAGCGCCAACAGGACCAAAGTGCCGACCAGGCGTTTCGCGTTGTTCATGATGGAGGAAGCGGGCTCCTTTCGAGGTGGTGCGGAGTGTCTCCGAACCCGGGCCCGCCCGGCGACGACAATCCGGGTATGAGTGACACCCTGACCCTCACCCGACCTGACGACTGGCACTTGCACCTGCGCGACGAGGCAGCGCTCGCCAGCGTCGTGCCCTACACCGCGCACCAGTTCGCTCGTGCCATCGTCATGCCCAACCTGCGTCCGCCGGTCACCACCGCCGCGCAGGCGGTGGCCTATCGCGAGCGCATCCTCGGCTGCCTGCCGGAAGGCTCGGACTTCCAGCCGCTGATGACGCTCTACCTGACCGACAACACGCCGGTCGACGAGATCAAGCGCGCCAAGGACGCCGGCGTCGTCGCGCTCAAGCTCTACCCGGCCGGCGCCACGACCAACAGTGATGCCGGTGTGACCGACATCCGCAAGACCTACGCCACGCTGGAGGCCATGCAGCGCGAGGGCCTGCTGCTGTTGGTGCACGGCGAGGTGACCGACGGCGACATCGACGTGTTCGACCGCGAGGCCGTGTTCGTCGAGCGCGTCATGAAGCCGTTGCGCGCCGCGATGCCCGAGCTGAAGGTTGTCTTCGAGCACATCACGACCCGGGAGGCCGCCGAGTACGTGGCGGCGTCCGACCGCTTCACGGCGGCCACCGTCACGCCGCAGCACCTGCTCTACAACCGCAACGCCATCTTCACCGGTGGCCTGCGCCCGCATTACTACTGCCTGCCCGTGCTCAAGCGCGAGGAGCATCGCCAGGCACTGCTCAAGGCCGTCGCTTCCGGCAGCCCGAAGTTTTTCCTGGGCACCGACAGCGCACCGCACGCGGCCCAGCTGAAGGAGAACTCGGTCTGTGGCGCCGGCTGCTTCACGGCGATCTCGGCGCTGGAGCTGTACGCCGAGGCCTTCGAGGGCATGGGCGCGCTGGACAAGCTCGATGCCTTTGCCGGCCACCATGGCCCGGATTTCTACGGCCTGCCGCGCAACACCGGCACCGTCACGCTCAAGCGCGAGCCCTGGACCCTTCCCAGCGCCGTGCCCTTCGGCGAGGCACAGCTCAAGCCCCTGCGCGGCGGCGAAACCCTGAACTGGAAATTGATCCGATGAAAAAAGTCGCCTTCCTCGTCGACTTCGATAACGTCGCCACCGACGTCATTGAGCAAGCCCTGCAGATGGCGTTCAAGGACTACGAGGCCGTGCACATCCGTCGCGCCTATTGCAACGCCGAGCAGGCCCAGAACCACCAGGCCTTCCTGAAGCGGCTGGGCCTGCGCGCCATCGTCAATCTGGCCATCGGCAAGAACTCGACTGACATTGCCATGGCGGTCGATGCCATGGACCTGGCCATCACCGAGAAGCCCGACGTCATCGTGCTGGTGTCGTCGGACAGCGACTTCGCGCCGCTGGTGCTGCGCCTGCGCGAGAAGGGCGCCTGGCTGCGCGGCTTCGGCCAGCATGGCAAGACGGGCGACGGCGTGATCCAGATCTACGACCAGTTCAACGAGCTGGCCCATGACAGCAGCAAGCCGGCGGCAAAGCGCGAGCCCTCGCGCCGCGAACCCGCGCGCAAGGCGGCCGCTCCCCGGGCCGCGGCGAAGAAGGCGGCACCCGCCAAGGTGGCGGCGCCCGCCCCCAAGCCGACGCCAGCGCCCGCACCGACCCCCAAGCCACAGCCGGCGGCGGTCCCAGCGCCAGCACCAGCACCCAAGCCCATCCCGAAGTCGGCCGCTGTGCCGGCCCCGGTGGATGCCAGCGTCGCCGCGGCCCGCGAGATCAACGCCATCCTGGCCCTGTTGCCCAAGCTGGCCGACGGCCAGTGGCATGACCTCGGCGCCGCAGCCAAGGCGCTGAAGGAGGCCGGCCTGCTGCCCAAGACGGCGGCGTCCACCAAGGTGTTCCGTAAGCACCCGCAGGCCTTCCAGCTGCAACCGGCCAAACAGCCCAACCAGGTCCGCTTCGGCCACGGGTGAGCGATGCGTCACGGGGCTTGCGCCCCGCTGGCCGGGGCGCAAGCCCAAAGCAGCTAGCATCGACGCCCGCCCAGGGAGGTCTCGTTTGCTGATGAAGTCCTGTTTGAAATCATTGTTGGGCCTGGCCTTCGCAGGCCTGGCCTGCGTTGCCGCCGCACAGTCGCCGCCGCCCGCGGCGTCCGCTCCTGCCACGCCGCCCGGCGCCCAGGGCCAGCCGCAGCCGGCGCCCGTCGTTTCGGCCAGCGCCCGGCGCCTGTACGAGCGCAGCAAGGGCCAACTGCTGCAGATCCGCACGCTGCTGAAGACCCAGGACAGCCAGGCCTCGGTCGGCTCGGGCTTCCTCGTCAGTGACGACGGCCATGTGATGACCAACTATCACGTCATCAGCCAGTTCGCGCTGGAGCCCGACAGCTACCGCCTGCGCTATGCCACCACCGACGGCCAGGGCGGCGCGCTGGAACTGCTGGACTTCGACGCTCGCCGTGACCTGGCGCTGCTGCGCGCCGTGGATGACGGCAAGGGCGGCGGCCTGAAGGGCCGCGGTGCGCTGAGCTTCCGCCCGCTGCAGCAACCGCTGGCCAAGGGCGAGCGCATCTACTCCATGGGCAACCCGCACGATGTGGCGTTCGCCGTCGTCGAGGGCAACTACAACGGTCTTGTCGAGCGCAGCTTCGACCCGCTGATCTACTACGCCGGCGGTATCAACCCGGGCATGAGCGGCGGCCCGGTGCTGGATGAGGACGGCCTGGTCGTGGGCGTCAACGTGTCGACCATGCTGTTCGCCCAGCAGGTCAGCTTCCTGGTGCCGGGCGAGTTCGCGGCTGAACTGGTCAAGCGCAGCCTGGGCGCCAAGCCCATCCGCTCCGCGGCCTGGGGCCGGCTGCGCGACCAGTTGACGCGCTACCAGGACGAGCTCGTCACTCGCTTCGTCGCGCAGCCCTGGGAAAGCGCCAACAACAAGCGCTACCGCCTGCCGGTGCCCAAGCAGGACTTCATGCGTTGCTGGGGCAACAGCACCTCGGCCGACACCAAGGGGCTGTCCTTCGAGCGCTCCCAGTGCCGCATGGACCATGCCCTGTTCGTCAGCGGCAACCTGCAGACTGGTTGGCTGGACATGTCCCACGAGGCCTATGACGGCGAGAAGCTGGGTGCGTTGCGCTTCGCGCGGCAGTACTCGGGGAGCTTCCGCAACGAGCGGCTGGGCAGTGCCGACAAGGCGCGCACCGCGCCGTATTGCAAGGAGCAGTTCGTCGATCGCAACGGTCTGCCTCTGCGCGCCGTCGTCTGCCTGCGCGCCTACCGCAAGCTTGACGGCCTGCATGACCTCAGCGTCCTCGTGACGACGGTGGACGCGTCCACGCAAGGCGCGCTGGGGCGCTTCGACGCCCGCGGCGTCAGCTTCGACAACGCGCTCAAGCTCGCGGCGCATTACCTGGAGGGCTTCGCGTGGACGAACAGCAGCAAGGCCAAGTGATGCCGACGGTCACGCCCGTGCCCGCCGCTGCCGTCGTCGAACTGCTGGGCCGCGACGGCCGCGTTGCGCTTGTGCAGCGCGTGACCCAATGGCCAGTGCGTATCGGCCGCTCGCCGGCCTGCGACATCGTGCTGGACGACGGCCATGTCGCCGCCGAGCATGCCGAGCTGGTCCTCACGCCCGAGGGCGGTGTGCGGCTGAAGCTGCTGCCCAGCCGCAACGGCGGCAGCATTGCTGGCAAGCGCCTGGCGGCCGGCGAGGAGGCCGACCTGCCCAAGGGTGGCGCCTTCCAGCTCGCGGGCAGCGCGCTGCGCCTGCGTACCGCGGCCGACGAGCTGGCGCCCGAGCAGCCGCTGGTGGTGCACCCGGTCCGCCACTGGGCCCTGCTTCCGGCGCTGCTGCTGGCCCTGCTGTTCTTCCAATGGGTGGACCGCTGGAGCGCCGTGGATCCCGATGCGCGCTGGGTGGACTACGCCTCGCCTCTGCTGGCGCCGCTGGCCATCACGCTGGGCTGGGCCGGGCTGTGGTCGCTGGCCAGCCAGCTGTTCCAGCACCGCTTCCCGTTCACGACGCACTTGAGGCGGGTGCTGCTGGTGCTGGTCACGCTGCAGGTGCTGGAGTGGCTGCTGCCGGTGGTCGCCTATGCCTTCTCCTGGCCGCGGCTGATGGCGCTGGAATCGCTGGCCACGCCGGTCGGGGCGGCGGTCCTGGTCGCTTGGCATGCCCGCCTCGTCTGGCCGCGCGCGCAGCGCACACTGAGCCTGGGCATCACGGCGCTGCTGGTGCTGGGCCTGGGCCTGCAGTTTGGCAACCGCCAGGAGCAGCAGTACGTGTTTGGCCCGCCCTACCTGGCCAGCCTGCCGCCGCCGGCGCTGCGCATCGCGTCACCCCGGCCGCCCGAGGTGCTCATCGAATCGCTGAAGCCGCTGAAGGCCGAACTCGCCAAGCAGGCTCGCAAGGACAACGAGGGCGCCGGCGAGGAAGATAGCGGCGAGTGAACGCGGCCCCCGAGGGGGCTGCTCCGTCAGGCCTGCGGCAGGAAACCATCCACCGACAGGTAGCGCTCGCCGGTGTCGTAGTTGAAGCCCAGCACCCGCGCGTTGGCGGGCAGCTCGGGCAGTTTCTGCGCGATGGCGGCCAGCGTCGCGCCGCTGGAGATGCCTACCAGCAGGCCTTCCTCGCGGGCGCAGCGGCGGGCGTATTCGCGGGCCGCCTCGGCTTCGACTTGGATGACGCCGTCCAGCAGCGCCGTGTCCAGCACCGCCGGGATGAAGCCCGCGCCAATGCCCTGGATGGGGTGGGGGCTGGGCTGGCCGCCGCTGATGACCGGCGAAGCGGTCGGCTCCACCGCGTAGACCTTGAGCTGCGGCCACGCGGCCTTCAGCACCTGAGCGCAGCCGGTGATGTGGCCGCCGGTGCCGACGCCGGTGATCAGCGCATCCAGGCCCTCGGGAAAGTCTTGCAGGATCTCCTGCGCCGTTGTCTTGACGTGCACGGCGGGGTTGGCGCCGTTCTCGAACTGCTGCGGCATCCACGAACCCGGGTACTGCTCCAGCAGTTCGCGGGCGCGGGCGATGGCGCCTTTCATGCCCTTCTCGCGCGGCGTCAGGTCGAAAGTAGCACCGTAGGCCAGCATCAGCCGGCGGCGCTCGATGCTCATGCTGTCGGGCATGACGAGGATGAGCCTGTAGCCCTTCACCGCGGCCACCATAGCCAGCCCTACGCCGGTGTTGCCCGAGGTCGGTTCGATGATGGTGCCGCCGGGCTTGAGCAGGCCGCGTGCCTCAGCGTCCTCGACCATGGACAACGCGATGCGGTCCTTGATCGAGCCGCCGGGGTTGCTGCGCTCGGACTTGACCCAGACCGTGGCGCCGCTGAACAGGCGCTGCAGGCGGATGTGGGGGGTGTTGCCGATGGTGTCGAGGACGCTGCTGGCCTTCATGGGCTCTCCTGTCGGTTGAAGCGGGGATAATCGCTAGTGTGAAGCAAGCCAGACCGCCGCTGGGGCAAGCATGGAAACATGGCCCTGGAGGAAGGTCCGGACTGCATAGAGCGGCGTAGCAGCTAACGGCTGCCCGGCGAAAGCCGAGGATCAGAGCAACAGAGACGAGTCAAGCCGGGTTTCGGCCCGGCTTGGGTGAAACGGGCAATCTCTACGCGCAGCAACACCAAGTAGGCCAGCGTTGATGCGGCTCGCAGAGCTGGCGGGTAGGTGGCACCGAGCCGGGGCGTGAGTCCTGGCCCAGAGGAATGGCGGTCACATCGCCCGGCTCGCAAGGGCAGGGCGGTGCACAGAATCCAGCCTATCGGCTTGCTTCACTCTTTCTTTCACTCGCCAAACGGGCTGGTTAGGACTAGATTCGGTCTGTCCTGCCCAGGTCCGGTGTCGCTTGGCTGTCGCGTTTGCCGATGTTGCCGGCACCGGCTCTGCGAGCGACGGCGGGAGCACAGAGGCGCCAATGACGGTGCCGAGACATCCTGGCCGCCACCGACGCCTTGCGCATGGCCTTGCGCCTGGTGTGGTGCCGGCACCGAGTTCCATCGACCCATTTCAAGTCTTCGCGGCGCCGATCCGCCCGATTCGAGCGCTGAACTTCAGGCCGGGCATGCCGAAGGGAGTGTGGTGATGAGGCTGAATCAACTGCGGCTGCGGTCCAAGCTCATGCTGGGGTTCGCCTTGCTGGCAGCAGTCGTGCTGCTGGTGTCGGGCTTGGCCCTGCATTCATTGAGCCGCTCCAACGACCGCTTCACGGACTATCTGGACGGCGTGGCGCAGCGATCTCGCATTGCAAATGACGTGCGCGGTGCGGCGACGCGCCGGGCCATCGCGGCGCGCAACCTGGTGCTGGTGACGTCTCCGGCCGACCGCGACATCGAGAAGGTGGCCGTCACCCAGGCGCACGAGGACATGCAGCGGTCGCTGGCCAGGCTTAAGCAGGTGCTGGGCAAGGCGACGGACCTGAGCGCGCGTGACACCGTGCTGGTGGCCGAGATGGAGCGCATCGAGGCGCAGTACGGGCCGGTCGCGCTGGCCATCGTCGGCATGGCCCTGGACGGCAAGCGCGACGACGCCATCGCCAAGATGAATGCCGAATGCCGCCCGCTGCTGTCGGCACTGCTGAAAGCGACCAACGACTACCTCACTTACGAGGAACAGCAGGCCGTCGCCCGCGTGCAGCAGGCCGACAGCACCTACGGCAGCGACCGTCTGCTGATGCTTTTGGTCAGTGCGGCTGCCGTGGCGGCAGCTGTGTTGCTGGGCTGGACGCTGAGCAATGCCATCACCCGGCCGCTGCAGCGCGCCGTGCGCCTGGCCGAAGCCGTGGCGTCGGGCGATCTCAGCTCCGACATCGTCGTCGACAGCGATGACGAGACCGGCCAGTTGCTGGGCGCACTCAGGCGCATGAACGATGGCCTGGTGGACATGGTAGGGCGCGTGCGCCAGTCGGCCGACAGCATCTCGACGGCCTCGCAGCAGATCGCCATCGGCAACCACGACCTGTCCAGTCGCACCGAGCAGCAGGCCAGCGCGCTTGAGCAGACGGCGGCATCCATGCAGGAAATGACGTCCACCGTGCAGCAGACGGCCGAGAGTTCGCGCCAGGCCAGCCAGTTGGCCAGCGCGGCGACCGAGGTGGCCGGGCGCGGCGGCGACGTCGTGCAGCGCGTCGTCGTGACCATGGGCGAGATCAGCGACTCCAGCCGCAAGATCGCCGACATCATCGGCACCATCGACGGCATTGCCTTCCAGACCAACATCCTGGCGCTCAACGCGGCCGTGGAAGCTGCCCGCGCGGGCGAGCAGGGCCGCGGCTTTGCCGTCGTGGCCGGCGAGGTGCGGGCGCTCGCCCAGCGCAGTGCGCAGGCTGCACGCGAGATCAAGGGCTTGATCGGCGCCAGCGTCGAGAAGGTCGAGGCGGGCAGCCAACTGGTCGGCGAGGCCGGCACGACCATGGGCGACATCGTCAGCCAGGTGCGCCGCATGACTGACCTGATGGCCGAGATCAACGCTTCCGCGACCGAGCAGAGCAGCGGCATCGGCCAGGTCAACCAAGCGGTCGCCTCCATCGACCAGGGCACGCAGCAGAACGCCGCCCTCGTGGAGGAAAGCGCCGCGGCGGCCGAGAGCCTGCAGCAGCAGGCGGCCGGGCTGCTGGACGTCATCGCGCAGTTCAAGACGGCCCAGCCGCGTCCCGGCTTCGCCTGAGCCGGGCGCCGAACGAGGCGGGTCGATACACTGGCTGGCAGCCGCAAGCCCGCGGCTGTCGCCTTACCCGAGCCCCTCGATGAATCCTGACGCCAGCCGCCTCTGGCGCGCGCCCCGCTGGGCCCTGTCCGTGCTGTTGGCTTGTTTGGCCATGGTCGGGCCCTTCTCCATCGACACCTACCTGCCGGCCTTCTCCGGCATCGCGGCGGCGCTGGACGCGACACCTGTGCAGATGCAGCAGACGCTGTCCGCCTATCTGCTCGGCTTTGCCGTCATGAACCTGTTCCACGGCGCGCTGTCGGACTGCTTCGGCCGCCGGCCCGGTGGCGAGCTCGATCGGCCAGCTCGTGTTCTGGCGCACCGTTCAGGGCATGTCGGCCGGTGCGGGCATCGTCGTGTCACGCGCCATCATCCGCGACATGTTCCCGCCGGCGGACGCGCAGCGCGTGATGTCGCAGGTGACGCTGTTCTTCGGCGTCGCACCGGCCATCGCGCCCATCGTGGGCGGCTTCCTGTTCGTGCATGCCGACTGGCATTCGATCTTCTGGTTCCTGACCTTCGTCGGCGCCGCGCTGTTCGTGTCCAACTGGCGGCTGCTGCCGGAGACGCTGCACACCAACATGGTCCAGCCCTTCCAGGTGGGCGCGCTGATGCGCGAGTACTGGCGGCTGTGCAGCAGCCCCAAGTTCATGCTGCTGGTGCTGGCCAGCGGCATCCCGTTCAACGGCATGTTCCTCTACGTGCTGGCCACGCCGGTGTTCCTGGGCGAGCACCTGCACTTCGCGCCGACGCAGTTCTTCTGGTTCTTCCTGTGCTCCATCGGCGGCATCATGGCTGGCGCCGCCGTCAGCGGCCGACTGGCCGGCAGGATGTCGGCCAAGCGCCAGATCATGCGCGGCTTTCGCATCATGCTGGCGGTGTCGGTCGCCAACATTGCGCTCAACCTCTTCGCGCCGCTGAGCGCCTTCTGGGCCCTGCCCATGGTGGGCTTGTTCGCCTTCGGCTGGGCCATGATGGTGCCGGTCGTCACGCTGCTGGTGCTGGACCAGGTGCCCGAGCGCCGCGGCATGGCCTCGTCGCTGCAGGCCTGCATAGGCTCGGCGGCGAACGGCCTCGTCGCCGGTCTGCTGGTGCCGCTGGTCATGCACTCGACGCTGGCGCTGGCCCTCACGTCGGCCGGCCTGATGCTGGTGGGCCTGGTGGCCTGGTACGGTGTGCGGCGCTCGATCCCCGCTTAAGCTGGCTGCCGCGGCGCCGAAATCATTGAGATGAAGAAGTCGCTGTCGGTCGCTGCCGCCTGCCTGCTCGCGCTTGCCGCGCAGGCGCAGGAGCCCAAGGAGGCCAAGGAGGCCAAGGAGGTCAAGGAGCCGGTCGAGGCGCTGCGTCAGCGCCTGGCGGAGCGCCTGTCCACCAGAGGCGAGGGCGCCGCTACGGCCACCGCGAAGCCGGCACGGCCCGCGAAGCCGGCCAAGGCCGAGGCCGCCAAGGCGGCCAAAGCGGCACATTGGGGCTATGCCGGTGACATCGGTCCGGACCGATGGGCCGAGCTGGCGCCGGAGAACAAGCTCTGTGCCGTTGGCCTTCGCCAGAGCCCCATCGACCTGCGCGAAGGCCTTGCCGTGGACCTGGAGCCCATCGTCTTCGACTACCGCGCCAGCAACTTTTCGGTGCTGGACGACGGCCACACGGTGCAGGTCAACGTCGCACCCGGTAACGGCCTCACGGTGATGGGGAGGCGCTACGAGCTGGAGGAGTTCCACTTCCACCGGCCCAGCGAGGAGCGCGTCAACGGCCGCCAGTTCGACATGGTGGCCCACCTGACACACAAGGACGCGCAAGGACGCCTCGCCGTCGTCGCCGTGCTGCTGGAGCGCGGGCCCGACAACAAGCCCCAGCCGCTGGTCCAGACCGTCTGGGCCAACCTGCCGCTGGAAAAGGGCGAGGCGCTTCAGGCCCAGGTGCAGATCGATCTGAACCAGTTGCTGCCCGCCGAGCGCGGCTACTACACCTACATGGGGTCGCTGACGACGCCGCCCTGCAGCGAGGGCGTGCTGTGGATGGTGTTGCGCCAGCCGGTGCCGCTGACGGCGCAGCAGTTGGGCGTGTTCGCCCGGCTTTATCCGATGAACGCGCGGCCGCTGCAGGCCGGCTCTGGTCGGCTCATCAAGGAATCGCAGTAGCGCAGGCTCAGGCCCTGCCGGTCGTGCGGGCGCCGGACAGCCAGTCGTGCAGAGTGGCGAACAGCTGCTCGGCGACGACGGGCTTGGCGACGTGGTCATCCATGCCGGCGTCCAGGCAGCGCTGGCGCTCCTCGTCGAAGGCGTTGGCTGTCATCGCCAGGATGGGCAGCGCCGGGCCCTGCGGCAGACGGCGGATGGCGCGCGTCGCGTCCAGGCCGTCCATGACCGGCATCTGCACGTCCATCAGCACCAGGGCGTAGTCGCCGGCCTTGACCATGTCCACGGCCTGCTGGCCGTCGGCTGCCACGTCCACCGTCAGCCCGGCACTGCCGATCAGCGCCACGGCGACCTCCTGGTTGACCGGGTTGTCCTCGGCCAGCAGCAGGCGCAGCGGGCGGCTGTGGGCCAGCTCGGCCAGGCGCTCGCGGGCCGAATGGGGGCGTGGTGGCGCGATGGGCGCTACCGGGGCCTGGGCGGCGGCGTCCACCGTCAGGGCAAACCAGAAGCAGCTGCCGCGTCCCAGCGAGCTGTCCACGCCGACGCGGCCACCCATCAGCTCGGCCAGGCGCCGGCAGATGGCCAGGCCCAGGCCGGTGCCACCGTAGCGGCGCGTGGTGGAGCTGTCGGCCTGCTCGAAGTCGCGGAACAGCCGCGCCTGCGCCTCGCCCTCGATGCCGATGCCGCTGTCCTGCACCTCGAAGCGCAGCGGTAGCCGCTGCCCCGCGGCCTCGCCGTCCAGCCGCACGGCCAGCCGCACGAAGCCGGTCTCGGTGAACTTGACGGCGTTGCCAGCGAAGTTCAGCAGCACCTCGGCGATGCGCTGCGGGTCGCCCAGCAGCAGGCGGCCGCGCAGCGCGGGCGCGATGTCGGTCTCCACCCGCAGCCGCTTGGCGGCAGCGGACTGCGTGGTCATGTTGGCGATGTTGTCCAGCACCTGGTCGACGGTGAACTCGCGTCGCTCCAGTTGCACCTTGCCGGCTTCGATCTTGGAGAAGTCCAACACGTTGTTGATGACGCTGAGCAGGTGCTCGGCCGCGTTGGCCACCTTCTGCAGCCGCTGCTGCTGCTCGGGCTCGATGGTGTCGCTCTGGGCCAGGTAGGTCAGGCCGATGATGGCGTTCATCGGCGTGCGGATCTCGTGGCTCATGTTGGCCAGGAAGGCGCTCTTGGCCAGGCTCGCAGCCTGGGCGGCCTGCGAGGCCTCGGCCAGTTCGGCGGTGCGGGCCTCGACCAGCTCTTCGAGATGGTGGCGGTAGCGCTCCAGCTCCAGCGCGTCGCGGCGCTGGCGCGAGATGTCGGTCAGGAAGCCGTGCCACAGCACGCTGCCGTCGGCTTCGCGCTGCGCGATGGCGTTGCCGTAGATCCAGCGCTCGCTGCCGTCGGCCAGTGGCGTGCGGAACTCCTGCTGCCAGGGGCTGAGATTGCGCGCCGAGGCCAGCAGGCTTTCGCGCACAGCCGCACGGTCCTCGGGGTGGATGCGCTCGAACCAGGCTGCAGCGCTGCGGCCCAGCTCCGCGCTGCCGAGCAGGAAGTACTCGCGCACCGCCTCGCTGACGTAGGCGAACGAGAACTCGCCGTTGACCGCCAGGCGCAACTGGTAGACCACGCCGGGCACGGTTTCTGCCATGCCGCGCAGGCGTTCGATGAGGCTGCGCTGCGCGTCGAACTGCTGCTGCAGCGCGTCGCGCATGTGCTCCAGGTGGCCGCCCAGCAGGCCGATCTCGTCCTGGCGCGTGTGCTGCAGCTGGGCGCTGAAACGACCGCCAGCCAGGTCGTTGGCGAAGTCGCCCAAGCCTCGCAACGGGCGGAACAGCCGCGAATTCAGCAGCCACAGGATCAGCGCCAGCGACACCAGCAGCTGGCCGCCGACGGTGGCGCCGTACAGCCAGCGCTGGCGCAGCACCGCAGTGGTGCTGAGGTGGTCGTCGATCTCGATCTGGATGTGGCCGATGCGGGTGGCGCCGCGCAGGATGTCGCGCTCGCCGGTCAGCGTCTGCCCCAGTCGCCGCTCCGGCAGGTGGTTCTCGATGAAGGGCAGGCCTTGCGATGCGTCGCTGACGCTGACGCGCACCACCTCGGGCGACTTGACGATGGCCGAGACGACCTCGCGCGCCGCGACGGCGTCCAGGTTCCACAGCAGCTCGGGCAGGCTGCTGGCCAGCACGTCGAGCTTGGCGTCCAGGTCGCGCTGCAGCGCCTGCTCGGCCACCTTGGACTCGCGCAGCCCGATGAACAAGCCGCCGACGATGAGCGCCGGCAGCAGCAGGCCGATGCTGGCGCCCAGCGCCAGGGCGGCGAAAAGCGAGGACGAAGGTTTGCGGCTCAAGGTGCGGTCAATGGCAGCGGCGCAGGCCGGCAGAAAAACAAATCGCGCCACGTCGCGGTGGCGGCGTGGCGCGGTTCCATGGTCATGGGCTCGTTAGCCCTTGGCGCCCAGGATCTCGGGCTTCAGCGATGAGTCGACCGGCTTGTCGCCCAGCCAGATCTTCAGCACCGCGTTGTAGAAGCCGATGTCCTTGAGTGGCTCGCCGATGGGCTTGCCGTTGAGCGTCATCACGGTGCCGGTGTCAGGCACCCAGTCGACGTTGATGATGTCGCCCTTTTTGGCCTGCGGGATGCTGACGAAGGCCTCGCCGAACTGGGCCAGCTGGTTGACGAACTTGGAGCGCTCGGCCTTGTCGGTGTTGGCCGTGATGCCGGCCATGAAGGCCTGGCCCAGGTCGTCACCCGTCACCTCGCGCAGCAGGCCAAGCGTGAAGCGGCGCGGGCCGACGCTTTCCAGCACGCCCGCCGTCGTGGTCTTCTTCTCGGGCAGGTAGAGAGCCAGTGCATAGACCTTGACGACGATGCGCACACGCACGCCGGCACCGTTGAGCTTGAGCTCCTTGCCGGCCACCTTGACGGTGTCATCCAGCTTGAGGCCGCCGACCTCGACGGCCTGCACGGCGCCGCTCAGGCCCAGGCCCAGGGTGAGGGCCAGGCCGGCCATCCAGCGGTTGGCGGTGTGCGTCGTCTTCATGGGGTCTCCTGATCTTGTGTGGGGGGGTCAGTGCGCCGCCTCGAGCTTGAAGAGGCTGACGACTTCTTCGAGGCCATGGGCCTGGGCGCGCAGCGAGTCGGCGGCGGCGGCGGCTTCTTCCACCAGCGCGGCGTTCTGTTGCGTGCTCTTGTCCATGTCGTGGATGGTATGCGTGACACGCTCGATGCCGGCGCTCTGTTCGGCGCTCGCGTGCGTGATCTCGCCCATGATGTCGGTCATCCGTTGCACGCTCGCCACCACACCCTGCATCGTGCTGCCCGCCTTGGCGACCAGTTCGCTGCCCAGCGCCACCTTTTCCACCGAGTCGCCGATGAGGCGCTTGATCTCCTTGGCGGCGTCGGCGCTGCGGCCCGCCAGCGAGCGCACCTCGCCCGCCACGACCGCGAAGCCGCGGCCCTGCTCGCCCGCGCGGGCAGCTTCCACGGCCGCGTTCAGCGCCAGGATGTTGGTCTGGAAGGCGATGCCATCGATGACGCTGATGATGTCGACGATCTTCTTGGACGAGGCGTCGATGCTGCCCATGGTCGTGACGACCTTGGCCACGACGTCGCCGCCCTCCACGGCGACCGTCGACGCTGCCTTGGCGAGCTGGTTGGCCTGCTGCGCGTTCTGCGCGTTCTGCTGCACGGCGTCGGTCAGCGTCTTCATGGCCGACAGCGTCTGCTCCAGCGACGCCGCTTGCGCCTCGGTGCGCACCGACAGGTCCAGGTTGCCGCTGGCGATCTCGCTGGATGCCGAGGCGATGGACTCCGTGCCCTCGCGCACGCGGCCGACGATGCCCTTGAGGCTCTCGTTCATGTCCGACAGCGCCTGCATCAGCTCGCCGGTCTCGTCGCGGCTGCGCACCTCGATCTCGCTGGTCAGGTTGCCGGACGCCACCTTGCGCGCCACATTCACGGCGCCGCGCAGCGGCACGACGATGCCGCGCGTGATCAGCAGTCCGGTCAGCACGCTGGCGATGATGGCTGCCACGGCCAGGGCCAGCAGCAGCAGCGCCGTCTTGCTGGCGACCCTGTTGGACTTGAGGCCGGCCTGTTCCATCGCGGCGTTGCGGGTGTCGACCAGCTTGTCCAGCGCGGCCAGGTACTTACCCTGGGCGGCGCGCACCGAGAACTGGAACTTCAGCGGCGCACCTTCCGTGTCGCCGGAGGCTACCGTCTTCACAAACGAGGCCTGGGCGGGCATGAACTTGGCCCGCACTTCCTTCACCGCCTTCAGTTGCTCCTGGCTGGCCTCGTCGGTCAGCAGCGGTTCCAGCTCGGCCATGGTCTTCTCGTGCGCAGCCATCAGGCTGGCGACGGTGTCCAGTTCCTTCTTGATCTGCTCCTCGCCGGTCATGATGAGCGTGGTCATCATGCTGCGCGACGCGTCGCTGAGCTCGGCTTTGGCCTTGTTGGCCAGTGCCACGGCCTTGTAGTCGTTGCTGATCAGCTGGCTGATTTCCGTGTTCAGCGTCTGGATGCCGAAGTACCCCAGCCCGGCCATGGCCATCAGGCAGGCGATCACCACGGCAAAGCCGGCAGTGAGACGTTGTCCGATGCGCATACGGGACAGAAACTTCATGAGGCAGCCTTGGTGATTGTTAGCAGCGGGCCGCCCGGTGGTTGGAAGTTCTGGACTGCGGGCGGAGGCGGATGAAACAGGCTGAAATTTCAGCAGAAATCACCCTGGCAAATGCATTCTGAGCACCTTTTGTGGGCACGTTGCCGTGATTTGTGCGGCAAAACCCGTGCTGACATGGGCCCCGCCGAGGTGCTCGCGCTGATCGAGCGGCTGCAACAGCAGGCGACGGCCGACGTGCAGGACCTGGCCCCCCGTGGCCGTGAGCTCACCCTGGCGCAGGCCAAGATCGACAAGCTCAACCTCGAGCTTGCCCAGCCGCGCCGCTGGCAGTCCGATGCCAAGATCGAGGCCATGACCGCTGCCCGAACGCCGCGGTGGCCACAGTGCCCGCGCCCAGGCCACGGAGGTCGTGCAGTGCTGGGCTCGGATCTACCGGGCTGAGAGAGCCTTCGACGATATGACTCAGGACGAGCGCCGTCAGGCACGCCAGGCGGTGAGCCGGCGGTTGTGGAAGAGTCCCAGGCGTGGCCGAAGCTGCAGCGCAAACAGGTGCTCGATGGCAGCAAGATCGCCGAGGCGATCGACTGCTGCCTCAACGCCTGGAAGGCGCTCACGTTTGACTTGGACGACGACGCCGTGGTCATCCACAAAAACCTCATCGAGCGGCAGACCAAGCACCGCGTCCGTCCTGCCGACTCACCCTGAAGAGTCTGGCCTTGGTCGCCAGTATGGCGCCCACCAAAAAGATGATCTTCGAGCGGCCGAACTCTGACCTACCGCTAGGTTTATTGCTGCTGAGTCGACGCGATGATCCCCAAAACAACTACACGGATGCGAAGTTAGTCAAGCCAACGGCTGGCACACTGAAAACGCGTCTGAGCGTGTTGAAAAAGGCTGCTCCCGCGGCGGTTGTCTGATCGAAATCGTTAAGGAGGGGCAGCTGCCGAGGCGACCGAGCTGCGCGCCCATGCTCATCATTCCTGTTCAAGTCGTCACTAGCCATAAAGGCCGCTTTGCATGTCAAACCTGACACAGGGATTTTCATTACAGGGCCAGCTGAGTCAGTACTTCATTCAGAAGATGGTCGCCGCGCTCCAGAACACTGGTGTGATCCCCAGCATCGTGCCGCTGCCAACCGCAGTGACGGACGCGCATCCTGGTCTGACGGTGTACCTGGGCTATCCGCTGGTTCAGCTGATTGCCGTGCCTGGGCAGGTCGGCCGCGTGGCCTATCAGCAGGACATCACGGTCCGGTCGGACGAGATCGTCGGCGAATCACTCGGCACTGTTAGCTTCGAAGCCCCGCTTGAGCTGTTTTCTGAGACCGTCGATGGCGTCACCACCCAGTCGGTACGCCTTCCTCTAGGCAAGCTCACCAATGCCGACGTCAATGTGCTGCTAGACGAGCCGCATTGGCTCGCCCATACCGCACCGTCCATGATTCTGGACTCGTTCAAGAAGTTGGCACTTGCTTGGCCACTCACGCCGCAGGTCCTTGGCGACCCTCTTTCGTTCGCGCTCAAGGTGAGCTCTGGGCATCCTCCAAACAAGAAGCTGCCGTCGGGTTACTGGCCCAACGATCCGAACTTCATCGCCTTGTTTGTGAACGTCGGCGGCCCGGCCGGAATAGCCCCAGACTCTGCGGAATCCCTGCTTCCGTACTACATCGGCACCGGCCCGGAGGTGCCTGAATTTGCACTAGGCGTGTCAAAAGAGCTGTTCTTGCCGCCTATCCGCCAGGCGCTGATCGATGCTCAATTGGTCGAAGGCCATCTGCTGTATGACGGGGACCCACCTGTGTCCGCGGCCAGCGGCCTGCTCAAGCTGCAGTCGGTGACGATGACGCGCGACATCGAAATCGACCTGACCGATGCTGGGATCGTGGTGACGGGTGGCATCGAGGCAAGAGCGGACGTAGTGCTGACGGAGACGGTCGATTTCACGGTGACGCTGGACGTCTACTTGAGCAACGGCAAGGCCATAGCCACAGTCACCCAGCTGGATGTGGACCTGAGCGACTCGTGGTTCAAGGTACTGGCGCTTCTCGTGTTTGGGCCGCTGGGCCTGATCATCGAGCCCCTGGTGCGTGACGCCGCTGAGCGGGCCATAGCCGACGCTGTGGTGGGTACCACCCAAGGTACCAAGATCCCGTTGGTTCGTTTCCTTAGCGGCGGCATAACGCTGACCAACGATCCGGCCACGAACGCTGCCACTGCGCTCGTCATCGAGCCGCGCCGGCTTGAGGTGCAGGCCGGGGGGCTTTTGATCCTCACGCACCTTTCTTTGAAATATCCGCAGGTGGAGATGCACCTGCCGCCAGTGGTAGTTGGCTACGACAAGACGCATCAGTTCCATCGGGACGAGTGCCCCTACGTGAGGTTCACGCAGGCCAAGCACCGAGTTTTCTTGCCCACGCCGCGCGCGGCGCTGCACGCCGGCTACGACGGCTGCCGCTTCTGCTACTTTGAGTTCGATGGCATGGGGGTGGGCCGGCTTGCAGTGCAGTACCAACGCAAGGGGACAGACGTATCCGTCAGCACGCTGCGGGTGCAGGCGGTCTACAAGGGTACGTCGGAGTTGGTGGAATTCGGCGGAATTCAGACTCGCGCGGAAGATTTCCCGCCGCCGCAGTGGGTGGGCAACGCTGATCCGTCCGTTTTGATGCACTGGTCCCAGATGGCGCCCGGAAGCTGGGAGGTGACGGTAGACGAAGGCACCCACAGCGAGACTCGCTCGGTGTTCGTGCGCGGTGGCCGGTCTACTTTAGCGAGCTTCAACGCCGGCTGACCTCCGGTCACATGAGGAACGTCCTGTCTGGCCAGGTTGCTGGAGGTTTTGACTACGGCCCAAACGCCTCTACTTCGCTGGCATTACCGTCGCGCCGGGCTTGGACAACTGGCCAGCCTTGATACGCCATCCGTCCGTAGTCTTGACAACGGCGAGCAGCAAAACGTTGGGCGGTTCCATGCGCTTGCCGTCCTTGCCCAAGAACCCAGCCTTGAACAGCACGGCCGCCGCAGTCTCAGACAGAGGAGAGACGACCACATCGCTCGATGCCAAGGTGGTGCGGCCAGCCCAGATGGCATGAGCCTGCTTAAGGTCAGCCACGATCTGCTCGCGACCTGACAGGCGGCTCTCGACGACGGGCACCCACCAAGCGTCGTCCGTGAAGAGTCCGTCGAAGTTTTGTGCGTCATGGGAGTTCCAGGCATCAACAAACGCTTGGGCAGTCAGCTCTGGCGTTGCTGGCGCTGCATGTGCGGCCAGCGCATACCCAGTCAGCAGTACAGATAGGCCGATGGATCGAATCATTGATTGCTCCGGTAGGTCGATCGGCAGTGGCCAGAGTGCAAGCTGCCGTTGTGTCACCTCGAGAGGCTAGGCGAAGGGGGGGGCCAGGCATCCCACAAAGGCGCTATCGGGGTGTCAACAGCGATGCGACGTTGGTCCGCTGCTCCTTCATCGCCCTGATCAGCGTCCGTCCGTTGCGCTGCACCTGGTCTTCGCTGTTGTTGTTCATGACCCCGTGCACATCGAGGCTCGGTCTTTCCAGCACGGCATTCCGTGCCTGTTCACGCCTCCTCTCCGTCGCATTGAGCCTCCAGCTGGGCCCTCTGAGGCGACTTCTCAGGGGTGGTCGCGAGCTAAGTCTCAAAAAATGCCGTATTTGCTATCAAACTAGATCTTGGTTCACCTGTTCTCATAGAGGATCTCCAAAAGTACGCATAGCAAATACGGCACAAATCTCGAAGAACGGTGTTTGCTGAAAATTGCTGTATTTGTTATATTTATAACGAGAGAAATGAGCCTCCGCTCTTATGAGGAGGCCGTTTCTGACGTCTAATTTGCATGACAAATACGGCATATGGACAGCCTTCAGACGTTAGGACAAGCAGTAGCTCAGCTGAGACATGAACGCGGCTTGACCCAGAAGCAACTGGGCGAGCTCTGTGGTCTTGGCCAGTCGACGCTTGCGCGTTTTGAAACCGGAGGCGTTGCAGAGTTCGGATCCGGCAAGCTGCTTCGGCTTCTGGAAGCGCTGGGGTACGAGCTGGCGTTCATGCCTAAGAGCACAACCTTCACCCTTGACGACGCGTTGGCGGAGCGTCAGCGGCGTGAGGCGGGAGATACCAAGGTGTTGAGGTGGGGCAGAGACCTGTGAAGCTGCACGTCTACGTTCATGACAAGCCGGTCGCTACGCTGGAGTCGCCAGACGGCTTCCGGCACGTGATGACCTATCACCCTGACGTTCCTCCTGAGCTCTTTGTCTCTTTGCTCATGCCGGTACGAACGGAATCCTATGCCTACCCGGAGCTTCATCCGCTGTTCAGGATGAACCTGCCGGAAGGCTTCTTGCTCTCGGTCCTCCAGGAGCAACTCGGTCCGCACGTGGGCGCTTCCCCATTGAATCTGCTGTCCGTGGTTGGCCGCAACGCGATCGGGCGCGTCAAAGTCGCCACGCCGGACTCCGACCCGACTCAGCCCCCTGTGGCATTTGATTTGAACGGCATCCTGCGGGGAGACAACTCCGAAGAGGCCTTCGTCGAGCTGGTCCGCAGACACGCCACATCCGGGGTCTCTGGTGTTGTCCCGAAGTTCCTCTCGCCCAATACGCTGGGGGAGTTCGGGAAGGGCACATTGGCAACCGACCGGTACATCATCAAAGGGACGACCTCACGGCTGCCAGGCGTTGCTCTCAATGAGCACCTATGCATGGAGGTGTCTCGCCAAGCTGGATTCCCGACAGCCGCGACCGAAGTCTCAGAGGACGGCCAAGCTCTGGTCGTCCATCGCTTCGATTTCGAGGAGGGCGGGAAGACACGCAAAGGCATGGAGGACCTGTGCAGCTTGCTCACGCTACGTCCCGAGCAGAAGTACGAGTCGACATGGGAACGAGTCGTCTCTCGTATCAAGGATGTGATCCCGGATGCCGGGCAACAGGGCCCCGCGCTCTCCAACCTTGCAGATTTGCTGCTGCTGACCTACGCACTACGCAACGCTGACTGCCACACGAAAAACATCGCGCTGCTGTACAGCTCGCGTGAGCAGGTTCAACTGGCTCCTGTCTACGACATGCTGACCATTACCGTGTACGACGACTACGCCACCAATCCCCCAGGAATGTCTGTTGGCGGGCGGAGCACGTGGCTTCCGGGAAAGACGCTTGAGCGATTCCTGCAGACAAGATGCAACGTGTTGCCATCTCGGACGTATGGGCGCGTCGAGCGCATCTGCGAAGCCATCGTTCAGGTCACGCCCCAAGTCGTTGAGGCTACAAAGCGCTACCCCTCGTTCCATGAAACCGGAAAGCGGATGCTGCACGCGTGGAACGACGGGATGAACAGCTTGCGCCTTCAAAAGACCTGGAGTCTTCCCTGCTTGGACGAGCCAATCGCGGAGGCCAAGTTTCCTGATCCGCTTCCTAGGAAGCGGCGGAAGGTTGAAAAGGTTGGGCGCTCTCCGCTGCCAGGTCAACGCTAGTCAAGCGGCAGGCGCCGACTGATGGCAACAAGCAAGAAGAAGCCTGCGCTAGAGCCCGAACCTTCGGGGCCATTGCCTCTTCGTCCTGGGATGCCGACGCGACTCCTGCCGCGTGACTGGCCATTCCTGTACAGCGTCGTCGAGAACGGCGACCTTGTCATCAACAAGCGGCTGCCGTTGGCGACACCGTCGCCACCGAAGCGCAAGCGCGTCGACAAGGACGCGGGCGACGCGCCGATGTAGCTGATCGGAGATCGGAGCCGCCAGTTCTCAAGGCAAGCACACGGTTCGCGGGCGTGAAACACGCCGTTCCTAGAGGCAAGGTCGGCCGTCAGCGGCCAGTTCGCGGGGGTGACACGCGGTTCGTGGGTTGGAACACGAGTTCCCTGGCCTGGTACACGTCTCCAGGCGGGGACAAACACGGAACGGACTGCGATTGAAACTTCAAGCGCCACTTCTCAATATCTTGGCAAGTCCTTATTTATGAACGATATTTTTGAAGCGCACTGTAATTTTCAACAGTCGCCGCTAAGTGCTTGATTTCATTGAAAAAACTTGTGCGCAATCTTGACCACGGGGGTTGCAGGGCTTAAAGTGGGGAGAAGTGTCCTTTCGTGGTGAAAAGTGTCGGAAATCGTCTTTCAGGGAGCCTCCAACTTGGCCTTAGATGCCAAGGGCCGCCTGAGCGTGCCTACTCGCCACCGGGAGGTGTTGCAGCTGCTGTGCGGCGGCCGGCTGACGGTCACCAAGCACCCGGATGGTTGCCTGATGCTGTTTCCGCGCCCGACCTGGGAGCAGTTCCGTGACAAGGTCGCGGCGCTGCCGATGTCGGCGGCCGGCTGGAAGCGGGTCTTCCTCGGCAACGCGATGGACGTCGACATTGACTCCGCCGCGCGCGTGCTGATCTCGCCCGAGCTGCGCAAGAGCGCCGGGCTCAAGAACGACGTGATGCTGCTGGGCATGGGCAGCCACTTCGAGCTGTGGGATGCCGAAGCCCATGCTGCCCACGAGGCCGAGGTCATGGCCGGCCCGCTGCCGGACGCGCTCAAGGATTTCAGCTTCTGATGGGCGCCGAAGTGACAGAACCCGCCGAGTTCCGCCACACCACCGTGCTGCTGGACGAGGCGGTGGACGGGGTGCTTGCGCGGCCGGACGGCGTCTACGTGGATGGCACCTTCGGCCGTGGTGGTCACTCGCGTGCGCTGCTGGCGCGGCTGGGCCCGCAAGGCCGGCTGATCGGCATCGACCGCGACCCCGAGGCGGTCGCCGCCGCGGCCGCCATCACCGATCCGCGCTTCACCATACTGCACAGCGCCTTTGCCGACATGTCGGACCAGCTCGCCGCCATCGGGGTGCACCAGGTCGACGGCGTGCTGCTGGACCTGGGCGTGTCCAGCCCACAGATCGACAACCCGGCGCGTGGCTTCAGTTTTCGTTTCGACGGCCCGCTGGACATGCGCATGGACACGACCCGCGGCGAAAGCGCGGCGGACTTCCTGGCGCGGGGCGACGAGCGCGAGATTGCACGGGTGATTCGAGACTATGGCGAAGAACGGTTTGCTGGCCAGATTGCAAAGGCGGTTGTTGCTCGCCGAGAAGCCGGTGCGCCCCTCGCGCGCACCGACGAGTTGCGCGAACTCGTGGCTCGCACGGTCAAGACCCGCGAGCCCGGCCAGGACCCGGCCACGCGTACCTTTCAAGCCCTTCGGATTCATGTCAATGGCGAGCTTGAGGAGCTTGAGCAGGGCTTGATCGCGGCGCTGCACTTGCTGGCACCCGGTGGGCGGCTGAGCATCATCAGCTTCCACTCGCTGGAGGACCGGCGCGTGAAGCAATTCATCGCCGCCCACAGCAAGGCTGTGGTGGACCGGCGCCTACGAGTCGCGCCGCCTGTTCGCCGCGCGTGACAAAGCCAAGGCCGAGGGCCAGCGCCTGGCCGCCGACGCCGAACGGCTGAAGGCCGAGCGCCATGCCCAGGCGACCAACCTGCGCGTGGAGCAGGTGGCGCGTGAGCGCCTGGGCATGCGGTTGATTTCGCCAGCCGTCGTCGCCTCTGGGGTGTCCCCATGAGCCGCGCCAAGTCCGGCGCGCGCGCCCTCGGCTCGGGCCGCGGCGTCAGCTATTCCACCAGCCCGCTGCTGGCGTCCAAGACGCCGCCGTGGCGTTCGCGCTTCCTGGTCGCGCTGGTGGGCCTGGCCTTCGCCGGGCTGCTGGCACGTGCCGTCTACGTGCAGGTGCTGAACACCGACTTCTTCCAGAAGCAGGGCGAGGCCCGCTACGCCCACACCCTGGAGCTGCCGGCCAGCCGCGGCCGCATCAACGACCGCACCGGCCAGACCCTGGCCGCCAGCGTGGCCGTGCCGTCGATCTGGGCGATCCCGAAGGAAGTCGACGCCGACGGCGACAAGCGCCAGGCCCTGGCCCAGGCGCTGGGTCTGTCGAACAAGGAGCTGGAGGCCAAGCTCAACCCGGAGACGCGTTTCGTCTGGCTCAAGCGCCTGTCCGACGACGACACCGCCGCCAAGGTGAAGGCGCTGGGCCTGAAGGGCGTATTCCAGGACCGAGAGTACCGGCGCAAGTACCCCGAGGGCGAGGCGGCGGCCCATGTGGTGGGCTTCACCAACGTGGAGGATCGCGGACAGGAGGGCATCGAGCTGGCCTTCCAGAAGGAGCTACAGGGCCGCGACGGTTCACGCTCCGTCGTGCGCGACCGGCTGGGCCGCGTGGTGGAAGACATCGGCGACGTGGTGCCCGCAGCCAACGGCCAGGACATCGACCTGTCCGTCGACTCCAAGGTGCAGTTCTTCGCCTACCAGCGCATCCGCGACGCGGTGGCCGAAAACCATGCCAAGGCCGGCTCGGTGGTCGTGCTGGATGCGCAGAGCGGTGAGGTGCTGGCGCTGGCCAACTACCCGAGCTACGACCCGGGCAACCGCCAGAACCTCTCGGGCGAGCAACTGCGCAACCGCGCGCTGACCGACGTGTTCGAGCCCGGCTCGACGATGAAGCCCTTCATCGCGGGGCTGTCGATGGAGACCGGCCGCAGCACGCCGGACACCATGGTCGACACTGGCAACGGCAAGTACGCCTTCCAGGGTGCGGTCATCAGCGACACGCACGCTCACGGCGTGATCCCGGTGCGCGAGGTCATCAAGTTCTCCAGCAACATCGGCGCCACCAAGCTCGCGATGCAGATGCAGCCGCGCGAGATGCACGAGATGTTCACGGCCATCGGCCTGGGCCAGCGGCCGCAGATCAGCTTCCCCGGCGCCATCACCGGCAAGCTGCGCCCGTACAAGACCTGGCGCCCCATCGAGCAGGCGACCATGAGCTACGGCTACGGCCTGTCGGCGTCGCTGTTCCAGCTGGCGCGTGCCTACACCGTGTTCGCGCGCGACGGCGAGATCATCCCCGTCAGCATGCTGCGCCAGCCGCACGACCACCCGGTCGCCGGCATCCGCGTGTTCTCACCCAAGGTGACCCAGGACCTGCGGCTGATGCTGCAGGCCGCTGCCGGCCCCGGCGGCACGGCGCCCGATGCCCAGGTGCCGGGCTACAGCATCGGTGGCAAGAGCGGCACGGCCCACAAGCAGGAGGGCCGCGGCTACGCCAGCCATAAGTACCGCTCGTGGTTCGTCGGCATCGCGCCCATTAGCAACCCGCGCATCGTCGTGGCCGTGATGGTCGATGAGCCGACCGGCGGCGTGTACTACGGCGGCAAGGTCGCCGGCCCGGTGTTCAGTCAGGTCACTGCGCAGACGCTGCGCCTGCTGGGCGTGCCGCCCGACCTGGACGTGAAGAGCCAGATCGTCGCCAACCAGAAGGCCACCGCGGTCGAGGAAAGTTTCTGATGCTCACACGCCTGAAATCCCCCGACGCCGCCGCCCGCTGGCTGGCCGAGTGGTGCACTGGCACGCTGCGCACCGACAGCCGCGCGGTCCAACCCGGCGATGCCTTCATCGCCTGGCCTGGCTATGCGCGAGACGGCCGAGAGTTCGTCACGGCAGCGCTGGCGGCGGGCGCGTCCACCTGCCTGGTGGAAGACTCCGACGTCGAGCGCTTCGGCTTCGTCGACGCGCGCGTGGCCTCGCTGCCCGGCCTCAAGGCCCGCACCGGCGAGATCGCCGCGACCTTCTTCGGCAAGCCCACCGACGTGCTGGACGTCATCGCCGTCACCGGCACCAATGGCAAGACTTCGTCGGTTTGGTGGATCGCGCAGGCCTCGGCCGGCCTGGGCCGGCGCTGCGGCGTGGTCGGCACGCTTGGTATCGGCGAGCCGCCCAAGCTCGACTACAACGGCCTGACCACGCCCGACCCCGTGCTGCTGCAGGCTGCGTTCGCCCGCATGCGGGACCAGGATTTCTCGGCCTGCGCCATCGAGGCGTCCAGCATCGGGCTCAATGAGGGGCGGCTGGCTGGCAGCGCCATCCGTGTTGCCATCTTCACCAACTTCACGCAGGACCACCTGGACTACCACGGCAGCATGGACGCCTACTGGGCGGCCAAGCGGGCGCTGTTCGCCGATCCCGGCTTCCCCGGGCTGCGTGCCGCCGTCATCAACGTCGACGATGCCAAGGGTGCCGCGCTGGCCGCGGAGCTGGGCGGGTTGGACGTCTGGAGCACCAGCATCGAAAGCAGCAACGCACGCCTCACCGCGCGCGGCCTGCACTACACCGCCGAGGGCCTGGCCTTCACGTTGCACGAGGGGGCTGAAGCCGTCGACGTGCGGACCGGCCTGATTGGCGACTACAACGCCGCCAACCTGCTGGGCGTGGCAGGCGCGCTGCGTGCGCAAGGCCACGCGCTGGCCGACGTGGCCCGCGCGCTGTCCCGCGTGACGCCGGTGCCAGGCCGCATGCAGCGCGTGGGCAACGGCCGCGAGCTGCCGCAGGTCGTCGTGGACTACGCCCACACGCCGGATGCGCTGGACAAGGCGCTGTCGGCCTTGCAGAGCCTGGCAACGGCACGCGGCGGCCAACTGGTCTGCGTGTTCGGCTGCGGCGGCGACCGCGATCGGGGCAAGCGGCCGCAGATGGGGGCCATCGCAGCGCGCCTGTCGGGTCGCGTCGTCGTGACCACCGACAACCCGCGCACCGAGGCGCCGGCGCAGATCCTGGCTGACATCACCGCCAGTGCGCCGGGAGCCACCGTCATCGAAGCCCGCGAGGAAGCCATCCGTGCGGCCATCGCCGAGGCCGGCGCGCGCGACATCGTGCTCGTCGCCGGCAAGGGGCACGAGGACTACCAGGAGGTCATGGGCGTGCGCCGACCCTTCTCCGACGTTGCCGAGGCGCGCGCGGCGCTGCTGGAAAGGGCGGGGCTGTGAGCCGCGCAGCGCAGGGCCGCCCCCAGCCAGCGAGCTTCCCTTCGGGGGACCGGCCGACGGATTCATCGGACGAGGGGCCAACATGTTTCTGAACCTGGCGCAGGCGCAGGCGCTGCTGCCCGGCTCGACGCTGGTGGGCGACGGCTCGACCCCCTTCGCCCGCGTGCACAGCGACACGCGCACGCTGCGCGTCGGTGACCTGTTCGTCGCGCTGCGCGGTGAGCGCTTCGACGCGAACGACTTCCTGGCTCAGGCCAAGGCGTCCGGCGCGGTGGCTGCGCTCGCCGAGCGCGGCCTCGCCGAAGCCGGTCTGCCCGGCCTGCTGGTGACCGACGCCAAGGCCGCTCTGGGCCAGCTCGCTGCTGCCTGGCGCCGCCAGCAGCAGCTGTCCGTCATCGCCGTCACCGGCAGCAATGGCAAGACCACGACGACGCAGATGATCGCCAGCATCCTGCGCGCCTGGGTGGGCGACGATGCGCTGGCCACTGAGGGCAACTACAACAACGACATCGGCGTGCCGCTGACGCTGCTGCGCCTGCGCCATGACGACGAGGTCAGCCACCGTGCGGCTGTCGTCGAGCTGGGCATGAACCATCCTGGCGAGATCGCGCCGCTGGCCGCGATGACGCAGCCGACGGTGGCCCTGGTGAACAACGCCCAGCGCGAGCACCAGGAGTTCATGGCGACGGTCGAGGCCGTCGCGCGGGAGAACGGCGCCGTCATCGAGGCCCTGGCCCCGAGCGGCTGCGCCATCTTCCCGGCAGAGGATGCCTGCGCGCCGATCTGGCTGGAGCTGGCTGGCAACCGCCCGCACCTCAGCTTCGCCCTGCGCGGCGAAGCCGACGTGACCGGCGATGCGGCCTGGATGGGCACGCACTGGGCGCTGGAGCTGCACACGCCCGCCGGCACTGCGCCCGTCGCGCTGCACATGGCCGGCGAGCACAACGTGCGCAACGCGTTGGGGGCGGCCGCCTGTGCGCTCGCCGCTGGCGCCCCGCTGACCGCCATCGCGCAGGGCCTGGAAGCCTTCCGCGCGGTCAAGGGCCGCTCGGAGCTGAAGACCTACCGTGGCGGCCTGACGCTCATCGACGACAGCTACAACGCCAACCCTGACAGCGTGCGCGCCGCCATCGACTTGCTGGCCGGTATGCCCGGTGACGGCTGGCTGGTGCTGGGCGACATGGGCGAGGTCGGCAATGACGGCCCGGCCTTCCACCGCGAGGTCGGCGCCTACGCGGCCGAGCGTGGCATCGCCCACCTGTGGACGGCCGGCAGCGCCGCCCGCGACACGGCCACAGCCTACGGCCCGCGCGCCCGTGCCTTCGACACCACAGCAGCGCTGATCGCCGCCCTGCAAGAACAACCCGACGTGGCCCAGACCCTGGTCAAGGGCTCGCGCTTCATGAAGATGGAACAAGTGGTCGCTGCCCTGCAAACCGCAACCGACGGAGACCCGCATGCTGCTTAGCCTCGCCCAGTGGCTGCAGGGCCTCTACCCCGACCTGGGCTTTCTTCGCATATTCCAGTACATCACCTTCCGCGCGGTGATGGCCGCGATGACGGCGCTGCTGATCGGCCTGGCCTTCGGGCCCTGGGTCATCCGCAGCCTCACGGCCATGAAGATCGGCCAGCCTATCCGTGCCTATGGCGTGCAGCAGCACCTGGCCAAGAGCGGCACCCCCACGATGGGCGGCGTGCTCATCCTCATCGGCATCGGTGTGTCCACGCTGCTGTGGTTCGACTGGAGCAACCGCTTCGTCTGGGTGGTCATGATCGTGACCATGGGCTTCGGCGCCATCGGCTGGGTGGACGACTGGCGCAAGGTCGTCGACAAGAACCCGGAAGGCATGCGCAGCCGCGAGAAGTTCCTCTGGCAGTCGCTGATCGGGCTGTTCGCGGCGCTGTACCTGGCATTCAGCGTGTCGGAAACCTCGTTCCTCGGCGTCGTGCAGCTGTTCTTCCGCTGGGTGTCCAGCGGCTTCTCGACCGAGCTGCCGCCCAAGGCCGACCTGCTGATCCCGTTCTTCAAGACGGTCAGCATGCCGCTGGGCGTCTGGGGCTTCGTGGCGCTGGCCTACTTCGTCATCGTCGGCACCAGCAACGCGGTCAACTTCACCGACGGCCTGGACGGCCTGGCCATCATGCCCGTCGTGCTGGTGGGCTCGGCGCTAGGCCTGTTCGCCTACCTGACCGGCTCGTCGGTGTTCTCCAAATACCTGCTGCTGCCCTACATCCCCGGGGCCGGCGAGCTGCTGATCTTCTGCGCCGCCATGGCCGGCGCGGGCCTGGCCTTCCTGTGGTTCAACGCCCACCCGGCGCAGGTTTTCATGGGTGACGTGGGCGCGCTGTCGCTGGGCGGTGGCCTGGGCACGCTGGCCGTCATCACGCGCCAGGAAATCGTGCTGGGCATCATGGGCGGCATCTTCGTGGCCGAAGTGCTGTCGGTGATGCTGCAGGTCAGCTGGTTCAAGTTCACGAAGAAGCGTTTCGGCGAAGGCCGGCGCATCTTCAAGATGGC
This sequence comes from Burkholderiales bacterium, assembly GCA_016195825.1. Classification (GTDB taxonomy): domain Bacteria; phylum Pseudomonadota; class Gammaproteobacteria; order Burkholderiales; family Burkholderiaceae_C; genus Pelomonas. Next base: position 9,110 of record JACPYV010000048.1, on the reverse strand, counting down.
ACCGCTGCACCATCACTTCGAGAAGAGCGGCTGGAACGAGACGCAGGTCGTCATCCGCTTCTGGATCATCACCATGCTGCTGTGCCTCATCGGCCTGGCCAGCTTGAAGCTCCGGTAGCCCACATGAAGCTGGACCTGCCGCAACTCAACGAACAGCGCGTGCTCGTGCTGGGCCTCGGGGACTCAGGTCTCGCGATGGCCCGCTGGTGCGCGCGGTTCGGCGCGCGGGTCACGGTGTGGGATTCACGCGCGCAGCCGCCGCAGCTGGGCGCCTTGGGTAACACGGCAGCCTTCATCACGGGCGAGTTGACGGCAGAGGTGACGGGCAGCTTCAACGCGGTGCTGAAAAGCCCTGGTCTGTCGCCACTGGACGCGCGCCTGGCTGCCGTCTACCAACACGGCCCGGCCGTGCGCGGCGAGCTGGACTTGTTTGCCGACGCGCTGGCCGCGTTGAAGGCCCAACATGGCTACGCCCCCGCGGTGCTGGCCATCACCGGCACCAACGGCAAGACCACCACCACCTGCATGACCGGCCTGCTCGCCGAGCGCTCCGGCAAGCGCGTGGCGATCGCCGGAAACATCGGCCCCACGCTGCTGGACACGTTGACCGAGGCGCTGGCCAGGGAGCCCGATCCGGTGCCGATTGAGGTGCCGCCCGAGGTCGTCGCGCAGTCCGTCGAGCCCGTCGACGCCGACACCGGCGAAGAGGCGGCCGAGGTGTCCGCTGAAATGCCCCCCGAAGAGCCGGTGGCGCCGCCGCAAGAGGATGCGCCCCTGCCCATCGATCCCCCGCCGCCACGTGGCCCGGTGTTCGAGACGCTGCCCGAGGTCTGGGTGCTGGAGTTGTCCAGCTTCCAGCTGGATGGCGTGGCCAGCTTCGAGCCCACCGCCGGTGCCGTTCTGAACTTGACGCAGGACCACCTGGACTGGCACGGCGACATGGCCGCCTACGGCCAGGCGAAGGCGCGCATCTTCGGCCGCCAGTCCGTCATCGTCGTCAACCGCGACGACGTGGCGGTCGAGGGGCTGGTCCCCGCATCGGTGTTCGTCAAGGGCAGCCGCGGCAAGCCGGGCCGCACGGTGTCGCGCCATGTCGTGCGCTTCGGCCTGAACGTCCCGAAGGCGCCGGGCGACTTCGGCCTGGTTGAAGAGGGCGGCCTGACCTGGCTGGTGCGCGCCCGCGAACTGGACCCGACGATCAAGCGCAAGAAGGGCGACGAGGAAGAGCCGCTCCTCATCCAGCGCCTGATGCCCGCCGATGCGCTGCGCGTGCGCGGCCGCCACAACGCGGCCAATGCGCTGGCAGCCCTGGCGCTGGCGACGGCTGCCGGCTGCGAGCTGGCGCCCATGCTGCACGGTCTGCGCGAGTACCGCGGCGAGCCGCACCGCGTCGAGCCCATCGGCAGCATCGACGGCGTCGAGTTCTATGACGACTCCAAGGGCACCAACGTCGGTGCCACCGTCGCTGCGATCTCCGGCCTGGGTGCCGACCGCGCGCCGGCCAGGCTGGTGCTGATCCTCGGAGGCGATGGCAAGGGTCAGGACTTCGCGCCGCTGGCCGAGGGCGTTGCTCGGCACGCCCGCGCCGTCGCGTTGATCGGTCGTGACGCGCCGCAGATCGAAGCCGCGCTCGTCCACAGCGGCGTGCCGCTGCAGCACCACGCGACGCTGGAAGCCGCCACCGCCTGGTGTTTGAGCCAGGCACAAAGCGGCGACAGCGTGCTGCTGTCGCCCGCCTGTGCCAGCCTGGACATGTTCCGCAACTACGCCCACCGCGCCGAGGTCTTCGTCGCGGCGGTGCAGCAGCTGGCCGACGAGCGCGGGGTGACGCTGTGAATGCATTTGCGGCGCGTCTGCAAGGCCTGTGGAAACGCGGCGGCGAGGAGTCGGCGCCCGCCGTGCCCGTGCGCGACTGGGTGTCCACCTCGGCCGGCCGGCCGACGCAGCTGCAGGGCTTCGACATCACGCTCGTGTGGGTCGTGCTGTCGCTGATGGCCTTCGGCCTGCTGATGGTCTATTCGGCGTCCATCGCGATGCCGGACAACCCGCGCTTCGCCAAGTACCTGCCCACGCATTTCCTGACGCGCCACATGGTAGCCATCGGCTTCGCGCTGGTCGCGGGCCTGGTCACCGTGCAGATCCCCGTCGCGATCTGGGAGCGTTGGGCGCCGTGGGTGTTCGTCGCCGCGCTGGTGCTGCTGGTGGGCGTGCTGGTTCCGGGCATCGGCAAGGTGGTCTACGGCGCGCGGCGCTGGATCCCGCTGGGCGTCATGAACTTCCAGCCGTCGGAGTTGGCCAAGTTCGGCATCGCGCTGTACGCGGCCAACTACATGATGCGCAAGATGGACGCTCGGGAGAACTTCTTCCAGGCCGTCACGCCGATGGCGATCTCGCTGGCCTTCATCGGTCTGCTGCTGCTGGCCGAGCCGGACATGGGCGCCTTCATGGTCATCGCTGCGATTGCGATGGGTATCCTGTTCCTGGGCGGCGTCAACGGCCGCATGTTCCTGCTGATCACGCTGGTGCTGGTGGGCGCGTTCACGCTGATGATCACTTTCAGCGAGTTCCGCCGCGAGCGCATCTTTGCCTACCTCAACCCGTGGGACGAGAAGTACGCCCAGGGCAAGGCATACCAGCTCACTCACAGCCTTATCGCCTTCGGCCGTGGTGAGTGGTTTGGCCAGGGCCTGGGCAGCAGCCTGGAGAAGCTGCACTACCTGCCAGAAGCGCATACCGACTTCCTGCTCGCCGTCATCGGCGAGGAGCTGGGCTTTGCCGGCGTGGCCGTGGTGATCCTGGCCTTCTTCTGGCTGACCCGCCGCTGCTTCCTGATCGGCCGCCAGGCCATCGCGCTGGACCGCGTGTTCGCGGGCCTGTACGCGCAGGGCATCGGCATCTGGATGGGTGGCCAGGCCTTCATCAACATGGGCGTGAACCTGGGCGCGCTGCCCACCAAGGGGCTGACGCTGCCGCTGATGAGCTTTGGTGGCTCGGCCATCCTGATGAACTGCGTGGCGCTGGCCGTGGTCCTGCGGATCGATCTGGAAAACAGGCAACTCATGCGCGGAGGCCGCGCATGAAGGCCATCGGCGTGGTGATGGCCGCCGCCCGCGCAGCGGGAGGCTTGCTTATTTGGAGCGGGTTCATGTCGCAAAACGACGTGAAGCAAGCGAAGCGCGCGGGCCGACATCAGCACCGGCAAATGATGAGAGGTGGGCGCTCGTGAGCGGCAATCACCTGGTCATCATGGCCGCCGGCACCGGCGGCCACATCATCCCGGGCCTGGCCGTGGCTGAGGAAATGCAGCGCCGCGGCTGGACCGTGTCCTGGATAGGCACCGAGGCGGGCATGGAGCACAAGCTCGTGCCGGCCAAGGGGCTGGCGCTGGATGCGCTGGCGTTCTCCGGCCTGCGGGGCAAGGGCCTCGGGCACATGCTGCGCGGCATCACCGGCTTCCTCAAGGCCATGGGCCAGGCCCGGCGCGTGTTCGCGCAGCGCGGTGCAACGGCCGTGCTGGGCATGGGCGGCTATGTCTGCGTGCCGGGCTGGCTGATGGCTTTCCTCACCCGCCGGCCGCTGATGCTGATCAATGCCGACGCCGCGATGCTGATGAGCAACAACGCGCTCAAGCCTTTTGCGCGCCGCATCGCCTTTGGCTTCGACGGCGCTGCCGCCGCGTCCACGCGCAAGGCCGTCGTCACCGGCAACGCGGTGCGCGCCGAAATCGAGGCGCTGCCCGCGCCGGCTGAGCGGCTGCTGCCGCGCATGGGGCCGCTGCGGCTGCTGGTGGTCGGCGGCTCGCTGGGTGCGCGCGCCATCAATGCAGCCGTGCCCGCCGCGCTGGCGCTGTGGCCCGTGGCCGAGCGGCCCACGGTGCGCCACCAGACCGGGGCTGCCAATCTGGCCGAAGTGCAGCAGGCGTACATCGCCGCCGGCGTGCCGGCCGATGTCGCCCCGTTCATCGAGGACATGGCAGCGGCGCTGGCCGATGCCGACGTCGTCATCTGCCGCGCCGGCGCCATCACCGTCAGCGAGCTCTGTGCCGCCGGCAGCGCGGCCGTCCTGGTGCCGCTGGTCGTCAGCACCACCTCGCACCAGCGCGACAACGCCGTCTTCATGGCCCAGCACGGCGCGGCCATCCACCTGCCTCAGGCCGAGTTGACGCCGCAGCGCCTGCACGCGCTGATTGCCGGCCTTGAGCGACCGGCGCTGACGTCCATGGGCGACAAGGCCCGCGCGCTGGCCCGCCCGCGTGCCGCTGCGCGCGTGGCCGACGAAATCGAAGGAATGGTCAAGTGAAGCACGCGGTTCAACGACTGCATTTCGTGGGTATCGGCGGCGCCGGCATGAGCGGCATCGCCGAGATCCTGCACAACCTGGGCTTCACGGTCAGTGGCTCGGACGCGGTCGAGAGCGCGACGACCGAGCGGCTGCGCGCGCTGGGCCTGCGCGTGGAGATCGGCCACGCGGCGCCCAACATCGGTGACGCCCAGGCCCTGGTCACCAGCACGGCCGTTGCCGCCGACAACCCCGAGGTGCAGGCCGCGCGCGGCCGCCAGGTGCCAGTGGTGCCACGCGCCGTCATGCTGGCGGAGCTGATGCGGCTGCGCCGCGGCATCGCCATCGCCGGTACGCATGGCAAGACGACGACCACCTCGCTCGTCACCGCCATCCTGGTCGAGGCCGGGCTGGACCCGACCTTCGTCATCGGCGGTAAGCTCAACGCGGCCGGTGCGAACTCGCGCCTGGGCCGTGGCGAGTTCATCGTCGTGGAGGCGGACGAGAGCGACGCGTCCTTCCTGAAGCTCAGCCCCGTGTTGGCCGTCGTCACCAACATCGACGAAGACCACATGGACACCTACGGCCACTCGGTCGAACGGTTGCACGCGGCCTTCATCGAGTTTCTGCATCGCATGCCGTTCTACGGTGCGGCCGTGGTCTGCGCGGACGACACCGGCGTGCAGGCCATCCTGAGCCACATCGAGCGGCCGGTCGTCAGCTACGGCCTGTCCGCTGGCGTCAGCGTGCGCGCGGTCAACGTGCAGGCGCTGGCCGGCGCGCAAATGCGCTTCACCTGCCAGCGCGAAGGGCAGGCGGACTTCGACGTGCTGCTCAACCTCGCCGGCGAGCACAACGTGCGCAACGCACTGGCGGCCATCGCGATCGCGACCGAGCTGGACTGCGCGGACGCTGACATCCTGAAGGCACTGGCGAACTTCTCCGGCGTGGGCCGGCGCTTCGAGAAGCACGGCGAATGGCCGGCGGCCGATGGCGGCCGCTTCACGCTGATCGACGACTACGGCCACCACCCGGTCGAGATGGCCGCGGTGCTCGCCGCCGCGCGTGGTGCCTACCCGGGCCGGCGCCTGGTGCTGGCCTTTCAGCCGCACCGCTACACGCGCACGCGGGACTGCTTTGCCGACTTCGTGCGGGTGATGGGTGGCTCCGACGTGGTGCTGTTGACCGAGGTCTATTCGGCCGGCGAGTCGCTCATCGAAGGCGCCACCGGCACTGCGCTGGCACAGGCCGTCGGCACCCCCCACTTCGTTGCGACCGTGGCCGACATGCCGGCTGCGCTGGCCGCGCTGACCCGCGACGGTGACGTGGTCATCGGCATGGGTGCAGGCTCGATGAGCAGCCTGCCTGGGCGTGTCGCGGCGCACTTCTCGGAAGGAGCTTCGGCATGAACTCGCCGATCGACCTGAACATCGACGCCAGCAGTCTCGGTCGCGTCGCCGTGCTGTTTGGCGGCACCAGTGCCGAGCGGCCGGTGTCGCTGATGAGCGGCCAGGGTGTCCTGGCCGCGCTGCAGTCCATCGGCGTCGACGCCCACGCCTTCGACCCGGCCGACCGGCCGCTGCAGGCGCTGAAGGACGAAGGTTTTGCGCGCGCCTTCATCGCGCTGCACGGCCGCGGTGGCGAGGACGGCACCATCCAGGGTGCGCTCGAATGGTTGGGCATCCCTTACACCGGCTCTGGCGTGACGGCATCCGGCGTGGCGATGGACAAGACCATGACCAAGCGGCTGTGGTCTGTCGATGCGCTGCCGACGCCGCAATACCTGGCACTCACGCGCGCCGAGCTGACACGCGAGCGCATCCGCCAGATTCCCGACACGCTGGGCCTGCCCGTCGTCGTCAAGCCGCCGCACGAGGGCAGCAGCATCGGCATCACCAAGGCCGCGGGCTACTCCGACATGCAGGGCGCTGTGGAGCTGGCGCTGGGCTTCGACGACGAGCTGCTGTTCGAGCAGTGCATCGAAGGTCCCGAGCTGACCTGCGCCGTGCTGGGGGAAGGCGAGGGCGCCGTCGCGCTGCCGGTCATCGAGATCCGCGCCGAGGCCGGCAACTACGACTTCGCGAACAAGTACGAGACCGACACGACGCAATACCTGTTCGGCTCGCTGCCCGCGGCACTGGAAGCCGAGATCCGGCAACTGGTGTTGCACGCCTACCGCCTGCTGGGCTGTCGCGGCTGGGGTCGCGCCGACCTGATGCTGAGGAAGAGCGACATGAAGCCCTTCCTGCTGGAGATGAACACCAGCCCTGGCATGACCTCGCACTCGCTGGTGCCCAAGGCCGCACAGGCCGTGGGCATCGCCTACCCGCAGCTGTGTCTTTGGCTGCTGTCACAGGCTCGACTCGACAGGACATGAACTCCGCCGTTGCCACCGCCGCGCTCCCGCCCGACGTCCGCCTGATGAATGCGGTGTCGGCGCTGCTCGTGGCCGCGATGGTGGTGACGGCCGCGTGGGCGGCGGTGCGCTGGGTGGTGCGGCTGCCGTCGTTCAACTTCCGCGCCATCCAGGTGGAGGGCGACGTGAGCCGCAACAGCGTCGCATCGTTGCGCGCCAACGCGCTACCGCGGTTGAGCGGCTCCTTCCTCAGCATGAACCTGAAGGACGGCCGGGCTGCCTTCGAGGCCGTGCCCTGGGTGCGTCATGCACAACTGCATCGCGTCTGGCCAATGCGGCTCAAGGTCAGCCTGGAGGAGCACCGCGCCGCCGCCTACTGGGAAGCGCGCACCGACGGCGCTGACTCCGCCACCGAGGCCAGCGCCGAGCGCGCGCTGGTCAACAGCTTCGGCGAGGTCTTCCAGGCCAACTTGGGCGACGTCGAGGATGAAGACTTGCCCGTGCTGGCCGGTCCGGCCAACGCCGCCGGCACGATGTTGCAGATGTGGCGCGCCCTGACGCCGGCCGCCGAGAAACTGGGCGAGAGCATCGAGCGCCTGGACCTGTCCGGTCGCGGCTCCTGGCGTGCCACCCTGGGCAGCGGCGCCGCCATCGAGCTGGGCCGCGGCAGCGAGGCGGAGATCGTCGGGCGCTTCGGCCGGTTCACCCAATCCATCACGCAGGTCACGGCGACCTACCGCAGCCCGCTGCTGTCCGCCGACCTGCGCCATGCCGACGGCTACGCGGTCAGGCTGCGCGGCGTGACGACACAAACTCCGGGGAAACCCGTAAATAGAAAACGCTGAGGACGGACATGGCCAAGGAATACAAGGATTTGGTCGTCGGGCTGGATATCGGAACCGCCAAGATCATGGCCGTGGTGGCCGAGGTTTTGCCGGGGGGGGATTTGCGCATTGCCGGCCTGGGTGTCGCGCCATCGCATGGCTTGAAGCGCGGTGTCGTCGTGAATATCGACGCCACCGTGCAGTCCATCCAGCAGGCCTTGAAAGAGGCCGAAATGATGGCCGACTGCAAAATATCGCGGGTTTACACGGGGATCACCGGCAGCCATATCCGCGGCCAGAACTCCACCGGCATGGTCATCGTGCGTGACAAGGAGGTCACGCCGGTCGATGTCACCCGCGTCGTCGAAACCGCCAAGGCCATCAATATCCCCAACGACCAGCGCCTTTTGCTGGTCGAGCCGCAGGAATTCGTCATCGACGGCCACGAGGTGAAAGAGCCCATCGGCATGAGCGGCGGCCGGCTCGAGGTCAAGGTCCATATCGTGACCGGCGCGCAAAGTGCTGCCGAAAACATCGTCAAATGCGTGCGCCGCTGTGGTCTGGAGGTCGACCAGCTGGTTTTGAACCCCAGCGCGTCCAGCCACGCCGCTCTGACCGCCGACGAGCGTGACCTGGGGGTGGCGCTGGTGGATATCGGTGCCGGCACGACAGATGTCGCGATATTCACCGGCGGCTCCATCCGCCATACCGCCGTCATACCCATTGCTGGCGACCTGATCACCAGCGATATCGCCATGGCGCTGCGCACGCCGACCAAGGATGCCGAGGAAATCAAGGTCGAGCACGGCGTCGCCAAGCAACTGCTGGCCGACCCGTCCGATCAGGTGGAAGTGCCCGGCCTGGGCGACCGCAGCCCCCGCATGCTGTCCAAGCAGGCGCTGGCCGGTGTCATCGAACCACGCGTCGAGGAAATCTTTTCCCTGGTGCATCAGGTCATTCGCGAGAGCGGGTATGAGGAATTGTTGTCCTCCGGCATCGTGTTGACCGGCGGCTCGGCCGTCATGCCGGGCATGGTGGAACTCGCCGAGGACATTTTCCTGAAACCCGTGCGCCGCGGTCTTCCCACCTATTCAGGAGCCCTTTACGACATGGTGGCCAACCCCCGTTCGGCTACCGTGATGGGCTTGCTCGAAGAAGCCCGGTTGTCGCGCAGTCGGGGTTTCAAGGCCGCACAGCAGGCCGGCTCGGTGCAAACCCTGCTCGGCCGCGTCAAAGACTGGTTCATGGGGAATTTTTGACCCCCACGAATCATCAAAAATTTGTTTCAGCAACTAGTCATTTTCAGTGTGCTCAAGGCACAATTGCAGTAGGAGGTTTGATATGCCCATCGAGATGATCGAAGAGTTTGACCAAGGCACCCAAATCAAGGTGATCGGGGTCGGTGGTGGCGGCGGCAACGCCGTGGACCACATGATCGCCCAGGGCGTTCAAGGCGTGGAATTCATCTGCGCCAATACCGACGCGCAGGCGCTGAACCGCTCCAAGGCGGATCAATTGCTGCAACTCGGCACCTCCGGTCTCGGCGCCGGCGCCAAACCCGAAATGGGCAAAGCTGCGGCCGAGGAAGCCGAAGCGCGAATCCGCGAATCCATCGCCGGCGCCAATATGCTGTTCATCACCGCCGGTATGGG
>JACPYV010000055.1 GCA_016195825.1 Burkholderiales bacterium | reverse complement strand
CAGCGTGGCGCTGGTGGGCATCGACGGCCTGACGCTGTCGGGCACCAATCTGTCCATTCAGCTGAACCAGGCCAAGCAGTTGAACGACTCGGTGGCCGACTACGCGGCGCAGAACCTGGTCGTGGCGACCGGCCCGAGCGACACGCTGACGCTCAACATGGCCGGCAGCGAGGGCAAGATCCTCAAGGCCAGCGGCCACCTGACGCTGGACGCGTTTGGCTTCGTGCAACTGGATGGCAGCTTCGCCATAGAGAGCAAGGATTCGACGCTGGTCCTGGCCGATGGGTCGACGGTGCAGACCCGCCTGCTGACCTTCGGCGGCAGCGGCATCAGCGGCTTCGCGGGTAACAACGGCAACTCGGCCGACCGCGTCGGCCTGACGTTGACTGGCGCCGAATTCGCGCTGGCCCTGCAGTCCAGCAAGGCGACGCCGACGCGCAGCTGGACCAGCTTGCAGGCCAGCGTCGGCAGCGTTGCATTGGTCGGCATCGATGGCCTGACGCTGGCCGGCAGCAACCTCAGCATCCAGGTCAACCAGGCCAAGCAGCTCAACGATGCGGTGGCCGACTACGCGGCGCAGAACCTCGTCGTCACCACCGGCCCGGCCGACACGCTGACCCTCACAATGGTCGGCGGCGATGGCAAGATCCTCAAGGCCAGCGGCAACCTGCAGCTGGATGCCTTCGGATTCGTGCAGGCCAGCGGCGGCTTCGCCATCGAGAGCAAGGACTCCTCTGTCGTGCTGGCCGACGGCAGCACGGTCCAGACCCGGCTGCTGACGGTGGGCGGCGCCGGCATCAACGGTTTTGCCGGTGTCAACGGCAACTCGCCCGACCGCGTGGGCCTGGCGCTCACCAACCTCGAATTCGCGCTGGCTCTGCAGTCCAGCAAGGCGACGCCGACGCGCAGCTGGACCAGCCTGCAGGCCAGCGCCGGCAGCGTCGGCCTGGTGGGCATCGACGGCCTGACGCTGACAGGTACCGACCTGGCGCTGCGCATCAACCAGGCCAAGGCGCTGAACGACAAGGTCGTCGACTACGCGGCCCAAAACCTCGTCGTGTCGACTGGCCCGGGCAACACGCTGACGCTGGACATGGCAGGCAGCGAGGGCAAGATCCTCAAGGCCAACGGCACGCTGACGCTGGACGCCTTCGGCTTCTTCCAGGTCAGCGGCGGTTTCGCTATCGAGCAGCGCGACCAGACCGTCACGCTGTCCGCCGCGACAAACGCGCAAGGCGTGCAGACTGCCGCGCCCGCCACGGTCAATGCCCGCCTGCTGACCATCGGCGCCAGCAACGTGCGCGCCTTCGCAGGCATCAACGGCGGCACGGCCGACCAGGTAGGCCTGGAGCTGACCGGCGGCAACTTCGGCCTGGCCCTCATCAGCGAAGTGGTGGGCAATGGGGGTGTCAGCGGCACGCCGCGCAAGTGGACCTCGCTAGAAGCCACTGCTGCCCAGGTGGGCTTGGTGGGGATGCCCGATGGGCTGACGCTACAGGCCAACAACGTCCATGTGCTGGTCAACCGTGCATCGCAGGTCGTGCCGGCCGGCGCCAAGCCTGCGGTGGTCGACTACGCCAGTGGTGCCACGGCCATGACCGTCGCCACGGGCCCGGCCAGCGGCATCACGTTCGACATGCCGGGCGCCAACGGCCCGATGCTGAGCGCCACCGGCACACTGACGCTGGACGCTTTCGGCTTCGTGCAGGTCACAGGTGGCTTTGCGGTTGAGAAGCGCAGCACCACTGTCACGCTGGCCGCCACGCGCACGCTGCCGGCCCAAAGCATCGCCGTCGACGTGCTGACCTTCGGCCTGGACAACGTCACCGTCTTCGCCGGCGTCAACGGCGGCACGGCGGACGCCGCCGGCCTGCAGATCGCTGGCGTCGACCTGGCCCTGGCCCTGGTCAGCTCGCAGGCCGAGCCCGGCCGCAAGTGGACGGCGCTACAGGCCAACGCGACCTCGGCCGGTTTCGTGGGCCTCTCCGACCTGCTGCCCACGGTACGCAACCTGACCGTGGAGCTGAACCAGGCCGGCCGCGCCAACGACCGCGTCATCGATTTCTCCGCCGCGCCGCTGACCGTGCTGATCGGCCCCGGCCAGACGGTGGACATTGCGCTGGACGGCGCCGCTGGCGAGCTGGTGCGGGTCGAAGGTGACATCACGCTGCAGTTGTTCGACTTCGCCTACCTCTCCGGTCGCATCGGCTTCGAGAAGTACTCGCCCACCGCGCCCATCACGCTGGCCACCTCCACCGGCCTGCCGCAGCAGGTCACGGCCACGTCCATGTTGGCCATCACCGGCCAGGGCGTCAGCGTATTTGTCGGCTATGCAGACGGCGGCTTCGACACCAGCAAGACGCCCGATCAGCAGTCCAGCCACCTCTACGGATTCGGCGTAAGCAACGCCGACTTCGGCATCCTCATCGCCAAGGCTGGCGGCCAGTCGTACACGGCGGCCAAGGCCAACCTGGCGCACGTCGCGCTGTACGGCTTCGATCCCAACGACTTCGAACTCAGCGCCAGCGACCTGCAGCTCGAGATCAACCGCGCCGACGCCCAGGGCCGCAGCATCGACTTCGTGCGCAGCTTCGGCACCGGTGGCCTGGCCCTCGGATCGGCCGGCGCGATCGCGCTGGACTTCCGCGGCGGCGACCGCATCGGCGTGTTCGCCCGCGAGGCGGTGCTCAAGGTCTCGGACTTCCTCTACTTCCGTGGCGCCATCGGCTTCCAGAAGGCCGACTTCGGCAACACGCTGCGCGCCGGCAGCGGCCTCATCCCGGTGCAAGGCGCCAAGGGCTTCTCCATCGCCGGCAGCGGCATCGACGCCTTCGTCGGCTACGCGGACGGCGGCATCGACCCAAGCAAGTCCTTCGCCGACCAGGCCGGCAGCCTCTACGGCTTCGGCGTCACCAACCTGAGCTTCGGCTTCCTCAGCGTGAAGGACCAGGCCGGCAAGACCTACCGCGCGCTGCGTGCCGACGCCAGCAACGTCTCCATCTACGGCGTCGACGAACACGACTTCACGCTCAGCGCCAGCGACGTCCACATCGAATACAACAGCGCCTCGCCGGGCGTAGGCGGCCTCGTCACGCCGCTGAACTTCGCCGGCAGCCGCGCGCTGGACCTGCCCACTGGCGCCGACCCGGTCACGCTGAACTTCTCCGGCGAGCGCCTGCTGCTGTCCGCCGCTCAGGCGACGCTGGCTATCTCCGACTTCGTGCTCATCCAGGGCAGCTTCGCCTTCCAGAAGGCCAGCTTCACCGGCCTGCGCAACACGCTGGGCCTGCCCATCCTGAACGCCCGCGGCTTCACGGTCGGCACCAGCAACGTCGACGTTTTCGTCGGCTACGCGGACGGCGGCCTGGATCGCACCAGGCGCTTCCAGGACCAGACCAGCCAGCTCTACGGACTGGGCGTGCAGGGCGTGGACCTCGGCCTGCTGATGGTCAATGCCGGCGGTATCAAGTACACGGCGCTGAAGGCCCACGCGGACTCCATCGGCGTCTACGGCTTCGACCCCAAGGACTTCGAACTGTCGGCCACGAACGTCGACATCGAGCTGAACACGGCCAGCGGCATCGCCCGGCCCATCGACTTCACGGCCGGCGGCAGCGCCGGCTTCAACGTGCCCACCGGTGGCGCGCCCGTCGTGCTGGACATGTCGGGCAACGTCATCGGTGCGAGCCTGACGGACGCCCGGCTCACCATCAGCCAGTTCGTCCATGTCGACGGAAACTTCGCCTTCCGCAAGGCCGACGACGTTGCGCTGACCGTCAAGGGCCCACTGGGCATCAGCATCCCGAACGTGAAGATGCGCGCCATCGAGATCGGCGCGAGCGATGTGCACGCCTTCGTCGGCGTTGGCGGCGACGCGACCAACCCGAACGCCATCGGCTTCACCGTCAACGACTTTGACTTCGCGCTGGGCCTCTACAAGGCCATGCCCGACGTGCTGAACCCGGCAGCCAATGTCGTCGTCGGTACCAAGTTCACGGCGCTCAAGGCCTCGGCCCAGCAGATCGGCTTTGTCGGTTTCGACCAGTTCATCACCTTCTCGATCAACGACGCCCTCGTCGAGATCAACACCAGCAGCAACCCGCTCTACGTCATCGACTTCTCCGTCGGCGGCGGCCACGCCATTGCCACCGGCGGCACGCCCGTCACGCTGACCGCCGGCAATCAGATCATCAGCGCCACGGTCGGCCAGGCCAAGGCCAGCGTGGCCGGTATCGTCAGCCTGTCGGGCGGCTTCACCTTCCAGAAGCAGACGGTCGATGACGTCAACTTCAACGCTGTCGGTCTCAACCTGTCGATTCCGGCCGACGTGCTGGTCGTCGCCGGCAAGAACGTCAACGCTTTCGCCGGCATCAACGGCCCCTACCGGCGCGACACCAACGGCGACGGCGTCATCGACGCCAACGACACGCCCAACAAGGACGCGATCGGCTTCGCCATCGACAACCTGGACTTCGCGCTGGCGATGCTCACGCCCACTCTGGGCGCCGGGGTTTCGCTGCCGGGCAAGTTCTACGCCTTTACGGCCAGCGCGGGCCTGGCCGGCCTGGTCGGCACCGACCCCTACCTCACGCTGCAGGCCACCGACGTCAAGCTCGGTTTCAACGGCGCCTTCCTGGGCAAGTACCCGGTGCCCAGCGCCTACGTGGACTTCAGCAAGCTGCCGGGCGGCGGGCTGAGCATCCCCATCGGCAGCAACCCGAACGCGTTCAAGCTCGACTTCGACAGCAACTCGCTGCGCATTGCGATGACTGCAACGCTGGGCGTGTTCGACCTGTTCTCGGTCACGACCTCCTTCGACTTTGACTTCGAGTTGCCGTCCACCGGCCTGCTGATCCCGACCATTAGCCTGAAGAAGCTCACCAGCTTCCTGCCCGACAAGCTGCCCGGCTTCGACTTCCTCGACGGCGCGCTGGACTTCCTGAAGAACCTCGAGCTGTCGATTGGCTTCGATCCCAACATCGGCCTGACGCTGTTCGGCTCGGTCGAGTTGCCGAACCTCAGCATCAACATCGCCAACTTCGTCCACATCCACGGCGACTTCAAGCTGAACCTGGGCGAGACCTTCACGGCCGACATGTACACCGGCCTGCCGGCCGAGCTGTCGCTGATCGAGCAGTTGCTGCCCTCGGGCCAGGCGACGCAGATCCTGCAAGGCCTGCGCGCCATCGGCGGCCTGTCCAGCGACTACTCGCGGCTGTCCAACGTCACCTTCAAGGGCCTGAGCTTCGGCGCCTCCGACGTCGACGTCTTCATCGGCGTCGGCAACCCCGACTTCACCAAGCCGCTGTCCAGCCAGGAGGGCCTGATCGGCTTCGGCCTGCAGAACGTCGACCTGGGCCTGGGCCTGTTCAAGGCTGACCTGCCGAGCTTCTTCAATGCGCAGAACTTCCTGTCGCTGCAGTTGCACGCGCAGGAGGTCGGGACTTACGGCTTCGGCAACATCCTGACCATCCGCGCCACCGACGTGACCATCGAGGTGCAGAACGGCGGCAAGCTGTTCGGCGGCCTGATGCGCTCGACGGCTGACTACTCCAGCATCCATACGGTGGACGCCGGCGGCATCAGCCGCACCGGCTACGAGATCAAGACCGGTGGTACGCCGGTGCGCCTGACGCTCAAGGGCAACGACCTCATCGGCCTGGACATCGGTCTGGCCGAGATCGCGGTTGCCGACTTCCTGTTCCTGCGCGGCTCGCTGGCCTTCCGCCAGGGCGACGTCTTCAACGTTGCCATCGACATGGGCGGCCTGCGCCCGCTGCTGGAGAGCCTTGGCGTCAACGGCGACAGTCTGCCGCTGCAGGTCTCGGCGATGACGCTGGGCGGCTCGCACTTGAGCGGCTTCGCCGGCGTGGGCGGCCCCTACCGCTACGGTGTCGACGCCAACAACGACGGCCTGCTGGACAAGATCAACGACAACGCGGTCGGCCTGGTGCTGGACAACGTCGACTTCGGCCTGGCCGTCATGACGCCGGCCATCGGCAAGTTCATCCCGGGGCTGGAGCAGTACACGCCGCGCTTCGTCACGGCCAAGGCCGCGGTGGGCTTTGCCGGGCTGGTGGGCATCGACCACAACCTCCTGGACGTGCGCGCCGAGGACGTCGAGGTCAACATCAACACCTTCTACGTGCCGTCCATCCCGGCACCGGTGCAGGCGGCGATCCAGCTCTTCGGCCCGCCGGCCATCAACTACCAGCTCAGCCCCTCGTTCAAGGACTACACCGAGGACAAGAACGGCAACGGCCGCCTGGACGCCGGCGAGGACAGCAACCGCGACGGTAAGCTCAACGCCCACGGATTCGCGCTGCCGGCCGGCGGCGGCAACACCGTCTTCATCGACTTCACCGGCGATCTCGTCCAGGCCAAGGTCGGCTACGCGTCCATCAACCTGGCCGGCTTCGTGCAGATCTCGGCGTCGATGGCTTTCACCAAGCGCGGCTCCGAACGCGTCACGCTGGATACCGGCGAAGAGACCACGGTCACCACGCTGGCCATCGGCATCAACGACGGCGTCGGCTTCATCGGCGTCGGCGGCTACTGGCAGGACACCGACGGCGATCACCGCATCACCGCCGCCGATCATCCCGACACCTCCGCCGTGGGCTTCGCCATCGAAGACCTTGACGTGGGCCTCATCGTCGCCAAGGAACTGGTCATCACGGCCCAGGGCGCCTCGGTCGGCGTCTACCTCGCAGCCCAGGCCCACGTCACCAGCATCGGCCTGGTCGGCGTGCCCGACGTGATCTTCCACGCCCAGGACCTGAACCTGGAGCTGAATACGGGCGTGCGCATCCAGATCGGCACGTCCCAGTTCACGCAGGACACCTCGGGTGCCGTGACGCTGGGCGGTGGCGTCAGCCTGACCGGCGCCTTCACCGTCATCGACTTCTCGCGCGCCAGCTGGAAGAACAGCCAGGGGGTGATCTCCCCCGGCTACGCCATCGAGACCGGCAACCCTGACCACCCCATCGTGCTGCTCTATAACGAGCAGTTCCTGCGCCTGTCCGGCCAGGCCGAGCTGGACGTTTTCGGCCTGGTCAACATGACTGGCGTGTTCGACGTGCGCGCCAGTGCCAGCCAGGGCATTTCCATCTTCGTCGATGTGCAGGCCCGCATCGGCACCACCAGCGCGCCGCTGTTCACGACCCACGCCACCGGCCTGCTGGTGATCCGCGACGGCATCGCGATGCGGCTGCAGCTCTCGGCCGGCCTGGACCTGGGCCCCGTCGCCAAGATCCACGCCGAGCTCGAGCTGACGATGAACAGCTTCGGCCACGAGATCGTCTACAACGTGCCGGACGAGTTCCTCAACAAGGTCGACTTCCCGGTCTACACGATTCCCGCCACGCCGCCTGGCAAGCCCAACTGGACCGGCCCCTACATGGCCCTGACCGGCCACGGCTCGCTGGACCTGCTGAACGGCCTGCTGGACCTCAAGGGTGACTTCAGCGTCATCATCTCCACCAGCGGCGTCGAGCTGGCGGTCACGGCGACGCTGGACCTGCCCATCCTGCAGCCGCTGTCCGTCACCGGCACGCTGGGTATCGTCGCCGGCGGCATCTACGGCAGCCTGGAAGTGGGCGGTAGCGGCGCCGACTCCAAGATCATCGATGGCGGTGGCGTGTTCGACGTCACCGGCCGCTTCCTGCTGCAAATCAACACCACCTCGCAGACCCAGCAGGTGCGCGGCCGTGATGCCAACGGCAACGTCTTCAATGCGCAAGGCCAGCCGGTCATCGTCAATGTCTCGCCGCATCTGCTGCGCCTGACCGGCTCGGCCGGCATCCACATCGGCCCCATCACGCTGTCCGGCGGCATGGACCTGCTCATCGACGAGCACGGCCTGCAGGCCAGCGGCAACGTCACGCTGGACCTCGGGGACTTCGGCGAGCTGGCGTTCGCTCTGGACGCGGCTTTCGGCACGGATGCCAGCAACTCGCCCTTCTTCGCGCTGCGCGTCAGCACCACGCTCGATTTCGGCATCTCGGTGCTCAACATCAAGTCGACGGCCCTGCTGCAAATCAATACCAGCGCCAGCAACTACACCACGCTGTCGGGCCACACCATTGCCGGCAACACGATGTTCGACCTGGCGTTGACCGGCAACATCAAGCTGCTCGCCTTCGACATCGGCTTCGACGGCCGCATCAGCATCGTCAACAGCGTCTTCAAGCTGGAGTTCAATGGCCACCTGAACTTCTTCAACGCGCTGCAGGTCAACGTCGGCGGCTTCGTGTCGAGTGACGGCCAGTGGGAGGTTCACGGCAACGCCGAGATCGACATCCACATGGGCCCGCTGCACTTCAACGCGGGCATGAGCGTGCTGCTGTCCAGCCGGCCGCGCTTCTTTGCCGAGGCGCACGGCTCTCTGGACTTCGAGATCGATCTCGGCATCTTCGGCAGCATCGATTTCACCATCGCCGGCTTCGACGCGCAGATCGACATCACGCCGGCGGCGGCCTACGTGGCAGCGCGAGTGCGCGTCATGGGCATCAGCGTGGGCGGCAGCTTCAAGTGGAGCTTCGGCGCGCCGCCGGACATCAGCCACCTGGCCTCCGACGGCACGCTCTACCTGCATGCCGGCGACGCGTCCGGCCGTTACGGCAGCGGCACGCTCTACGACGACATCACCAACGAGGCCTTCAACGTCGAGCAGAGCGGCGGCAACATTGTCGTGCGCTCGCTGGGCGAGACCGATACCTACGCCGCCGGCAGCGTCCGCAAGATCGTCTACTACGGCGGCAAGGGCAATGACAGCCTCTACGTCGGCTCCGGCATCACCGCATTGCTGGACGTCGACGGCGGCCTTGGCAACGACGCCTTCGTCATCCTCGGTGGTGCGGCCGGCAGCGTCGTGCGTGGTGGCGCGGGCAAGGACGAGTTCGCCAGCGGCAACGCCGGCGGCATCGTCTTCCAGGGCGGCGACGGCGACGACAAGTTCGTCGGTGGCGACGCCGGCGACATCATCGACATGGGTGCGGGCAACAACCGCATCTGGGGCAACGGTGGCAACGACGTCATCACTATTGGCAACGGCGAGAACACAGTCGATGCCGGCGAGGGCGACGACCTCATCCAGATCGCCGCGTCGGGCGGCAAGCTGACGCTGAACGCCGGCGGTGGCCGGGACCGCCTCATCGTCGCGCCCTTCACCAGCTCCGGCCCGCAGGTCATGAAGGACCATGAGCTGGTGCTCACCTCCACGGCCGGCACCCGCGACATCGTCTTCAATGACAGCCTGGAGCGCCTGGAGCTCAGCGACCAGAACGCTGCCGGCACCGTGCTCAGCAACCCGGCCGGCGCGAGCTGGGGTCGCAGTGGCTTCATCGTCGACACAGCGGGGGTGCTGGATGTGCGCGACGCCCGCATCGTCGCGCCGCAAGGCCTGTTCAGCCTCAGCGCCGCCGGCATCACCGGCGCCCTCAACACACAGCTGGCGCAGATCTCGGTCGTAAACCGCGGCACAGCCGGCGCAGCCAGCGCCGACATCGTGCTGCGCGAGGCCGACGACATCACCGTTGTCACCGACGGTCGCACCAACGGCGGCCTGTACGCGGCCCACGGCGCCATCGACATCGACGTGGCCGGTCGCGAAGCGCTGTTCACGCTGGGCGCCGGCGTCATCAGCGCGGGCGACGGCAAGGGCATGCGCATCGTCGCTGACGACATCGACTTCCTGGCTGGCGACAACACCGTGCGGGCCGGTGGCGCCCTCGTCATCCGCGCTCACGACGACCACCAGAACTACGGTATCGGCGGCGCTGGACAGGAGGTGTTCGGCTACGACACCTCCATCGGCGGCGGCGCCTCGGGCCAGATGGCGCTGGGCATGCGCGACCTGTCCGCGCTGGCCGACGGCTTCGCCAGCATCACGCTGGGCCACCGTGCGCCGGGCGTGTTGATGCGTGTGGGCGACGCCGAGAACACGACCATCAACGGCTTCCACTTCTCGGCCAAGTTCGACGACGCCGTCACGTTCCTGGGCGACAAGATCCTCATCGTCGGCGACGTGCAGGCCTCGCAGCCGGTGCTGCTGCAGTCGCGGCTGCTGGAAGTGCAGCGCCAGAACGTTAATGTGCCGCTGGGCTCGCCGGACTCCGGCATCACTGCGCCCACCATCACCATCCAGGCTGACGAGCAGATGCTGCTGTCCGGCTGGCTGCGCGCCGAGAGCCTCATCGACGTGCGCGTGCTGGGCACCACCGGCAACAACGCCTTCGTCAGCTATGGCGACGGCCCCAACAGCTTTACCGGCGACAAGGGCCACCTGACGCTGGATGCCGGCACGGGCCTGGTCGTCACCGAGGGCGCCACCATCCAGGGTTCGGAGTCTGGCGCCCAACTGCAGCTCAATGCGCATGACAAGGTCCACCTGCTCAGTGGCAGCGCGGTCCTGGCCGGCGCCCGCTTCCTGGACGACGGCCTGACGCCAGTACTCAGCGGCAGCGGTGCCCAGGTCACCATCCAGACCCCTGGCGAGCTGCTGTTGGGCGGTTCGCTGACCACGGCTTCGGCGGCCAACCTCAACGTCGGCGAGGTGCAGAGTAGCTTCGCCGACTACTTTGACCGCCTGCCCGGCACCGACCCGACCACCGGCGCCGTGCACGCCACCGACGCGTCCACCGTCGCCGCCATCCTCGGCGGTCTGCGAGCGGGCCAGTTCCCGGCCGAGCTGCGCGCGCTGATCACGAGCGGCCAGTTGACGCTGGACTCGGCCGCGTCGGCCCTGGCCGTTGGCAGCTTTGCGGCCTTCGCCGACCTGGACGCTGCCGCCCAGGCTGCCATCGCCGCCGGCCTGGGCTATACAACCTACGCCCACGGGCTGTTCTGGAACGCCAATCTCAATGTCGCCCGCGAGTCGCTGATCCAGGGCCCGCAGGTCGCCTACGATCCGGCCCAGGTGAACTGGGGCAGCGCCGGTGCCCCGGCCGCGGGTGCCAGCTTCGACCAACTCACGCCGGCCCAGAAGGCCGCCGTTGCCGCCCAGTTGGGCTACACAGTGCTGCAGGGCGACGTCTACTACAGCGCCGCCAGCGGCGTTCGGCAGGGCTTCCTGCAAGGCGTCTCGGCCGACTACAACAACGCCAACATCGACTGGGCCGCCAGCGGTGTGGCTGCACCGGCCGCAAACACGCCGTTCGCCCAGCTCAGCGCCGCCCAGCGTCTGGCCGTGGCCGACCAGCTCGGCTACCGCTTCGACTACAACCTGGTGCCGGTCGCCAACTGGATCAGCACCCCCATCGACTACGCGGCCGTGCCGCGCGAGGCCTGGATCGAGTCCTTCAGCGGCAACTTCGCCCAGCTCATCCAGACCGCCGACTGGGGCGCTGCCGGCAAGCCTGACAACGCCACGCCGTACTCGTTGCTGACCGCCGCGCAGCAGGCTGTCGTCGACACCCACATCCAGTTCGCGCCGGATGCCGGCACGTCCTACGCCAACCTGACGCTCGACCAGCGCGCCGTCGTCGACGCCCTGGTGCAGCCCAAGGACGACGCGGCCTTCAAGGACCTGACCGCCGCGCAGAAGACCGTGCTGCTGGCCTACGTGGCGCAGAGCGAGGCCGCCACGGGCAAGCACATCGGCGTCTACAACTACAACGCTGCGCCGGGCCGCAAGCTGGTCAGCGACTTCACGCAGGGCCAGATCACCGACTACCGTAACGACAACATCTACTGGGGCGATGCCGGCACGCCCGCCGCCGGCACGCCGTTCGCGTCGCTGACGCATGCGCAGCAGCAAGTTGTCGCGAGTGCGTTGGGCTACGAGCTGTTCGAGGGCGGCGCCTTCTTCAAGGCCGACGCAGCCGCGTCCGCGCGCCTGGTGCAAGGCTTCTCAGCCGGCTCGGTGGACTACGACCTCGGCGCCATCGACTGGGGCGGCGCGCCCAAGCCAGCGGCCGACCTCGGCTTCGAACACTACTCGCCCGCCCAGGTGCAGGCCGTGCTGGACCAACTCGGCTACGCCAAGGTGCAGCACGAGGTGCTGGTCAAGTTCGACGCCAGCCACCCGCAGGGTCTGGTCGCCCAGACACTGGTGGCCGGCACCGATTACCAGGACAGCGGCATCACCTGGGGCAGCGCCGGTGCGCCGAATGTCGGAACCGTTTTCGATCAGCTGACGCTGGCCCAGCAGAATGCCGTCATCGCATCGCTGGGCTATGTGCGCTGGGACGGTGCTGTCTACTTCAAGGCCGACGCGCCCGCCGCGTCGCAGTACCGCATCGGCTTCCTGGTCGGCACGGACTTCGCCGTCAACGACGTGCACTGGAGCTCGGTGGACGTGCCGACCGCAGGCACCGCCTTCGCCGACCTGACGGTAGCGCAGCAGGCCCGCGTGCTGGCCCAGACCGGCTTCGTCCACTATGACGACAGCGCCCAGGTCTATTACAAGGCCAGTGCAGATGACGGCCTCAAGCTGCGCACGACCTTCACGCTGGGTGTGGACTACACCGATCCCGCGCCCGCCAACGCTGACGCGACGCGCTGGCTGCTGTCCGACGCCCAGGGCCATCGCTACATCGCCTACGCCTACGACGCGCAGGGCGACGGCGTCGTCGACGAGATCCGCGTCCTCGACCCGCATCCGCTGTTCGGCCAGCGCGGCGCCGGCTTCCTGCTGACCGGCACGGTCACCACGCTGGAAGCCAACGCCGACTTCGTCGTGCACACCAAGGACGATGTCATCGTCCAGGGCACGATCAAGTTGCTGGGCGCCGGCTCCGACCTGGTGCTGGAGTCCGACCGCTGGGTCTACTGGCAGGGACAAGCCGAGATCCACGGCAACATCACGCTGACCGGTCATGGCGCGCCCACGGCCGGCCAGCCGGGCGAGGGCACCAGCGTCTACATCCACCCCAGCTCGACGCTGATTGCCCAAGCCAGCGGCGCCACCATCAACATCACCGGCGCGCGCGACGTCGACCTGCGCGGCGTGTTGGTGGCGGGCGGCACCATTGACGCTGAAGGCGTCCAGCTGCTGGGCCCCGACTCGTCCATCAATGTCACCACCGGCGAGCACATCCTGATCGACACCGGCCTGGTCGCCGGTAAGTCCATCCGCCTCGTGACGACCGGCCTGCCTGGCGCTGACGACGGCGGCTGGGGCATCGAGGTCACCTCGCGCGGCGGCCTCACGGCCATGGGTCAGACCAGCAACCACAGCGGCGGCCTCGTCAGTCTGCAAAGCGCCGGCGGCATCGCCATCGCCGGCAACCTGGTGTCGGGTGGCATCCTGCGCACCGTCGACGGCGTGGACGCCATCGTCTGGTCCGACGAGCATTCGCGCATGACCATCACGGCCGGCGGCCAGCTGTCGCTGGGTGTGCTGACCCGGGCGCAGTCCGGCGTCATGGTCGAGGTCGGCGCCACGCTGCGCGCCAGCACAGCCATCACGCTGACCGGCGGCGTCTCCACCGACGGCATCGGCCTGCGCTTGCCGGGCGATGCCCGCGTCGTGGTGCACGATGCCGAGGGCCGCATCGACCTGACTGGCACCGGCGCCATGCAGCTGGACGGCCTGCTGGTCGCCGGCGGCGAGATCATCGATCGCGTCGATGCCAGCGGTGCCCGCCTGGGTACGCTGGTCACCAACTACGGCGGCGACTCGGCCATCACAGCCACCGCCACCGGCCAGATCCGCCTGACTCGCGAGCTCGCGGCCGGCCGCACCATCGACATCCGCGGCGGGACGCCCGTTGCCGCCTCCGGCGACGTGTTTGCTGACTACGGCATGCTGGTGGGCGGCAACGCGTCGCTGCACACTTGGCAAAACGACAGCAGCATCTCGCTGTCTGCCGGCGGCAAGCTGGGCGTGCTGGCGCCGGCCTGGAAGCAGCAGCTTGTCGCGGCCGACTTCGCCGAGTTCGCCAACGGTCGGCTGACGCAGGACGCGCAGCTGGCTGTCACCGTCGACACCGGCAGCTACACCGTTAGCGGCGTGGTCACCGTGCACGCCGCCGACACCGCCACCAACACCGGCATGGCCGACCTGCGCGACGACCTGCAGGCTGCGCTGGCTGGTGCAGCGCTGGTCGTCACCGTGTCGCCCACTGGCACGCCGCCGCTGGGCAGCACCGTCGGAGTGACCGCAGACCAGCTGCGCGTGCGCCTGCAGGACGGCCGTCTGCTGCTGACCGCCAACCAGAGCTTCTCGGTCGCGTCGACGGCCAGTTCCGACAAGCTGGGCTTCACGGCCGCCGCGACTTCCGCGCGCAGCTACGTCATCGACGCCAGCGGCACCGGCTCGGTTGTCAAGCTGGGTCGCGCCAACGCGCCGGGCGGCGACATCCTCATCAGCGGTGCTATTCGCGCCCACAGCGGCATCGAGATGTACGCGTCGACGTCGCCGTCCGGCGCGGCCAACGTCGTCTTCACCGACAGCGCCCTCATCGAGACGCTTCAGGGCAGCATGAAGCTGGCGCCCACGGGCTCGGCCTCGCTGGCCGGCGAGTTCATTGCGCGCGGCATCGGTGCCGACATCGTCATCAACGCCCGCGACACGCTGGATCTGCGCGCCCGCCTGACGGCCCAGCGCGACATCCTCATCAGCGCCGGCAGCGCCGAGCGCGCCGGCGAGCTCAGCCTGCACACCTTCGACACCAGCGTGTTGTCCACGCTGGACACTGGCAGCCGCATCATCTTGACCGGCCTGAACGATGTGCGCATCGACAGCACGGTCGGCGTCGGCAGCCCGGGCCTGGCGCAGCTGACGGTGGCGTCCACCACTGGCACGCTGACGCTTTCGTCCAACGGCGGCCGCTTGGCCAGTGGCGCGCTGATCACGTTGAGCGGCAAGGACGTGGACGTGGCCGGCGTCATCACCAGCACGGGCGCGACGCCGGCGGCCTACGACGACGAGCTGACCATTACCGCCAGCCGCGACGTGCTGCTGCACGGCAGCATGTCGCTGGCCGGTTCCATGCGCGCGACGGCCGGCCGCGACGTCGCCGTCTACAGCACCATCATCTCGGCCCAGGCCCTGGGTCAGCGTCTGCTGCTGCAGGCTGAGGGCGCCATCAACATCGGCAGCGTCGGCGCCAACAGCGGCGGCGTCGTGCTGGAGGCCAACGCGCTTCTGGGCCTGCTGGCCGGCCGCAGCCTGACGTTGGCACTCGACGCCCAGCTCTACAGCAGCGGCGACGCCAGCCTCATCTCCGTGCAGGCACCGCAGGTCACGCTGGCCGGCACCGTACGCGCCGGCGGCGACTACCTCAGCGCGGGCACCTGGGCCTTCACCGGCAAGAGCGCCCAGCTGCAGGTCAGCGCGCTGCGTGACATCGTCGTCGGCGACCTGGCCAGCAACCGCGGCGGCGAGCTGACGTCCACCGGCCGGCTGACGCTGCAATCTGGCAGCAACGCGGCCGGCGTGGGTCTGACCTTCACCGACAGCAGCTTCGTGCGCGCCGACGCCTCGGGCGGCGGACTGTGGAGTGACGCCGTCAAGGGCGACAGCGCGCTCATCAAGCTGGTCTCCGACGGCGACATCCGCCTCAAGGGCCACCTTTGGGCCGTCGATACCGGAGCCGATGTCGGCATCGTGTCGCGCTCCCAGGTGCTGGTGGGCGCCGATGTGAAGGCCCAGGACCGGCTCGAAATCGTTGGCGGCACCGATGACAGCAAGGTCGCCATTCGCGTGGCCCAGCTTGTGCAAGACGGTAGCGGAAACTATCTGTCGGGTGGCCAGCTGCAAACCGAGCTGCTCGGCAGCATCATCCTGACCGCCATAGACGATGTGCGCGTCGACGGCATCGTCGGCACCAAGGACCTGACGCTGGGCCAGGGCCGCAGCGCGCTGGTGGACATCGCCTCCGTGTCCGGCGACGTGGTCATCCTGCGCGACATCAACGTGCTGAACCGCGTGCTCATCACCGGCGGCAACCTGCTGGCCCAGGCCGGCAGCCGCGTGCACGCCACGGCCACCGGTTCCACGGTCTACATGGAGGCGCGCAACAGCATCGTCGTGTCGCCCGGTCCGACGCAGTCCACCTTCTTCAGCGACGCGGCCATCGTGCAGGCCGGCTCGTTGGTGCACTTCTCCGCGCCCACGGTCACCATCGACGGCCTGGTGCGCACAATCGATGCCACCAGCCGCATCTTGGTGTCGGCCGGCCGCGCGGCCAGCTTTGGCGGTACGGCCAGCAGCGTCGGCAACATCGAGGTGCATGCCGGCGTGGACCTGACCCGCGGCCGCACGTCGTTGGAAGGCACCGTGCTGCGCTCCGAGCTGCTGGGCGGCTCCATCAGCGTCAGCGGCCAGGGCCTGCTGCATGCCGACGGCCGCATCGTGCTGATGGCCGGCGGCGACATCACGCTGGACGCCGACGCCGCGCTCAACACCGACCGCAGCATCACGCGCCAGGACGTGCAGTTGGTGGCCGACACGGTCACCCGCGTCATCGGCTACACCAAGGAAGCCACCGGCACGGTCATCGTGCCCGAGATCACCTACCAGAACACCATCATCACCGAGCAGGTCGGCACCGAGCTCGTTCCTGTGGGCAGCAGCTACACGACGATGGATGCGACGCTGGAGCAGGTCGGCTACTACAACGCCACCACCGGTGAGTTCCGCGAGAGCTTCGTCGAGGGGCTGGACTACCTGAACCAGTCGCCCACCGGCAGCGCCTCGACCTACAAGGGCACGATCCCGCTGGTCAACTGGTCCAACGCCGCCGACGAGCAGCACCCCGACCGCCAGGTCACCAGCCCGCCGTCCGGCAACTACAAGGACACCACCTACAAGGAGTTCCAGCAGCTCAGCGACGCCGAGCAATGGGCCGTGCTCAACACGCTGGGCTTCAAGCCGCTCTACCAGTTTGGCTACGCCAACGCGGCGCTGCACGAGGTCAAGAACGGCGTGCCTCACGTCTACACGCCGGGCGACGGCTCTGGTCGGTACAGCGGCCCGAGCTGGGCCGGTCACGCGCAGAAGGTCTACTTCGTCGACGTGGCCAACTGGCGCGACAAGTTCGTCATGATGCCCGAGGGTGCTCAGGAAGACATCCTGTCGCTGACCTCGCAAGGCCAGACCCAGTACCTGACAGGCGACACGGTCAAGGATGGCAACAACGGCGTCGGCAGCACCGGCAGCTCCTGGACCACCAACGGTGCCGGCGCCAGCGGCGAACTGGTCGGCACGGTCAAGGAACAGGCGCGGGTGCTGTACAGCCAGAGCAATTCGGCCTTCACGGCCTGGCTGCCGTTCTTCATGATCGACGAGGACAACAGCGGCGCGAAATGGAATGTCACCTACCGCGACAGCGGCCAGCGCATCTTCAACTACGTCAACTCGGCCGTGCCGGGCGCCACCGCACCGTCGACGCTGACCCAGCTCAATCGCGAGCCGGTCTGGAACACCAGCGGTAGCGGCCCCGGCTCGGCGCTGGACCCCTACTCGCCGGATCGTGGTGCCGATGACATTTCGGCAGCCAACGCCTATATCGCGCAGCTGGGGTCGTCGACCTTCAGCAACCCGATCACGACGCCGGCCGGCACCTTCGTCGTCGGCGGCTCGATGTTCAATCCCTTCAGCTTCACGCTGTATCAGGATGCCAACTACGCCGGGCGCGCCTATCAGTTCTCCAACGCCGTGGGCGGGCCGGTGAATGGCGACATCCGCAACACGCCCGACCCTGCCTACTCGTGGTTCCCGCTCTGGACCATCACCTACCCGCACGACAACGCCTCGGCGGTCTCGTTCGGCGGTGACCTCTACCAGCTCATCCTCTACCGCGATGTGGGCCCGTCCGGCATCACCAGCACCTACCGCTACAACGACTACAGCAACAGCAGCAGCAACCTGATTTGGCACAGCAACTGGCTGGGCGGCGCTGACATCGGGAATGACACCGTCTCGGCCTACCTGGCCTGGGGCAAGGTCTACGAGAACTACACCAACTACACCTACACCTGGACGGGCGCCGACCACAACGTCTTCGCGCCGCGTGAGCGTCACCAGTACCTGCTGACCACGCAGTCCCACGACATCGTCGAGTCGCGCCCGGTCTACCAGACGACGACCTCGCAGGTGCCGGTGCAGACCGACCATGTCGTCACGGTCTGGAAGGACGTGCCGATCCTCGCCACCGAGACGGTGATGCGCAGCGTCGTCACGACGACCACCGTCAACGCCGGCCTGGGCGGCTCCAACGCCTCGATCAGCGGCGGCAGCATCGCCATCGACGCCGGCAACACGGTGCGCCTGTCCGGCCACCTGACGGCGGTGGACACGCTGACCATCAGCGGCGACAACGAGGTCGCGCTGCGCGGCCTGACGCACGGCGGCAGCCGCCAACTGGCCGTCGAGATCGAGGGCAACCATGTCGACGTGCATGCCGGCGTCACGCTGCGCATGGACGACTCGGCCATCATCACCGGCACACGCACAGGGTCACAAGCCGCCGCCACCGTCACGCTTTCCAGCGACGGCGACCTGCTGTTCGGCGGCAGCATCACGCAGGCGGCCACTGGCAACCTGGGGACCGTGACGCTGCAGGCCCAGGGCGATGTACTGATGTCCGGCGGCATCACGGCCACGTCCATCAGCATCGAGGCCGGCCATGGCGGCGCGTTCAGCGGCGGCGTGACCACCGACGATGACACGCGCCTGGTCGCCGTGGGCGGCAACGTCGCCATCAGCGCCGGCCACGACGCCGGCAGCGTGCTGCTCAACAAGAGCCTGATCCTGGCCGACCAGGGCACGGTCACGCTGTCCGCGCTGTCCGGCCAGATCCTTCAGGCCGTGACCGGCAGCGGCGTCAACGTCGCCATCAGCGGCGAGATCCATGCCCAGACGCTGAACGCCGACGCCGAGGCTGGCATCGTGCTGGCCACGCAGGTCGGTCACATCGGCCACGCCACGCTGACCGGCGAGGGCAACATCGAGCTGGTCAACAAGGGCAACCTGCTGCTGGACTACGCCCAGGCCATGGACGGCTTCGTCCAGGTGCGCGTGACCGGCTCGCTGACCGCCACCGAGGTCTACGCCCGTGGCGCCTCCGACCGCAACGACATCAGCCTGCGCGCCTACCAGCCCGTCAACGTCAGCAACCCGCAGGCCAGCCCGCGCGCGGACCTGGCCGTGGGCCGCATCAAGGCCGGCTCGGATGCCAGCGACACCAGCCTGGACCGGGGCGACGTGGTGCTGGAGGCTGCCGGCAACGTCACCGCGATCGACGGGACCTCGCTGATCACCGGCGAGACGCTGACTGTCGTCGGTGGCTCGCGCACCGACACCGACGCCAACCCAGGCATCGTGCAGCTCAACACCGCCGTGTTCTCGGTGTCGGTCACGACGCAGAGCACTGCCGGCGTCACGCTGGACCAGAACACCCGCCGCCTGACGGTGCAGTCCACCAGCATCGCCGACGGCCATTTCAAGCTGACCGCTGCCGGCAGCGTCGACCTGGCCTATCTATACATCAAGGCCAACCGAGAGGACGGCCGCAGCGACGCCGAGATCACCGTCCAGGCTGGCGGTGACATCCTCGTGCGCGACGTGTCGGCCGGCATCTACATCGCGCCCGGCGCGCTGCAGCCCGTCGTGCTGGACGCCAACGGCCAGGTGCTGACGCGCTTCACCTCGGCCGGCGACATCTCGCTGACCAGCGGTGGCGCCATCATCGAGAACTTTGTCGACGCCGCGCCCGACCTCGTCGCCGACGTGCTGACGCTGCGCGCCGCCACTGGCATCCTGGACCTCGAGATCGCCGCCAACAAGCTCGACGCCATCACCACGACCGGCGACATCCGCCTCGCCGAGGTCGATGGCGACGCCCAGCTGTCCACCGGCCTGACCGTGCTGAACGCCAGCACCTCGCTGCACAGCGGCAGCACCGTATCGCTGACGGCCGAGCACGACCTGCGCGTGCCGGCCGGGGCCGATGTGCTGGCGACCTCGCTGCCGCTGGTGCAGGGCGACAACCTGCGCCTGGTCAGCACGCTGGGCAGCGTCATCGTGAGCCCACCGGCCAACGCCGACGCGACGCACCCTGACTCACTGGCCTACACCGCCGGCGTTGCCTTCGTGGCCAAGCAGTCGGTGCAGCTCTACCGCTTCTTCAATGCCGATGAGCGCATGGAGTACCGCGCGGGCGACTACTTCCTGTTCGGCACCGGCGCCAGCGCCACCCGGCTGCTGCCCAGCCTCCTGCAGGCCGACACATTGATCCTGGAAAGCGGCAGCACGCTCAGCCTGTCCGGCACCCTGCGGGCCAACCGCCACCTGGAGTTGATCTCCGGCCAGGACCTGCGCCTGACCGGCACCGTGGAGCTGAAGGCCACGCATTTCAGCGACGGCAGCGCCGACGGTGACGGCCTCATCGACGAGGTGCTGCTGACCGCGCGCGGTGACACCGACATCAGCAAGTCCTTCGACCTCAACGGCATCAACGGCCGCAACGACGTCTTCGTAGAGGCCGGCCTGGACGTCGACGGTGACGGCTTCGTCGACGGCGTGCTGGACGATGGCCGCAAGGTCGCCATCCTGGGTGTGGATTTCAACGGCGATGGCGTGCTGGACCCGGTCAAGCACATCGACGAACGTGCGCAGAACACGCCATCCGGCCGCATCGACGTGCAGGTCGGCAGCCTGCTGGCCAAGCAATTCGAGCTGCGGGCCAAGCATGACATCAGCGTCAAGCTCACCAGCGGCCTGACGTTGAGCGGCTTTGTCGGCGGCATGTCCGGCTTCGGGGCAGCCGACAACGTCCGTATCGAGGTCGGCGGCCAGCTGACGCTGCAGGGCGGCATCGTCCGCGCCAGCGACAGCCTGACGCTGGTGGCCAACCAGCTCAGCACCGACGAGGCTTCCGTCGCCATCGCCGACCGTCTGGACGTCACCGCCACCGGCGCCATCCAGCTCAACACGCTGGTCAGCCACCTGACGGCGAACAGCAGCGTGGCGGGCGACATCCGCATCAAGGAAGCCGGCGACATCACGCTGGAGCAGGTCAGCGCCCGCGACGGCGCGATCAGCATCGAAGCCGGCGGCAACATCAAGGTGCGCAGCCTCGTCAATTTCGCCGACGGCGACGACATCCTCGTCAGGTCCGCCAAGAACCTCTACGTCGACTACATCGAAGCCGCTGCCAGCGCCGGCGCGCAGAAGAACACCACCGGCGCGGACAACACCATTGGCCGCATCACCATCGACGCGGGCGGCAACATCGAGGAACTGCGCAACACCCGCAAGATCTACGACCAGGGCGTGGCCGACCTCTATGCCGCCGAGGTACAGATCCTGCACTCGCTGGCCAGCCCCGCCATCGACTACCAGCTGCTGCGCACCGCGCAAGACACCGGTGACACCCACATCTCGGTGGACCCGTCCGGCGACCACACGCTGTGGCTGATCGCCCAGGCCGCCAACACCGGCTTCAGCGTCAGCGGCATCACCGTCACCGACAAGCCCACACAGGCCCTGGTCGTCGCGGCCGACGCGACGCATGCCCAGATCACCACCGTGGCCGTCGCCAGCACGCCACTGGCCAGCACCGTCTACAGCTTCGACATCGGCGCCCGCCACTACGCGACGGCGGCCACCGACGCCACGCCCACCGGGGCCGAGCTGGTCGTGCTGATGCGCGACGCCGTCAACGCCGACGCCCAAGCCGCCGTCACGGCCAGCCTCTCGGGCGGCACGCTGGTGCTGACCGCCAAACAGGCCAACACCGCCTTCGCCGTCACGCTGGCCGCAGCCAGCAGCAGCGCCGTCACCACGGGCACGCCCGGCACGCCGCTGGTCGCTGGCGCTGGCGGCAACAGGCAGCAGTCCGCGGTCAGCTTCCTGGACACGCTGGAGATCGACCCCTTCAAGACCTACAGCCTCAGCGTCAACGGCGTCGCCGTCACGGCCAAGGTGGGCGACAACGAGGGGGGCATCCTCGTGAACGGCGTCGTCACCGGCGGCGTCAACGTCACGGCCGGCGACTTCGGTTCGTTGCTGGAGGTGCTGGCCATGCGCGCCCATGCGGCCGCGCCGGTGGACGCCGGCTCGCGCGTGCTGGACCTGGCCGCCGTCGACACGACCACCTTCAACGGCAGCAACGCCTTCTCGGTGCAGGTCGGCACCACCGAGACCAACTTCGTGCTGCACCCGACCGGCGGCACGACGCGCGCCCAGCTCACCAGCCAGATGGCCCAGGCGCTGGACCTCGACCCAACGCTGTCCGCCGTCGCGGCCGGCACGCGTGTCCTCTTCACCGGTGGCGTGCACGGCGACACCGCCATTGCCACCAGCACCAGCGCCCACCCCGAGCTGCTGGACATCCGCGTCATCGGCCGGCTGCTGACGCAGGGCGACACCCAGACCTCGGCCGATGCCGCGGGCCAGGCCGGTGGCGCCATCGTCAACTACGCCCCCACCGTCGTGACGCCTGCCGGCACCTCACGCGCGCAGACCGACGCGCTGCTGTTCGACGGCGAACCGGTCAAGGGCCAGATCTACCTCGTCACGCTGGATGGCCACACCTACAGCCGCCCGCTGACCGCCGTGGGTGCCACGCCCACGCCGAGCGAGTACCAGGCCATGTTGGCCCTGCTCAAGGCGGACATCGAGGCTGACGGCAACTTCACTGTCGATGTCGGCAGCAGCGGTGTGATGAGCATCACGCGCGCTGTCAACAACACGTCCTTCACGCTGAGTGCTGCCGTGCATGAGCGCGTGCTGACGCCGTTCGCCACTGAGACCACCAACGACGGTCTGGTGCCGCGCACCGCCGCGGGCCAACCAGTCGCCCAGCGCAATGTCATCGAGTTCGCGTCCGACCTCAGCATCGACAACTTCAAGTCCTACACGGTCAACGTCGGCGGCACCAACTACAGCGCCGGCGTCGGCACCTCGGCCGGGGGCTACACGGTCGCCAGCGGCGACTTCAGCTCGCTGCTGCATGTGCTGGCTGCGAAGATCGACGCGAACACGGCGGTCGACGCCGCCGAGCGCGTTATCGACCTGTCCACGCTCAGCATCGACCCCGGCGCACCTGGCAGCTATACCGCCACGATTGCGGGCCACGCTTTCTCGTACACCGCCACGTCGGGCGACAGCGCGGCCGGCGTCGCGCAGGCTCTGGCCCAGCTCATCACGGCCGACACCGGCACCAGCTACGTCGCCGTCGCCCAGGGCAGCACCATCCTGCTGATCGACGGCGTCGATGGCAGCACCAGCATCACCACCAGCGACAGCCACCTGCGCGTGGATCCGAGCACTTCGCGCGAGATCTGGCTGGTGGGCCAGCAGGACAACGTGGCGTTCACGGTGGGCGACGTCAGCATCACCGACACGCCGACCACCGCCACTCCCACCGCCGCCGGCGCGAGCGTCAAGCAGGTCAGCACCGTCAACTTCGCCGCCACGCCGCTGGCCGAAACGCTCTACAAGGTCACCGTCGGCACGCGCAGCTACAGCTTCGTCACCGACAGCACGCCCACCGGCACCG
Organism: Burkholderiales bacterium; assembly: GCA_016195825.1. GTDB lineage: Bacteria > Pseudomonadota > Gammaproteobacteria > Burkholderiales > Burkholderiaceae_C > Pelomonas. Next base: position 31,165 of record JACPYV010000055.1, on the reverse strand, counting down.
AGCTGGCCGCCGGTCTGGCTGCCGCCGTCACGGCCGACAGCAGCCATGCTGCGACCGCGTCCGCCAGCGGCGCCGTGCTGACGCTGACCGGCACGACCAACAACGTCAGCTTTGCAATCAGCGCGACGGCCGCCACGCGCACCAGCGCCGGCCAGTCGGCGACCGTGGGCGATCCCGACACGCCACTGCAGCCCGCGGGCAGCATCGACAAGCAGCTCAGCGCGGTCCAGTTCACGTCCGACTTCGGCACCGACAGCCACAAGCTCTATAGCGTCACCGTGGGTGGTGTCACGCATGACGTCAAGGTGGGCGACAGCGCCGGCGGCGTCACCGCCACGGCAGGCGATTTCAGCTCGGTGCTGAAGGTGATGGCCGCGCTGTTCGACGCTGACGCCGGCCTGCATGTCGACGCCGCCGAGCACACGGTCGACCTGTCCACGCTGAACCCGGCCAGCTTCGACGGCGTGCAGAGCTACACGGTCACCGTCGCTGGTGCCGCCGGCAGCCCATTCACGATCACGCCCACCGCCGGCCAGACGCTCGCCACCGTGGCCCACAACCTGGCCAGCGCCATTGACGCCGATGCCGGGCTGGTCGCCACCTCGTTCGGCAGCACCGTCCTGATCACCGGTGGTACGACGGTCGCCACCGCGGTCACCGCGAGCGACAGCCACCTGCAGGTCGACGCCGGCCAGACGCTGTGGCTGCTGGCCGAATCTGCCAATACGCCGTTCACGGTCAGCAACGTCACCATCAAGGACGTGCCGACGCAGAGCACGACGACAGCCGCCGATGCGACCCATGCCCAGGTCACGCAGGTCTCGGTGTCCGCCGCGCCGCTGCCGTCGGCCACCTACACCTTCAGCATCGGCAGCCGCAACTACTCCGTGGCAGCCGACGCCAGCCCGACCGGCGACGAACTGGCGGTGCTGATGCGCGACGCGGTCAACGCCGATCCCATCGCCACCGTCACGGCCACGGCCAGCGGCGCCGTCGTCACGCTGACCGCCAAGGCCGTCAACACTGCGTTCACGCTGGCGCTGACGCCGGCTCAGAGCGCCGGCCCCAGCACCGTGGGCGACGCCGGCACGCCTCTGATCGCTGCCGGCATCGACGCCAAGCAGCAGACCGCCATCGTCTTTGCCGACGACTACGGCGTCGACGGTTTCAAGACCTACAGCGTCACCGCCGGTGGGGTGACCTACACGGCCCACTTGAACGACGTGGCCGGCGGCGCCACCGTCATGGCTGGTGACTTCGCCAGCGTGCTACAGGTGCTGGCCGCGCGCGTCGACGCCAACGCCGGCATCGACGCGGCCGAACGCGTCATCGACCTGTCCACGCTGAGCGCTTCGGCCATCAACGGCAGCACCGCCTTCAGCGTCACCGTCGACCCGGCCGGCGCGAACAAGGTCTTCACGGTCACGCCGAGCGCCGGCGCCACCGCGGCCGAGTTGGCACAGCTGCTGGCAGGCCAGATCGACCAGGACAGCAGCTTGGCCGCCAGTGCGTCAGGTACCACCATCTTGCTGACCGGCGGCTTCACGGCCACCACTGGCATCACCACCAGCGATACCCGCCTGGCTGTCGACCCGGTTACCAACCGCACGTTGTGGCTGCAGGGCCAAGCCGACAACACGGCCTTCAGCGTCGGCACCGTGTCGGTCACCGACCAGGCCACGCAGAGCACGTCCACTGCGGCCGACGCGACCCACAAGCAGGTCAGTGCCGTGCAGCTGTCGTCCAGTCCGCTGCCGCAGACCATGTACGCCTTCAAGGTCGGTGCGCGCAACTACGGCGTGCTGACCGACGCGACCATGAGCGGCAGCCAGCTCGCCACCGCGATGCGTGATGCCGTCAACGCCGACGCGCTGCGCGAGGCCGACGCCAGTGCCTCCGGCACCACGCTGACGCTCACCGGAACGGCCAACAACCAGGCCTTCGCCATCACGCTGACGCCGGCCGTCAAGACCCGCTCCATCACAGCCAATGATGCCGCCACGGCCGTCGTCGCCCCTGGCACCAACGGCACGCAGATCACCGACGTCGTGTTCGCCAACAACACGCTGGGCGATACCGACCAGGTCACGCTGGACGTCGGCGCCACGCACTTCAGCGTCGACGTCACCACCGCCAACAACAACTGGCACGACGTTCTCGACGCGCTGGCGCAGCAAGTCAACAACAGCACGCTGCGCGTCACCGCCAGCTACAACGACACCACGCGCACGCTGACGCTGACAGCGGACGACATCAACACCGGCTTCAGCGTCAGCAACGTGCATGTGCTGGACGGCCACGAGATCGCCTCCGGCACCAGCGTGCCGTCGCAGGATGTGACCGTCACGCCCGGCGCCTCGGCCAAGCAGCGCGACACTGTCAACTTCACCGCCGTCCTGCACAAGGACGACGTCGTCACCGTCAACGCCGGCACGCTGTACTCCGAGACCGCCAGCAGCACCGACACCTGGGCCACGCTGCTGGGCCGGACGCTGGGTTCCACCGGCAGCTCGGTCGCCATCGTCGACGCACTCAACGTCACCACGACCGGCGAGCTGACGCTGAGCGCACACGACAGCCTGACCGCCGGTGGCCTGCTGACGGCCGGCATCCTGAAGGCCTCGGCCGGCAGCAACCTCAGCCTGCAGACGGCGGTCAGCGAGCTGACCGTCACGCTGACCGGCGCCACCAGCAACTTCGAGCTGGCGCAACAGGGCAGCGGCACGCTGCTCATCCACTCGCTGAAGTTGGCTGGCGGCAGCGCCGTCATCCGTGCCGCGGGCGCGGTGGTCATCGAGAACATCGAAGGCGACATCGGCGACCTCACCATCGAGGCCGGCGGCAAGATCACCATCAAGCACTTCGACTCAGCGGACGACACCGTCCTCGGCGTCAAGCTCGGCGACCGTCACGTCAGCCTGAAGGCCGGCGGCGCCATCGACGTCGTCATGTCCGCCGGCACGCTCGACCTGCAGGCCACCGGCAGCGTCACCGTGCACGAGCGCGACGCCGTCACCATCAACAGCCTGACCAGCGGCGGCGACATCGTCATCGACAGCGGCGGCGCGATGGTCGTGGACGCGGCACTCAAGGTCACGGGCAGCAACGTCGTGTCGCTGAGCACAAGTGCCGGCGGCATGCTGCTCAACCAGGCCATCACGGCGGTCAGCGGCAGCGTCACTCTCGACGCCTACGCCGACCTGGAACTGGGCGCGCTGGCCGACATCAAGACCACCAGCGGCAACGTCAGGCTGGAAGCCGGCGCCAGGAGCGGCAACGTCGTCGTCCAGAGCGGCTTCATCCAGATGACGGCCGAGACCTATGTCAACTCCGGCGGCGGCACGTTGGCGCTGGACGCCACCGGCCGCATCACGCTGGGCAAGCTGCACAGCGACTCGGCCAGCACGCTGCACATCGATGCCGGCGGTGTCGTCGACGGCGGCGAGGGCGACACCGACATCGTTGCCGAGCACGCGCTGCTGGCCATCACGTCGGTGGGCGGCATCGGCACGCGGGCCAACCCCATCGAGATCCAGGTCGCGGCGCTGGAGCTTCACAACAGCGGCAGCGGCGATATTTCGCTGGACGAGGTCGATGACGTCGACATCCGGGGCATTGACCAGTCGGCCACGAACGGCAGCGTCAAGATCAGCACGCGTGCGGGTCATATCCACACGTCCACGGCGCCCATCACGACCGCTGGCGGCACGCTGCAGCTGTACGCCGGCCAGCCGCCCGTCGATCCCGACCCCACCCATGTGCCACCGCGGGATGCCCTGGTGCTCGGCCAGAACATCGCGACCCATGGCGGGGCCATTTCGCTGACTGCCGAGTTCGGCGACGTGACCCTCGGCGCAGTCGTCGACGCCTCGCCGTCCGGTAGCACCACCGGCGGCGGCAACATCCTGATCCGCGCCGTCCAGGGCTCCATCCTGACGGCCGCCGCCGGCGCCCATTGGGATCAGCTCGGCAACGGCAGCTTCGACCCGGTGCTGGAACGGCTGGTCGCCCGCGGCCGCTTCGAGCTGACCCTGTCCGGCGGCGTGGTCACCGGTGAAGTGAAGGCCGCGCACCTGACGGCTGACGAGGAAGCCCTGTTCGGCATCCACAACGGGGACGCGCTGCGCACGGCCGGCGGCGCCTTCGTGCGCACGGCCGGCGGCCAACTGACCCTGTCGGCGCTGAACAAGATCGGTGAGTCCGTCGACGGCTTCCGCGTCAGCCCGCTGGCCATCTTCATCGACGCCGGCTTCGTTGCCGCCAGCAGCTCGCAGCGCGAGAACGTCTCTATGGTGTCGACCGGCACCGTCACGTTGGGCACGGCCAGTAGCGGCAACGGCGCCCGCGGCGGCAGCACCGAGGTCGTCAGCCTGTCCGGCAAGCAGGTGCTCAGCTCGGCACTGGACGCCAACGGTGAGGCCGTCAGCATCGCCGCTGATGACGTCGACATCTCGGCGGCCGTGCGCAGCGCCGGCGGCCAACTCAGCTTCGCCACCATCGACCCCAACCGCACCATCGTGCTGGGCGACCTGGGCGGCTCCGGCGCCGGCACCATGCTGCTGGATCGCAACGACCTGTCCCAGCTGCGCGACGGCTTCGGCCGCCTGGTCTTCGGGGCCGACGGCGGCTCCAACACCATCAACGTCACCGACACGTCGGGCCGCAGCCTGACGCTGAAGGATGACGTCGTTTTCTACACCAACGGCATCGGCGGCCACGTCAACATCGGCACTACGCTGCTGGCGCCGTCGCTGACCATCTTCGGCTCGGGCGACACCACCACGCTGTCCGCCGACGCCACGGTCTCCGCCGGCGACGTGACCATCAACGACTCTGTGCGCATCCACGGTACCCGCGTCATCACCGCGCAGGCCGGTGGCATCACGCTGGGCGGCAGCAGCCAGCACTACCTTGGCGGCGACGGCCCGGGCACGGTCGACAAGCTCACGCTGGACGCCGTCAACGGCAACGTGAGCATCGCCGGTCGCGTCGGCGCGGGCGAAGAGGCCAGCGACGCGCTGTCCAGCCTGACCATCCTGCATGCTCAGGACGTCAGCTTCGACCAGGACGTCATCATCAACGGCGACCTCGTCATCGAGGCCACCGGCAACGTCACGTTCAACGGCTCGGTCACGCTGCTGGGCGGCGGCAAGCTCACCATCCTCGGTGCGCAGCACATCACCCTGCGCGGCAGCGTCACGCTGTCGGGCCTGAATGCCGGCCAGGCCGGCAACGTGCTGCTGCAAGCCGACGAGATCGACCTGCGCATGGCCGAGGAGCAGTTCTCCGGCCACGGCACGCTCACGCTGCTGCCCACCACGCCCAGCCAGGCCATCGCCATCGGGTCGCCCAGCGGTGTCGGCACCTCGGGAGTGCTCAACCTCGACATGAGCGAGCTGCGCACGCTGGCCGACGGCTTCTCCAGCATCGTCATCGGCCTGGTGGGCGGCAACGGCCACTCGCTGGCCACGGCCGGCACCGTCACCCTCGGCGCCCGCGCCGACCTCGACAGCCTGACCTTCCAAGACAACGTCGCCATCTACGGCAGCACCATCACGGTGGCCGACTTCAGCATCACGGCCGCTGTGCTGCGCGTGGGCGACCACGGCAGCCTGACGCTGGACGCCGCCAACCAGATCACGCTGGCCAACGCCGTCGAAGCCGAGAGCATCAGCCTGTATTCGGCGCTGGGCAGCATCCGCCAGATCGACTCCGGTGCCGACGGCCTGCTGGGCGAGGCGCTGCGCGCCGTCAACCTCAGCGTCTACGCCGGGGCCGGCGTTACCCTGGGCTCGCTGGAAGTGCACACGCTGGATGTGCAGAACAGCGGTAGCGGCAGCATCGACCTCACTGTCAACGCCGGCCGCGCGACGCCACTGCTGTCGCTCAGCGCCATCGACGGCAACGTCGATGTGCAGCGCCTGGCCCAGCTCAGCAGCACGGACAACGGCGCCATCTCGCTCGCCACAGTCGCCGGCGGCATCCACGTGCTGGGTGGTGGCGCGGGCGTTTACACGCTGGGCGGCGGCACCCTCAGCCTGTCCGCCAGCGGCGAGAGCGGTGCCAGCCTGCTGATCGACCAGCTCGTTACCAGCGGCGCCGGCAGCATCACGCTGAGCGCCAAGGATGCGCTCACCACCCGCAACGCCGGGCGCATCGCGCCGACGGGCGCCGCTGCGCTGACGATCAACGCGGGCGGCGACATCCATCTAGGCGCCGACGTGCTCAGCCCCGGCGGCCTCGTCAAGTTCACCGCCGGCGGCGCGCTCAGCATGGTCGACGGCGTCACGGTCAGCTCGGTCGGCGGCGGCGGCCAGGACGCACGCCGCGTCACCATGGACGCGGTCGGCGACATCCACCTGTCCATCGTCTCGGCGGGCCTGAGCATCGCCCTGAGCACCAGCGGCGGCGCGCTGCTGGACGGCCTGACTGGCGACGCCGCCAACCTTCGCACCGACAGCCTCAAGCTGACGGCCGCCACCGGCATCGGCGCCAGCGGTGCGGAGCTGCGCACCGACGTCGCCACGCTGGCCGCCAGCAACTCCGTCAGTGGTGGCCTGGCCCTGATCGAAGCCTCGGCCCTGCACCTGGGCGTGGGCGGCCTGAGCGTGTCCGGCAGCAGTGGCGCGCTGTCGGTCAAGACCCTCAGCGGCGACCTGACCATCGATCAAACCGTCACCAACAGCGCCGCTGCCGACGGCCTCATCGAGCTACAGCCGCTGGCCGCCGGCTCGCGCCTGATCCTGAACAGCTTGGTCACCTCCGACGTCGGCAACATCCGTCTGCTCGCGCCCAGTGACATCGTCATGAGCGCCAGCAGCCGTGTGCAGACCAAGGGCGCGGCGTCCAACATCGAGCTGACCGCCGGCGGCCAGCTGCAGATGGCCGCCACGGCTCGCCTCGTCAGTGCCGGCGGCACGCAGCGTATCGAGGCCCAGGCTGGCATCCAACTGGGCCAAGTTAGCGCCGGCGCCGGCAATGTCGCGCTGATCACCGCCGGCAGCATCCTCGACACCGACGCAGCCGGTGGCACCCAGACCGTCAACGTCGCCGCTGGCGGCCTGCAAATGCAGGCCGGCACCGGCATCGGCACGGGCAGCAATGCCATCGAGACGTCGATCAACACGCTGGCCGTGCGCTCTGCCACCGGCGGCGTCTACGTCGCCGAGGGCAACGGCCTGGAGGTCGGCGCCGTCGCCGCGGTGGGCAGCAGCGCCGCCATGGCCGGCGCGCAGACCCAGGGCAATGGCGCCCTCATCATCACCAGCGGTAACACCCACGAAGGCCGCCTGACCGTCAGCCAGGACATCGTCGCCAGCGGCAACGGCCCGGTGCTGATCGCCGTCAACACGGCGGCGCTGGCACAGCCCAGCCTGCAGCTCAACGCCACGGTGGACGCCGGCAGCGGCGCGCTGACGGTCGTTGCCCAGGGCAACATCGCCCAGGCCGCGGGTGGCCTGCTGGTCACGCGCGGCGGCACGGTGGATGTGCGCGCCGTTGGCGGCAGCATCACTCAGGCCGATGGCGCCCAGATCAGCAGCGGCGGCGGCAACGTGCGCCTGCAGTCAGACACCGACCTGACCGTCGCCCTCGTCGACGCCGGCAGCGGCGCTGTCAGCCTGGTCAGCGGCGGCAAGATCCTCGATGCCGACGCCAACGGCAGCAACGACGTCGTCGGCGCCAGCGTGCGCCTGCAGGCTGCCGACAGCATCGGCGCCACGGGCAACGCCCTCGAAGTGCAGGCCGGCAGCGTCGCCGCCCAGGCCGGCACCAGCCTCAACCTTGCCAGCGCCGGCAATCTCGCCATCGGCAGCAGCGGCGCCGTCAGCGTCGGTGTCGTGCAGGTCGACGGCAGCGTGCTGGCGGCCGGCCAGTCCGATGCCGCGTTGACCGGTGCCACGGCCGCGGGCGACCTGCAGCTGCGCGCCGGCCAGAACATCGTCATGGGCGACGCTGAACGCATCACCGCCGGCGGCACGCTGACCCTGGTCGCGGCCGGCAACGTCGCGCTCGGCGATGTGCGCACGCCGGGCGCGGCGGTGATCGTCGCGGGCGGCAGCGTCACGGACGGCGACGCCGCCGTCGACGTCACCGCCGGCTCGCTGCTGCTGCAAGCCGCCGGTGCGGCCGGCACGGCCAGCGCCCCCATCGAGATAGCCGTCGGCCAGCTCGCCGCCAGCGCCGCGGGCCTGCAGCTGGCGCAGACGGGTGCGCTGACCGTTGGCTCTCTGAGCGCGAGCCTGTCCGTGGACGGCGCGGCCGTCCAGGCCGTTCAGCTCAGCGGCGTCTCCAGCAGCCAGGCCCTGCACTTGCAGGTCAGCGGCGGCGACCTGCACCTCGACGCCAGCGCCGGCACCCAGGGCGGCAGTCTGGGTCTGGCGGTCAGCGGCGGCAGCCTGCTGATGGGCGGCAGCGCCGTCGCCAGCAGCCAGGGCGGCGCAATCACGCTGGCCGCCAGCGGCGACATCGCCGTTGGCCAGGTCGACGCCCGCGGCACCGGCCCGGCCGGCATCACGCTCACCGCCGGTGGCGACCTGCGCGCCAGCAGCGGCGCCCCGGCCACCCAACTGCTGGGCACCACCGCCAGCCTGAGCGCCGGCGGCAGCATCAGCGGCCTGCACACGGATGTGTCGGGCGTCCAGCTGGCCGCCACTGGCAGCGTCAGCCTCTCCAACGCGGGCGACCTGACCCTGACCGGCACGGCGCTGCAGCTCACCAGCCTGCAACTGCAGACCGGTGGCAACCTGAACGTGCAGCAGGCCGTCACGGCCGGCGGTGGCATCACGCTGCAGGCTGGCGCTGCGCTGGACGTCAGCGCGGCTCTCACGGCCCGCACGCTGGACCTGTCCAGCACCGGCAACGCGAGCATCAGCGGCGGCCTCAGCGCGCAGGGCCAGCTCAGCCTGCACAGTGGTGGCGATCTGACGATGACGGCCGCCGCCCAGGCAGGCAGCGTGGTGCTGCACAGCGACGCCGCCCTGCACCTGCAGGCCAGCGTGCAGAGCAGCGGCCAGTTGCTGGCCAGCGCCGGCACCCGCCTGGCCGCCAGTGCTGCGCTGAGCGCCGGCACCGACCTGGCCCTGAGCAGCGGCACCGACCTGACGCTGACCGGCCCGGTGCAAGGCGCCACCGTGACGCTGCAAAGTGGCGCCGCCATGAGCCTGCAGGCCGCCGTGCACAGCGACACCCTGCTGCTGGCCAGCGCCGGCACCGCGCTGGACACCAGCGCCACGCTGAGCGCCGGTACCGGCCTGCGCCTGGCCAGCGGCACGGACCTGACGCTGGGTGGCGACGTGGGCACCGTCAGCGGTCCCGTCAGCATCGCGTCCGGCCAGGACCTGCGCGTCAACGCGCGCCTGTCCAGCGCCGACAGCCTGGACGCCGAGGCCCAGCGCGACATCGTCTTCGCCAGCAGTGCCACGGCCGATGCCGTCGCCGCGCTGCGGTTGGCTGCCGGCCGCGACCTGCAACTCGGCGCGCTCAGCAGCGCCCGCGCCGTGTCGCTGCTCGCCGGCGGCAACATCCTTGGCGGCGCGGCCGACCGCATCGACGTCACGGCCCCGGTGTTGCGCCTGTCCGCCGGCGGCGGCATTGGCCGCGACACTGCAAATGCTGCGGACCGCCTGCAGACCCGCGTCGACACGCTGTCGGCCCGCGGCGGCTCGGGCGGCGTCTGGATCCTGGAAACCGACGCGGTCACCGTCGACGACGTGGCGGTCAGCGTCACGCGCTTGGCTGCCAACGGCCAGGCCAGCACCGTCACCGACGCGACGCAGAGCGACCTCATCACCAGCGCCAACGGCAGCATCGGCCTGCGCACGCTGGCTGGCGGCATCGTGCTGAACGATGGCAGCGCGCCGGCCAACGGCGTGGCCGTCAAGGCCGACGGCAGTGGTCGGGTCAGCCTGCAGGCGCAAGGCCAGGGCGCCGTGCTGGACGTGCCGGCCCAGACCATCAACCAGGACGGTGACGTCGTGCTGGACAGCAACCTCGCGCTGCAGGGCGACCTCGTCATCAGCGCCGGCCAGGGCGCGGGTAGCGGCAACGGCGCGATCACGCTGACCGGCGCCATCGACGGCCAGGCCGGCGGCGCGCCCGACACGCTGACGATGCACGCCGACGGCGCTGTCACCGTGCTGGGCGCCGTGGGCGGCAGCACGGCGCTGGCCGGCATCGCCATCGACGGCGCAACCGACGTCAGCTTCGCATCCAGCGTCCACCTGACCGGCGACCTGACCGTCCACGCCAGCGGCACCGTCGAATTCCATGGCGACCTGCTGCTGGACGGCGGCAGCTTGCACATCATCGGCGCCACCCGCGTGGTGCTGAACGGTGTCGTCATCGCTCAGGGCGACCTGGTCGTCGACGGCGCCACCAGCCTCACGCTGGGCACCAGCAGCGTCGCCCACGGCAACGTGGCGCTGGGCGTGGACGCGCTGACGCTGAACGGCCCGCTGACCTCGGCCGGCGGCGCGCTGACCATCCAGCCCAGCGCCACGGGCCGCGCAATCAGCCTGGCCGAGAGCGGCGACGGCCTTCTGCTCAGCGCCGCGACACTGGCCAACCTGCGCGGCTTTGGTGCCGTCAGCCTCACGACGTCGGGCCAGGTGCTGGTGTCCACCGACACGCTCAGTGCGCTGACCGCCTCGGGCCTGGACATCACCGGCGGCACTTTCAGCTTGGCGGGCGGCAGCGCCAGCCTGCAGTTCAGCGACCACGTCGCGCTGCACGCAAGTGGCGACGTGGCCATGAGCGGCCGGATCGCGCTCGCTGCGGCCGGTGCCGACTTCAGCATTGCCAGCCACGGCGTGCTGACCATGGCCCCGGGCTCGCTGCTGATGACCAACGGCGGCGATGTCACCGCGCTGGCCGATGCCGGCATCACGCTGGGCCGTATCGAAGCTGTGGGTCCGGCCGGTGCTGGCGGTGTGCTGCTACAGGCGCTGACCGGCACCATCGTCGACGCCGACAACGACGAAGCCGTCAACGTGCACGCCGCCTGGCTGTCCATCCGCGGCCACGGCCCGGCGCTGACGCCTGGCAGCTCCACCACTGCCGCCGCCATCGACGTTCAGGTTGACCGCCTGGACGCCGACGACCAGCGCGGCCTGATGCTGCGTGACACCGGCGCTGACGGCCGCACCCGCTTCAACCTGCTGGACAACGGCGTGCTCTATCAGCAGGTCGTCGCCGACGGCAGCCCACTGCGCGGCTCCACCGCCCCCATCGCCCCGGGCGCCAGCGGCAGCGCGGCGGACATGACTGCACACATGGCCGCCTGGCTGCAGGCGCTGCGCCCGCTGGCCGAGCTGCGCCAGAGCTCGCTGCTGGACGGCCCCACCCGCGTCGCGCTGACTGCCACGCATGGCGGTGACATGCCGCACGACAGCGCCGCCAGCGTCTACCTGGCCACGCTGACGGCCGATGCCGGCGCCGCCGACGGGGCCCTGCCGGCGGCCAGCGGCGCCGCGCTGGACCTGCTGTCCGACGCTTCGTTCGGCCTGGCCCAACAACTCGAACGTGCCTGGCTGCTCGGCAGCGGCTCGCAGCAGCCGGCTGCCAGCGGCCTGCAGCGCTCGGTCGATACTGCCTTCGATGTCTGGGAGGAAAGCCTGGCCCTCTGACGACTGATCAGGTTGGCGGCTTGCCTCATCAAAAAAGGAACACCCTGTGAAAGCCCGCTCCCTGCTGCCGCGCCGTTGGCGCGAGGCCCTGAGGCCGACTGCCGAGGCCGCGGCCACGCTGTCGCCCCGACGCAGTGCCCGGGCCTGGAGCCTGGAGGCGCTGGAGCCGCGCGTGCTGCTGTCGGCTGACCCGGTGCTGGGGGCTGTGCACCTGGCCTTGGCGCCCGATGCCGCGTTGGCCGATCCGCTGGACCAGGCCTACTCTGCGCCGCAGCCGACCATGCATGCGCTGGCGGCCAACGTGCAGGCCGGCCCGACCATACTGACCGGCAACTACACCGACGCCAGCGGCTTCAGCACCGCCGCGCTGCACATCAGCGGTGCCGTGGGCATCAACGTCACCGGCTCGCTGGGGCTGGGCGGCAACAACACCAACTTCATCGCTGGCAACAGTAGCGCCACGACCGACACGCTGACGCTGGCCGCCACCGGCAACATCAGCATCCACAGCGCCATCAGCACGGGCAATGCTGGCGGTGACCTGCTGTCCAGCCTGGTCATCACCAGCGCACAGAACGTCACCTTCGACCAGGACGTCACGGTCAATGGCAACCTGACCATCGACGCCACCGGCATCGTCACCTTCTCGCACGGCATCACCATCGGCACCGGCGGCAGCCTGACCATCCGTGGCGCCACGCAGCTCGTGCTCAGCGGCCCCGTCGCGCTGCAGCAGGGCGCCGCCATCTCGGCCGGCAACATTCTGCTGGCTGCCGACGAGATCGACTTCCTGGGCCTGGCCTCCGAGCAGATCACCGGCACAGGTGCGGTCACGCTTCGCCCGGCCAATGTGGCCACGTCCATGGCCATCTTCTCGCCGGCGGGTGCCGCCACCAGCGGTGTGCTCAATCTCGAGAGCACCGAGATGGCCGCCTTCGCGGCGGGCTTCAGCGGCTTCACGTTCGGCTACGTGAGCGGCGGCCACGCGCTGAACGGCGCAGGCGCTGTGCTGGTCGGCGCGTCGACCTCGCCCGACAGCCTGGCCATGCAGGACGGCGTCAGTATCTTCGGCGGCAGCATCACCGTCACGGACTACAGCGACCGCAACGCCAGGCCGCCGAGCCGCTTCGCGCGCTGGACCTGACCGCCTCGGCGGCCACCGGCGTCAGTCTGGGCAGCCTCGAAATCCATCAGCTCGACGTCGTCAACAGCGGCCTGGGTGCCATCACGCTGAACGAGAACGCGGCGCGCTCCACCAGCCGGTTCTCCGACGTCGCGATCGACGGAACCGTCAGCGTGCTCCATCTGGCGCAGACGGCCGGCAGCGGCAGCAACGACATCTCGCTGACCAGCCATGCCGGCGTCAGCACCACCGACCAGAGCCCCCGGCCCGGCAACATCACGCTGGAGGCGGGCGCCGGCATCAGCATCGCCGGCGGCGGCGCGCTCAGCCTCAGCGCGCTGGGCACCGGCTCCGACATCAGCCTGTTAGCGCCCATCGCCGTGCAGGGCGGCGCGGTCGTGCTGAGCGCGGCCGACGCCTTCACGGCCAGCCCGGCGGCGCCCATCAACGCCACCGGCGCCTCGGCCGTCAGCATCAGCTCCGGCACCGGTGCCCTGGCGCTGGGCGCCGCCGTGACGACCGTGGGTGGCAGCCTGACGCTTGCCAGCGGCGCGGCGCTGGACCTGTCCGGCATCACGCTGGACGCCGGCCCCAGCGGAGCCATTGCGCTGCAAGCCGCGGGTGACCTGAAGATCGGCATCGTGCGGGCGGCCAGCAGCATCACCCTGACGTCCACTGGAGGCGCCATCGTCGACGCGCTGGCGGGCGATGCGGCCAACCTGGTGGGCGAAGCGGCCCTGGCCACGCTGACGGCAGCCAACGGCGTGGGCAACGGCAGCGCGCCGCTGCACACGGCGGTCGGCAGCCTGACGGCGACAGTGGGGGGCACGACGGGCGGCATCTTCATCGCCGAGGACACGGCGCTGACCCTCGCCGCAGGCGGACTGACGACGGCCGGCAGCGGCGCCATCGTCGTGCGCAACACGACGGGCGACCTGACCGACCTCGGCCCGGTGCACGCCAACGGCAGCGGCCACATCCTGCTCGAAGCCATCGGTGGCAGCCTGCTTGTCCAGAGTGATGTGGTGGCGCAGGCCGGCAGCATCAGCCTGCTGGCCGGTGGCGCGCTGAGCGTGACCGGCACCGAGGTGCGCAGCCGCGGCGCCAGCCAGACGCTGGACTTGCGCGCCGGCACCAGCGTCGGCATCGCCGGCACCAGCTTGCTGGCGACGGCCAATGCGGCGCAGCGCCTGCAGGCGGGCGGCGCGATCACGCTGGGCGGCATCGATGCCGGTACCAGCACGGCCACCGTCATCGCCGGTGGCACTGTGTCCTCGGCCTCGCAGGCGGCCAGCCTCGTGGCCGGCAGTCTGCGCGTGCAGGCCGGCGGCGCCATCGGCACGGGTGCCGCGCCCTTGCAGGTCAAGGTGGCCAACCTGGCTGCCAGCGGCGCGGGCGATGTGGCCTTCAACGAATTCGACGGTATCTCGGTCGGTAGCGTGGCCGAGGTCGCCGTCAATCGTGTCTCCAGCGCGGGCAGCACAACGCCGATGGTGCCTGCCTCAGCGCTGGCCGGCCTGGCCGCGACGGCGGGCGGCCTGGTGCTGAACGCTGGCGGCGCCGTCACGCTGGACGCGGTGGCCAGCGCCAGCGGCAACCTGCGCCTGAGTGCTGGCACCACGCTGGCCATCAACGCCGGTGTGTCCAGCACCGGTGGCCAGCTCAGCCTGCTGGCGGGCGGCGCGATCACCCACGCGGCTGCGGGGGTGCTGAACACGGCCGGCGGCGCTATCGACGAACAGGCGGGTGGCGCGATCAGCATGGCCACGGCCACGACGCTGCTCAGCGGCGGCGGCCGGCTGCGCGTACAGAGCGGCGGCGTGCTGACGCTGGGCCTGCTCAGTGCTGGCAGCGGAGAGGCCTGGCTGCAGGGCACGCGCATCGTCGCGGCCGGCGGCAGCAGCTCGCCCGACCTGATCGCGGGCGACGCCCGCCTCATCGCTACCGGCACCGGCGTGGCTGACGGCCTGGGCAGTAGCGCCGACGCGTTGACGCTGATGGTGCAGCGCCTGGCCGTGCAATCGGCGGGCGCCGGCGGCGCCTATCTCGCCGAGCTGGACGACATCGCCGTGGATGGCATCGCGGCGAGCGCCGGCAACCGGGTGCAGGCCGACGGCAGCACGGCGGCTCTGGCGGCCGATGCGGCCCTGGCCGGCGTGACGAGCGCGGCCGGCCTGGTGCTGAGCGCGGGCGGCAACCTGAACGTGCAGGCAGCCGTCAGTGCGCAGAGCACGCGCCTGGCCGCCTTCAACGACCTGAGCCTGCAGGCGGCGCTGGTCAGTGGCGGCACGTTGACGCTGGAAGTCATCCGCGACCTCTACTTGCAGGCCGGCATCAGCAGCAGTGCGGGCATCGACCTGCTGGCCGGCCGCGACATCCTGATGACGGCCGGCGTGTCGGTCACGGCCCAGGGTGCGTCGGCATTGCAGGCCGGACGCGACGTGCGCGTGGCCAGTATCGACGTGGGCAGCAGCAAGGCGCTGACCATCAACGCCGGCGGCAGCCTGCGAGATGCGGATGCGGCCGGCGACAGCACGGTCAACCTGAAGGCCGGCAAGCTGGTGCTGATCGCCACGGCCGGCATCGGCCAGGCCGGCAACGCCATCGAGACCACCACGACCTATCTCGGCGCCAGCGGAGGTGGCGGGCTGTTCATCGACGAGAGCGATGCGCTGGGCATCAACGGCGCCCTCGGCACCAGCTTCGGCACGGTGCAGCGGGTGTTCGCTGACGGCGTCATCGGCACGGTGAGCGTGACCGAGGTGCAAGGCCTGAACACCGGCAATGCACCGCTGGTGCTGCGCGTGCTGGGCGGCGCGCTGAGCGTGGATGCCGACGTGCGCAGCCAGGGCGGGAATCTGCGCCTGGAGGCCAGCGGTGCGGTCACGCTGAACGCGGGCGTGGCCAGCAGCGGTGGAGCCCTCAGCCTGGTCGCCAGTGGTGCCGTGCAGCAGGGCGCCGCCGGCCTGATCACCAGCGCTGGCGGCAGTGTGGACCTGCAGGCCACGGGTGCCTGGACCATGGCCCAGGGCAGCAGCGTCACCAGCGGCGGCGGCACGCTTCGGCTGGCCGCCACCGGCGCGCTGGCGCTGGCGCAGCTGGACGCTGGCACCGGCGCGATGAGCATCACGGCCAGCCAGGTCAAGGACCTGGCGAACGACCCGGCCGGCGCGGACCTGACCGCCGCCAGCCTGATGCTGCGCACCACCGGCGCGGCCGCGAGCGACGGCGTCGGCACCGGCAGCGACGCGCTGGAGACCACCGTGCAGCGCCTGGCCGTGGACGCGGCCGGCGGCGGCATCTTCATTGCACAGACCGGTGACCTCGCGGTCGATGGACTGGCCAGCTTCGGCGGCACCCGCGTGCTGGCCGACGGCACGACCACGTCGGTCGGCGTCGTCGACGCACCGCTGGCCGGCCTGCGCAGCAGCGCCGCCCTGGTGCTGCGCAGCAGCGCCAACCTGGCCCTGAACGCCGCCGGCACCGCAGCCGGCACGGTGCTGCTCGCCAGTGGCAGCGACCTCAACGTGGCCGCCGCGCTGGCCAGCACCTCGGCCGCGCTGTCGCTGTCCGCCGGTCGCGACCTGCTGCTGGGGGCCAACGTCAGCAGCGCTGGCAGTGCGCGCAGCCTGGACCTGGCCGCCGTGCGCGACATCACCCAGGCTCAGGGCAGCAGCGTGCAGACGGCCAATGGCGTCATCGCGCTGCAGGCTGGCCGCGACATCACGCTGGAGACGCTGAACGCTGGCACGGCCGGGGCCGCGCTGATCGCCGGCGGCGCCATCATCGACGGCGATGCGGCGGGCGACGTGGAGACCGACATCACGGCCGGCGCGCTGCGCCTGACGGCGGGCGGCGCCGCTGGCACGGGGGCCAACGCGCTGGAGACGGCCGTCTCGATGCTGAGCGCCAACGCTGGCTCGCTGTCCCTGGTGCAGACCCAGGCGTTGACGGTCGACCGCGTGACCACCAGCCTGCAGCGCATCGCTGCCGACGGCAGCGCGCAAGCCCTGGACCTTGGCGCGCAGGAGGATTTGCTGACCGGCGGCGCGCTGCTGTTGACCGTCAACAGCGGCGACCTGACGCTCAACGGCGGCGTGGCCAGCTTGGAGACAGCCGTCAACGCCGGTGGCAGCCTGCTGCTGCGCGCGGTCACGGGCAGCCTGGCCGTCAAGGCCGCCATCGCGGCCGGCGGCCCGGTCAGCCTGCGTGCCGGCGGCGACCTCAGCTTCACCGCCAGCGGCGACGTGACGCTGGCCGGCAGTGCCGGCCTGGACGCCGAGGCGGGCGCTTCCATCACGATGGCGGACGGCAGCGTCATCGCCAGCGGCAGCGGTGCGCTGCGGCTGTCGGCAGTCGTCAACGTCAGCCTGGGTGCGCTGCAGACCGGCGGCGATGTCAGCCTGCTGGCGCGCAACATCACCGACGCCGGCGGCGCCGAGACCGATGTGACGGCGCGCGCGCTGCGCGTCGTGACAACGGGCACTGGCACCACGCAGGGCTTCGGTACCGGCGCGCTGCCGCTGCAACTGCAGGTCGCCACGCTGGCAGCCAGCGTGGCGGGCACCGGCGCGGGTGGCTTCTTTGCCCGCGAGGCGGACGCGCTGCGCGTGGACGCGGTGGCCGTGTCGGCCATGCGGGTGGGCGCGGACGGCGGCACGACAACGCTGGCCGATGCGGCGCTGTCGGACCTGGTCTCCGGCGGCAATGTCGTGCTGGTCACGGGTGGCAGCCTGGTTCTTGGCGACGGCGGCAATGCTGACGGCGTCGCGCTGCAGTCGGGCGGCAACGTGCTGCTGGACGTGGGGGCAGACCTCGGCGTGCAGGGCACGCTGCGCAGCTCGTCCGGCGCCATCAGCTTGCTGGCCGGGCTCAGCATCACGCTCGGCGCCGACGTGGGCATCACCCGCACGGGCCGCACGCTGGATGTGCAGGCCGGCGGGCCGGTCACCATGGGTGCAGCGGTCATGCTGTCGACGGTGGATTCGGCCATCCGCGTTCAGGCGGGGGGCGACGTCAGCATTGGCAGCATCGCCGCCGGCCTGGGCAACGTCTCGCTGATCTCGACCGGTGGCAGCATCCTTGCCACCCCGGGCCACAGTGGCATCGAAGTTAGCGCGGCCTCGCTGCGCCTGGCCGCGGCTGTCGGCGTGGGCAGCAGTGCTGACCGCCTGGACACCGCCGTGCAGCGCGTCAGCGCCCGAGCGGCCGGCGGCGGCATCTGGTTGCAGGAGGTCGACGCCATCACCATCACCGACGTCGCCGTGTCCGTCCGGCGCGTCAGCAACCTGGCCACGACAGGCACGTCCATCGACGACGCGACGCAGTCCGACCTCGTCACGACCGGCGGCAATGGCAGCATCGCGCTGGCGACCACCAACGGCAGCATTAACTTCGCCGACGGCACCGCGCCCGCGGACGGCCGCAGCATCACGGCCGACGGCTCGGGCACCGTGTCGTTGAAGGCCGGCGGCGCGGCCTCCGTCGTCAACGCGCCGGCCGGCGCCATCACGCAGCAAGGTCCGGTCAGCATCGACAGCGGCCTGAAGTTCGACGGCGCGGTCACCATCACGGCTGGCCAGGGCGGTGGGCGTGGCGACGGCGCGGTCACCATTGCCGGCCCCATTGACGGCACGGCCGGCGGCTCGGCTGACCAGCTCGTCGTCACCAGCGACGGCGCGGACGTCGTCTTCGGCGGCAGCATCGGCGCCACCGAGCGGCTGGGCGGCCTGGCCATCAACGACGCGCGCAACGTGCGGTTCGACGCGGATGTGAAGCTGGCCGGCGACCTGACGCTGCAGGCAGCCGGCCGGGTGGAGTTCAAGGGCGTGCTGGACCTGAGCAGCGGCAGCCTCAACATCGTCGGCGCGACCGAGCTGGTCATCGGCAGCGTGGTCATCGCCAGCGGCAACGCGGTCATCCATGTGGATGCGCTGACGCTGTCCGGCCTGGTCAGCGGCAGCGCGGCGGCCCGGCTGGAGCTGGCGGGTGCCGGCACGGCCAGCGGCGTGACCGTGGGCTCGGCGACCGGCTCGGGCCTGGCGCTGACGGCTGGCCAGTTGGCGGCGATGCGGGGCTTCGGCACCGTGCAGATCGGCCGCAGCGACCAGGGCGCCACGGCTGTCGACGTCACAGCGCTGAACGGCCTGGTCACGCCGCACCTGAGCCTGGCCGGCAGCAGCCTTGGCCTGCAGGGCGGCAGCACGGGCCCTAACGCGGCGGTGACGCTACTGGACCTGGCGGCAGCGCAGGACTTGTCGTTGACCGGCGCGCTGACGCTGGCGGGCGCGGGGGCCGACGTGCACGCCAGCGCGGGCGGGGCTTTGCGCATGGCGGCGGACGGCGTGTTCGCCACGCAGGCCGGCGACGTGTTGCTGCAGGTCGGTGGCGACCTGCGCGTGGGCCGCATCGACACCCGCGTGGGCGCGGCGCCCGGCGGCGCGACGGCGGCCGTGGTGCTGGCGTCGACGTCCGGCACCATCAGCGAGTCCAATGGCGACGCGGCGGTCGACGTCTACGCCGATCTGCTGACGCTGCGCGGTCGCGGACCGGCGCTGAGTGGCGGCGTGTCGGAGACGCCCTCGGCACTCGACGTGCAGGCCAACAAGCTGGACGTCGACGCGCCCAGCGGTGTCATGCTGCGCGACAGCGGCACCAACGGCCACACGGCCTTCAACCTGCTCGACGGCGGCCAGCTCTACCAGCAGCTCGTCGCGCTCGGCGCGCCGGCCCGCCAGGCCAGCGTGGCCGCAGCGCCCGACCGGCCATCGGCCGCGGCAGTCGATGCCTGGGCCTGGTTGAACACACTCAGGCCGCTGGCAGAGTCGCGCGACGCCACGCTGGCGGCGATGGCCGCGCCGACGATGTCGAGGCTGCTGTCGGCGCCTTGGGGTGGCGGGGTGGACACCGCGCCGGTCTTCAGTGCCGACCCGGCGCCATTGCTGCCCAGCCGGCTCGCAGACTTGCTCGATCTCCGCATGGCAACGCCGCCGGCAGCGGCCGAGCCGGCGCTGGACAGCGCGCGCTTTCGCGTCTGGTCTGAAGAGCTGATGCTTTAAGGCAGGGCGGGCTGCGTGAGCCGGTAGCCGGCCAGCGCGGCGGCGCCGACGGCGATGGCATCGGCGCCGAAGCGGGACACGCGCAGCATCGGTTCAGGCAGGCGAGCCGCCTGGGCGTACTGCTGCAGCGTCGCGCGCACCGGCCCCAGCAGTGCGTCGCCCAGCGCCACCGCCGGGCCGCCCAGCACGATGCAGGCCGGGTCGTAGGCGACGGCCAGGTTCTGCAGCAGGACACCCAGGTATTCGCCGGCTTTGGCCACCGCGGCCGGGGCTGGCGCCTGACCGTCCGGCTGCAGGAGGGCGCGGCTGCCGATCAGGGCCTCCGCGCAGCCCCGGCGGCCGCAGGAGCAGAGCGGGCCGTCGATCTGCAGCACCATGTGACCCACCTCACCGGCCAGGCCGCGCGCGCCGGTCAGCAAGCGGCCGCCCACGACGAGGCCCGCGCCGACGCCCTCGCCGACGAGGACCAGCAGCAGCGGGTCGGCCATGGGCGAAGGGTTGAACTCGCTCTCGCCCAGCGCCGCGACATCGGCGTCGTTCTGCATGAAGACGGGCGCGCCGGACAGCGCCGTGCCGCGCAGCGCCGCCCGCAGCAGGGCGCCGAAAGGCACATGGTGCCAGTGGAGGTGGGGCGCGAAGACGAGCTGGTCGCTGGCCTGGTCGACGCCGCCCGGCAGGCCCAGGCCGATGCCGATGATGCGTTGCGCCTCGCCGCACCGGGCGGCCACGGCCAGCAGCGTGCGAGTCACAGCCAGGATGCAGGCCTCGACTTCCAGCTCGGTGTCGTAGGTGGCGCTGCGGGCCGACAGGATCTCGCCCGTCAGCGAGGTCAGCACCACGCGCACGTGGCCGATACCCACCTGGGCGCCCAGCAGCAACAGCCGGGTGGGGTCGATGAACAGCGGCGTGGGGCGGCGGCCGATGTCGCCGGTGACGAGCACTTCGCGCTCGACCAGCCAGCCCTCGTCGATGAGTTCACGCGCCAGGGCGCTGACGGTGGACTTGGTGAGACCGATGGCATGGGCCAGGTCGACGCGCGACTGGCCGGGCTGCACGCGCAGTTGGCGGATCAGCGTCATGCGATTGGCGCGCTTGAGCTGCGCCTGGCCGCTGGTGCTTTCGGCTTTCATCAGCATTGGAATCGTCCGTGGCGCCCGGCACCAACGGCGACGCATGGCAGTTGCCGGCCGAGCACTGGGCCACTCCCGAGCCGGCCCGCGGCGCGACGTGCGTGCGGCTGGATGCCGCGACCATCGCCGTCCCCTCGGGGGCTGAGGCCCGACGCGGCGCGCCCGGTGGGCACGCCGCGGCAGCCGAAGAGGGGCGGCGGGAGCCGCAGTGCGGCCTGCAAGGCCGGCCAAGGTACGCCTTGGACGAGGGGTTTCACTTCAGCGGCCCTGGCCGGCCCGCCATGCGGCGAAGTCGGCAGCGACGTCCGGGTCGGTCGGTGGGTACAGGCCCAGCACGCTGCGGCCGCCCATGACTTTTTCCTGCACGTAGTCCTCGAAGACGGTCATCTCGACGGCCTCGGTGGCGATCTCGTCGGCCAGGTGGGCTGGGATGACGATGACACCCTCGGCATCGCCCACGACGATGTCGCCGGGGAAAACCGGCGCGTCGCCACAGCCGATGGGCTCGTTGATGGCGATGGCCTGGTGCAGCGTCAGGTTGGTCGGCGCGCTGGGGCGCGAGTGGTAGGCCGGCATCGTGTAGCTTGCAATGTCGGGGCTGTCGCGAAAGCCGCCGTCGGTGACGACGCCGGCCACGCCGCGCACCATCAGCCGTGCGACGAGGATGCCGCCGGCCGACGCGGCACGCGCGTCCTTGCGGCTGTCGATGACCAGCACCGCGCCCGCCGGGCACTCCTCGACGGCCTTGCGCTGCGGGTGGTCGCGGTTCTTGAACACGCCGATGTCGTTCAAGTCTTCACGCGCCGGCATGTAGCGCAGCGTGTAGGCCGGACCCACCATGTTGGGCAGGCCCGCGTTGAGCGGCCGCACGTCCTGCATGAACTGGCCGCGCAGGCCGCGCTTGAACAGCGCCGTGCACAGCGTGGCGGTGCTGACGCCCATGAGCTTGTTGCGGGTGTCTGGGTTCATGGCTAGTAGATGACGGGCTCGGGCACGGGCGCACCGAAGCTGGTTTCGAGGAAGTCGAAGTCGCAGCCCTCGTGGGCCTGCAGGATATGGCGGCCAAACATCCAGCCGTAGCCGCGCTCGTAGCGCGCGGGCGGCGGCGTCCACGCGGCGCGGCGTGCCGCCAGTTCCTCGTCGCTGATTTCGAGGTGGATGCTGCGTGCCGGCACGTCGACGCGGATGCGGTCTCCGGTCTTCACCAGCGCCAGCGGGCCGCCGATGTAGGCCTCCGGGCTGCAGTGCAGCAAGCAGCCGCCGTAGCTGGTGCCGCTCATGCGCGCGTCGGACAGCCGCAGCATGTCGGTCACGCCGGCCTTCAGTAGCTTGGTCGGGATGGGCAGCATGCCCCACTCGGGCATGCCGGCGCCCTTGGGGCCGGCGTTGCGCAGCACCAGGATGTCGTCGCCCGTGACGTCCAGATCCGGGTCGTCGACGGCGGCCTTCAGGCTCGGGTAGTCGTCGAAGACGAGTGCGCGGCCGGTGTGCTGCAGCAGGTGGGGCGCCACGGCGCTGGGCTTGATGACGACGCCGTCCGGCGCCAGGTTGCCGCGCAGCACGGCGAGCGCTCCTTCGGCGTAGATGGGGTGCGCCAGCGGGCGAATGACGTCGTCGTTGAACACCTGGGCGCCGGCGATGTTGTCGCCCACGGTGAGGCCGTTGACAGTCAGCGCGCCGAGGTCCAGCTGGGCTGCCATGACGTTCATCAGCGCGGACAAGCCGCCCGCGTAGAAGAAGTCTTCCATCAGGTAGCGGTCGCCGCTGGGCCGGATGTTGGCGATGACACCGATGTGCCGACTGGCCGCGTCGAAGTCGTCCAGCGTGACCGGCAGCCCCGCGCGGCGGCTGATGGCGACGAGGTGGATGATGGCGTTGGTGCTGCACCCCATGGCCATGGCAACGGCGATGGCGTTGGCGAAGCTGCCTGGGCTGAGAAGTCGGGCCGGCGTCAGGTCCTCCCACACCATCTGCACGATGCGCCGGCCGCATTCGGCCGACATGCGGATGTGGTTCGCGTCTGGTGCCGGGATGCTGCTGGCGCCCGGCAGCGTGAAGCCCAGCGCCTCGGCAATGCCCATCATGGTCGCGGCCGTGCCCATGGTCATGCAGGTGCCGTGGCTGCGTGCGATGCCGGCTTCCATCTCGGCCCAGGCCTGTTCGCTCAGGCGCCCGGCTCGGCGCTCGTCCCAGTACTTGAAGGCGTCCGACCCCGAACCCAGCACCTGGCCGCGCCAGTTGCCGCGCAACATGGGGCCGGCCGGAAGGTAGATGCAGGGCAGGCCCATGCTGAGGGCGCCCATCAGCAGGCCGGGTGTCGTCTTGTCGCAGCCGCCCATCAGCACGGCACCGTCCACCGGGTGGCTGCGCAGCAGCTCTTCGGTCTCCATCGCCAGGAAGTTGCGGTAGAGCATGGACGTCGGCTTGACCATGCTCTCGCTCAGCGAGATGGCGGGCAGCTCCAGTGGCCACCCGCCGGCCTGCAGGATGCCGCGCTTGACGTCCTCCACCCGCTGCTTGAAGTGGGTGTGGCACTGGTTGGCATCGCTCCAGGTGTTGATGATGGCGATGACCGGTTTGCCGATGAAGTCCTCGGCGCCGTAGCCCATCTGCAGCACGCGGCTGCGGTGACCGAAGCTGCGGAAGTCGTCCTTGGCGAACCAGCGCGCGCTGCGCAGGGCCTCAACCTTCTTGCTCATGCCTGCCCCCTCGCGTCCAGCAGCCAGACCGGCGCGTCCTGAAGCGCGACGGGGCGCTGGAAGCGCTCCATCGCCGCAGGACCCACGCTGGTGCTGAAGGCATTCGTGGACGACGGCCACGGCCCGCCGTGCTGCTGCGCTGCCGTGATGGCCACGCCAGTGGGCACGCCGCTGAACAGCACACGGCCGGCAATGGCCTGAGCCGCCCGCACCAGGCGGCGGTTGTCGGCCGTGTCGTCGTCAGCTCCCCACAGGGTGACGGTCAGGCTGCCTTGCACGGCCTGCAGCACCGCCAGCGTCTCTTGCAGGTCGCGTACGCTGACCACCAGGCAGGCCGGGCCGAAAACCTCGTCGTGCAGCGCGGTGTCGGCCAGGAAACCAGCGGCATTGGTGGCGAAGAGATGCGGGCCAGGCGCCACGCCGCGGGCGGGCGCGGCCAGCAGCGTCTTCACGCCGGCGCGACCATGCAGCCGGGCCACGCCGGCGTTGAAGCCGGCGCGGATGCTGGTGTTCAGCATCGCGTGCGGCGTGGTGTCGGCCAAGGCTTGCGTGAGTTGGCGCACGAAGCCCTGACCGCTGTCGTCGTCGCGGACGATGAGCAGGCCGGGGCTGGTGCAGAACTGGCCACAGCCCAGTGCGATGCTGCCCGCCAGCTGCGTGGCCAGCGCCTCGCCTTGACGGGCCAGCGCCTCGGGCAGTGCGACGACGGGGTTGATGGAGCCGAGCTCGCCGTAGAACGGGATGGGCCGCGGCCGGGCATTGGCCTCGCGCCACAGCGCCACGCCGCCGCGCACGCTGCCGGTGAAGGCCGCCGCGTGGATGGCCGGGTCGCGCACCAGCGCCAGGCCCACTTCCACACTCCAGCCCTGCACCATCTGCAGCAGGCCCACCGGCAGCTGCTGCGCAGCGATGCAGGCCGACGCGATGTCGGCCAGGGCGTGCGACAGCCGCGGGTGGCCTGGGTGGGCCTTGACGACGACCGTGCAGCCAGCAGCCAGCGCCGAGGCCGTGTCCCCACCCAGCACGCTGAAGGCAAACGGGAAGTTGCTGGCGGCAAACATGGCCACCGGGCCGACCGGCACGCGCACGCGCGTGAGCTGCGGCCGGCCGGCGGGTGGCGAGCCTGGGATGGCGGCGTCGTGTTGCACGGGTTGGGGGGCGCCGGCGTCCACCTGGTCGGCAAAGCCGCGCAGTTGGAAGCAGGTGCGGTCCAGCTCGCCGGTCAGGCGGGCCGGGCCCAGGTGGGTCTCCTCATCGGCAAGCGGCACCAGCGCGTCGCGCGCGGACTGCAGCGCATCCGCCAGACCACGCAGCAGCGCGGCGCGGCGGGCAAGGGGCAGGGCGGCCCAGGCCGGTGCGGCATCGGCGGCGGCCGAGCAGGCGGCGCGGACCTGCGCCGCCGGGCTGTCGGAAAGCGTCATCTTGAGGCGGTGGAAAACAGCGGTTCGGCGCGTGGCATCAGGCCTCGGTGGACCGAGCCAGCGCAGGGCCGGGTCCGCGCAGGGCATCGTCGGTAGCTGGGGTATCAAGCATTGGTATCGCTATCATATGCATTGGTTCGCCGGCCGAACTTAGCGTTTCCCCAGGGGTGAGAACGCCAATTCTCACCGGTAGACTGCAAAATGTTCGCGCAACCATTTTGTAAGCCATGACCGTTGTTCTCAAGGGCCGGAGCCGGCCGCTGTCCAGGATCAAGTCATGGGTGTTGGTGCTGGTCCAGGCCGCCCTGTGCGCGGGCGCGATGGCCTGTGAGCAACCGGCCTCGGTCTGCGGGCGCGACATGGGGCGCAGCTTCGGCTTGGTGCGTGCCGGCCAGCCGGCCGCCGTCATCGTGGAGGCCGGCGCCGATGCCGCGCTGCAGCACGTGGGCCGCAGCTTCGTCGCCGACCTGGCGCGGGTGTCGGGTGCCCCGGTGGCGCTGCTGCGCGGCGCCGCCGGGGCGCCGCGCGAAGTGGTGGTCATCGGCGAGCTGGGTCGCAGCCCGGTCATCGACGGCCTCTTGGCCAGCGGCCGGCTGAAGGCGGGCGACCTTCAGGGCGTGAAAGGCCAATGGGAGGCCTTCGCGCAAGTCGTCGTCGAGCAGCCGTTCAAAGGCGTGGACCGGGCGCTGGTCGTCGTCGGCGCGGACCGCCGCGGCGCCGTGTTCGGTGCCTACGACCTGTCCGCCCGCATGGGCGTCAGCCCCTGGCATTGGTGGGCCGACGTGCCGGTGGCGAAGCAGGCCGACGTCTTCGTCACCGCGGGCGCGCGCCGCGACAAGCCGGGCGTGAAGTACCGCGGCATCTTCATCAACGACGAGGCACCAGCGCTGAGCACCTGGGCGCAGACCCGGTTCGGCGGTACCAATGCAGCGATGTATGCGCATGTCTTCGAGCTGCTGCTGCGCCTGAAGGGCAACTACCTGTGGCCGGCCATGTGGCAGCCGCGTGCCTTCAGCGCCGACGATCCGCAGGCCATGGTGTTGGCCGACGAGATGGGCGTGGTGATGGGCACGTCCCACCATGAGCCCATGATGCGCGCCCACGACGAATGGGCTCGCTTCCAGGGTGGGCGCTGGGACTACGCAAAGAACGCCGACAGGCTGCGCGAATTCTGGCGCGGCGGCATCGCGCGCATGGCCGCCAAGCCGGGCGGCCGCTACGAGAGCCTTGTCACCATCGGGATGCGCGGCGACGGCGACGAGCCCATGAGCGAAGGCACCGCCACGGCGCTGTTGGAAGGCATCGTCAGGGACCAGCGCCGAATCATTGCCGACGTGACCCAGCAGCCGCCCGAGAAGACGCCGCAGATGTGGGCTCTCTACAAGGAGGTTCAGGACTACTACGACAAGGGCATGAAGGTGCCCGACGACGTGCTACTGCTGTTCTGCGATGACAACTGGGGCCAGATCCGTCGCCTGCCTGAACGTGATGCCAAGCGCCCCGGGGGCTACGGCGTGTACTACCACTTCGACTACGTCGGCGGGCCGCGCAACTACAAGTGGCTCAACACCAACCAGATCGAGAAGACTTGGCAGCAGATGGACCTGGCGCACCAGCGCGGTGCCGATGCGCTGTGGATCGTCAACGTCGGCGACATCAAGCCGATGGAGTTTCCGATCAGCTTCTTCCTGGACATGGCCTGGCAGCCTGACCGCATGACGCCCGCCGCTCTTACGGCCTACCCCAGAGACTGGGCCGCAGCAACCTTCGGGCCGGCACAGGCGGCCGAGATCGGCGAACTGGTCACGCGCTACAGCCAGTACGCGGCGCGGCGCAAGCCCGAGCTGGTCGATGAGCGCAGCTTCACCATCGGCATGCACTCGGCCGACGCTCTGCATGGCGAAGACTTCGGCAGGCGGGTGGCCGAATGGGACGCGCTGGAAGCGCGCGTGGCCCAAGCCAGGCAAGGTCTGCGGCCGGATCAGCTCGACGCCTTTTTTCAGCTCGTCGAGCACCCGGTGCTGGCCCTGGCCAACCTCTACCGCCTGTACTACGCGGTGGCCTGGAACCGCCAACTGGCCCGCGCCGGCGACCCGCGCGCCAACGTCTTTGCCGACCGCGCCGATGCCGCCTTCGCGCGCGACCAGGCCATCGCCGACCAGTACCACGCCGTCGCCAACGGCAAGTGGGCCGGCATGATGCTGCAGACCCACATCGGCTACACCAGCTGGCAGCAACCGGACAGGAATCTCATGCCCGCCGTGAAGCGCGTGCCCGGCGCGACGCCAGACGCCACCACCGTGCAGCGGCAGCTGGAGCGCGGCGCTGCCGAAACGCCCTGGAACGGTGTGACGCTGGAGGCGCCGGCGTTCAGGTGCGTCTGGCGTACGAAGTCGACCTGCCGCAGGGTGGCGAGATGAACCTCGATGTCTACATGGTGCCGACGCTGGCGACAGGCGGCGCGGGCAGCGCCAGTGGCGTCCGCCTGGCTGTGGGCCTGGACGAGCTGCCGCCCCAGGAACTCCGGCTCGACCTGCAGCCCACCGCCGGGCCGGAGGTCAAGCGCGAGGAGAAAGACTGGGCGCGGGCCGTCATCGACAACCAGTTCAGACTCAGTGCGCGCTTTGCCGACGTGAAGCCCGGCCGGCATGTCCTGAGCGTCTGGCGCCTGGACGACAACGCAGTGCTGCAGAAACTGGTGCTGGGCCCGGTGGCTTCCGCCAGCGTGCCACCCAAGGGCGCGGCGGTGACGGGCCAGTACCGCAACCTGCTGCGCGAGGTTCGCCCCGAGATCACCGAGGCCGCGATCAGCGCCAAGCTGGCCGGCTACTGGCAGTCTCTGTTCGAGGGTGATGCCCAGCGCCGCGTCGTCTACCCGGCGCCGGCTACGTCCGACGGTCCGGCTGCTTACGTGCTCGACGTGGGCAACGCCGATGTGCGCAGCGAAGGCATGTCCTACGGGATGATGATTGCCGTGCAGATGGGCCGCCAGGCCGAGTTCAACGCGTTGTGGAACTGGGCCGCCACGCACATGCGCTACGCCAGCGGGCCGCGCCAGGGCTACTTCCGTTGGCAATGCCAGCCCAAGGGCTGCGACAAGGACACGGTGCCCGCGTCCGATGGCGAGGCCTATTTCGCCACCGCGCTGCTGATGGCCTCATCCCGCTGGGGCGATGGCCAGGGCTTGTACGACTACGGCGCGCAGGCGAGGACGCTGCTGGACACGATGCTGCACAAGGAGCGCATGAACGGCGGCGTCGTGGACGGTGTGCGGTCCATGTTCTCGGCCCGGCACGGTCAGGTGGTCTTCGTGCCCATCGGCGACGCGGCGGACTTCTCCGACCCGTCCTACCACCTGCCCGCCTTCTACGAGCTGTGGGCGCAGCGCGCCCAGGTCGAGGACCGGCCGCGCTGGGCCGAGATCGCCCGCATCAGCCGCGACTACTTCGGTCGGGCTGCGCACCCCGGGACCGGCCTCACGCCCGACTACGCCGAGTTCGACGGCCGCCCGCATGTGCACGAGGGCCATGAGGACTTCCGCTACGACGCCTTCCGCACCGCGGTGAACTGGAGCGTCGACCAGGCCTGGTGGGGCCGCAACCCGGCAGCCGCGGGCCTGAGCCAGAAGTTGCTGGGCTTCTTCGCCAGCCAGCCCACCCAGCCCTACCCGCACCTCTACACGCTGGACGGCAAGCCGTTGAACAGCGAGCCGTCCAAGGGCTTGATCGCCAGCAATGCCGTCGCGGCGCTGCTGGTCGAGCCGCCGCTGGCCAGGCGCTTCGTGGATGACCTCTGGGCGCTGGAGCCGCCGAGCGGACAGTGGCGCTACTACGACGGGCTGCTGCAGTTCATGGCCCTGCTGCACGTGACCGGGCGCTTCAGAGCGTGGTGAACGCGACGGGTGGGCGCGGCGGCGTGTCCTGGGGCCGCAGGGCCTTCTGCCACCAGCCCACGTCCCGCCATTGCCCCTGCTTGAAGCCCACGTTGCGGTACACGCCGATGGCCTCGAAGCCCAGGGCCTCGTGCAGGCCCACGCTGCCGGCGTTGGGCAGCGCGATGCCGGCAAACGCCTGGCAGTAGCCCAGCTCTGCCAGCAACGGCAGCAGCCGCCCGTACAGGGCCCGTCCGACGCCCTGGCCGCGCCGGTCCTCGTGCACGTAGACGGTCGTGTCTACCGACCACTGGTAGGCGGCCCGCTCCCGGTGCCTGCCGGCATAGGCATAGCCGTACACGGCGCCGGTCGCATCCTCCGCCACCAGCCAGGGCAGGTCAGCCAGCGTCTTCTCGATGCGGGTGCGCATCTCCGGCGCGTCGGGCGGGTCCAGCTCGAAGGAGATGCCGGTGTGCGCCACGATGGGCGCGTAGATGGCCGCGATGGCGGCGGCGTCTTGCGGTGTGGCGGTGCGAATATTCAAGGCGGGCGCTCCTGTGGCTTGTCCGTGGGGTGCCCGACGCCGCTGCGTGCGGGCGTGTGGATGAACAGCAGGGCGGCCAGTGCGCTCAGGCCCAGGCCGGCCGAAAACCACAGCGCCCCGGTGCCCCAGGCCGCCAGCAGCAGCCCGAACAGCCAGGGCGACAGCGCCTGTCCCAGCCGCGCTGGCAGCATCAGCAGCCCCTGGCGTTGGCCGTAGCCCTGCGGGCCGAACAGCGCCAGCGGCAAGCTGCCCTTGGCGATGGTCAGGATGCCGTTGCCCGCGCCATGCAGCAGCGCAAACGCGGCCACGACCGGCGCGCCCGCCACGGCCAGCAGCGCGGCGCCCAGCGGGTGCATCAGCGCCGCGGCCCGCGCCGAATGCAGCGGGTGCAGCCGGCGGAGGAAGCCGAACTCCAGCAGCCGGCCGGCCACCTGCGCCGGCCCGACCAGTGCGCCGATGGCGATGACCGTGGCCGGCGCAGCACCCGCCGCCCCCAACAGCCGCGGCAGGTGGGCGGCCATGGCCGTGCTGATGAACCACGTCACCGCGAACACCCAGGCCAGCAGGGCCGCCGTCGTCGCGGGTGGCGGTGGCCGCGGGGCTTCGGCCACGGCCGCTGTGAGGCCCGGTGTGGCCGCCATGGCCACCGCGACCCGCGGCAGCGAGGCATTCAGCGGCAGGCCGACGAGCAGGTGCAGGGCCGCCCAGGTCCAGCAGGCACCGCGCCAGCCGAAGGTCTGCTCCAGCGCTGCCGTCAGCGGCCAGCCCACCGTGCTGGCGAACCCGGCGATCAGCGTGATGCCGGTGATGGCGCCGCGTGCGTCATGCCCGTACAGCCGCACCAGCGACGAGAAGGCCGCCTCGTACAGCCCGCTGCCCATGGCCACGCCCATCACCAGCCAGGCCGCGAACAACCCCGGCGACCCGCCCGCCAGGGCCATCAGCGCCAGCCCCAGCGCGAAGACACCATTGGTCGCCATCAGCACGGCGCGCCCGCCCCGGCGGTCGATGCGCCGGCCCGTGTGCGGCCCGACCAGTGCGGACACGACAAGCGCGACGGAGAAGGCCGCGAACACCGTGGGCTCTGGCACGCCCAGCTCGCGGGCCAGCGGCCGGGCCAGCAGGGCCGGTAGGTAGTAGGACGAGGCCCAGGCCAGCGTCTGGGCCAGCCCCAGCGTGGTGACGACGCGCAGGCGGCCGGCCATGCTCAGCCGCAGCAGCGCGCAGGCTGGGCGGCGGCAGCCGCGGGCGCGGGGCCGCAGCGGCGCGGCGCTTGCGTGTCCGACGCCGGGGTCACCGAGCACACGCCCGTTTCCGGCAGCGCCAGCTCTACGCGATCGGCCGAGGCCAGGTCGCCGGCCAGTGCCGCTACGACGGAACGCGCCTGCTCGAAGCCGGTCGCCATCAGGAAGGTCGGCGCGCGGCCGTAGCTCTTCACGCCCAGCGTGTAGAAGCCCGGCTCGGGGTGGGCCAGTTCGCGGTGGCCATGCGGGCGCACGGTGCCGCAGCTGTGCAGGTTGGGGTCAATCAGCGGGCCCAGCGCCTCGGTGGACTCCAGCCACGGATCCAGCTTTAGGCGCAGATCGGCCGTCGGCGCCAGGTCGGGCCGCTGGCCGGTCGCGCAGATGATCTCGTCGATGCCGTCCACGACAACGGTCTGCCTTCCTGCATCCAGCCCGTGCACGCGCAGTTGGC
>JACPYV010000053.1 GCA_016195825.1 Burkholderiales bacterium | reverse complement strand
GCGCGCTGCACACCTTCAAGGGTGGCGCCCGACTCGCCGGCGCGATGCGCCTGGGCGAGCAGGCCCACCACCTGGAATCCGCCATCGAGTCCTTGCTGCATGCCGGCCATGCCAGCGCGGCACAGGTCCAGGCCTTGCAGGACGAGGGCGACTCGCTGGAGCACGCCTTCGAGCAACTGGGTCGCAGCCTGCAAGCGCCGGCTGCCGCAGCGCCGGTTGCCGTGCCAAGCGCGCCTGCGGTGGCTGCTGTGGCCGCTGTGCCTGCTGCACCGGCGCCCGCGCCGGTCGCCGAACCCGAGCCGCAACCCGAACCCCTGGCCCGCTTCGCCGCCGTTGCGGCGCAGCAGGCGGTCGCAGAGGTGGCGACGGAGCCTGCGCGCGAGATCGACTGGAGCCGTTTCAGCGACACAGCCGAGGTCGCCGCCGCCGGCGACAACCTGGCCATCGGCCAGGCCCTGGTCCGCGTGCGCGGCAGCCTGCTGGAACGCATGGCCACGCAGGCCGGCGAGGTCAGCATCCGCCGCGCGCGGATGGAGTCCGAGCTGGCCCAGATGAAGGGCGCGCTGCTCGACCTGGACGACAACCTGGAGCGCCTGCGCGCCCAGTTGCGCGAGCTGGAGCTGCAGGCTGAGGCCCAGATGCACATCCAGCAGGAGATGGCGCAGCAGGGCGGCCGCGAGTTCGACCCGCTGGAGTTCGACCGCTACACCCGCTTCCAGGAGCTGACCCGCATGCTGGCCGAGTCGGTCGGTGACGTGGCCACGCTCCAGCGCACGTTGAGCCGCAACGTGCAGACCGGCGAAGACGAGTTGGCCGCGCAGTCGCGGCTGACGCGCGAGCTGCAGGACGACCTGCTGCGCACCCGCCTGGTCGACTTCGATTCCATCGGCGAGCGCATGCACCGTGTGGTGCGTCAGGCTGCACGCGACAGCGGCAAGCAGGTCAAGCTGGAAATCAGCGGTGGCCAGACCGAGCTGGACCGTTCGGTGCTGGAGCGCACGGCGGGTGCCTTCGAGCATCTGCTGCGCAACAGCGTGGCCCATGGCATCGAGACTCCCGAAGTGCGCACGGCCGCCGGCAAGGAGGCCGTTGGCACGCTGCGCATCGAGGTCAGCCAGCACGGCAACGAAGTGCTGCTGAACTTTGCCGACAACGGCGCCGGCCTCAACCTGGCCCGCATCCGCGAGCGTGGCCTGCAATTGGGCCTGATCGCGCCGGGTGCCGAGCCCGACGAGGCCCAGCTGAAGCGGCTGATCTTCGCGCCCGGCTTCTCCACGGCCAGCCAGGTCACCGAGCTCAGCGGTCGCGGCATCGGCATGGACGTCGTGCGTGCCGAGGTCGGCACGCTGGGTGGCAGCATCGAGACCGCGTCGACTGCCGGCCAGGGCACCAGCTTCCTGCTGCGCCTGCCGCTGACCACCGCGCTGACGCAGATCGTGCTGCTGCGGACCGGCGACCAGGTCGTGGCCGTGCCGGCGGCGCTGATGCAGTCGGTGCAGCGCGTGCCGGTCGAGGCCGTCGAGGCGGCCTACGCCACCGGCAAGCTGCAGCATGGTGGCGCCGAGCTGCCGTTCTACTGGCTGGGTGGCCTGCTGGGCCACGGTGGCCGGGGTCACACCCATGGCCGCCACGCGCCCATCGTGCTGGTACGCAGCGCGCAAGGCTCGCTGGCCCTGCACGTCGACGAAGTCATCGGCAACCAGGAAGTCGTCGTCAAGAACCTGGGCGCCCAGCTCAACCGCGTGCCGGGCTTGGCGGGCATCAGCCTGCTGGCCTCGGGCGAGGTCGCATTGATCTACAACGTCGTCGCGCTGGCCGACTGGTACGGTGTCGACGCCCAGGCCCGCCTGGTGGCGGCGCATGCCCAGTCGCAGGGCACGGTGCCGGCTGCGCCGGTCATCGAGGAGGCGCCGCAGGCACCGCTGATCATGGTCGTGGACGATTCGCTGACGGTGCGCCGCGTGACCCAGCGCCTGCTGGAACGCGTGGGACTGCGCGTCTTGCTGGCCAAGGACGGCTTGGATGCGATGGAGAAGCTGTCCGGCGACGAGCTGCCGGCGGTCGTGCTGTCCGACATCGAGATGCCACGCATGGACGGCTTCGACCTGGTGCGCAACATGCGTGCCGACTCGCGGCTGGCCGGCCTGCCCGTCATCATGATCACGTCCCGCATCGCCCAGAAGCACCGCGACTACGCGGCCCAGCTCGGTGTCGATCACTACCTCGGCAAGCCCTATGACGAAGAGCATGTGCTGAGCCTGATTCGCCAGTACACGCAAGCTTCGGTAGCCTGACGCGATGTCCCAGGTTGTTGACCACCTCGCCGAGCTGACCGGTTTTCGTGACCGAGACGTCATGGACGTCACGCTCGTCATGGCCTTGCGGGATCTGCTCGAACCCGAGTCCGTGGCCATCTACCGCAGCGTGGGTGAACCGGGCGATGAGCGTTGGCTGACGCGCGCCCATTTGCGTGCCGGCGACGCGGTGGCGTCCGCCGACCCGTTGTGGGCGCAGCCCGGCGCGCTGCCCAAGGCGGCCGACCATCCGCTGCGCCTGGAGGCCATGCGCAGCCGCAGCGTCACGCAGGTGGCCCAGGGCGGCCAGTGGCTCTACCTGTTCCCGATCGCCACCGACCGCGACGTCGTCGGCGTCATCGAGATCTTGTCCACGCGCCGCCTGGGCACGGGTGCGCAGCGCATGGTCAGCAGCGTGCTGAGGATTTATCACAACTTCCAGGGGCTGCTCGACTACTCCGAGCGCGACACGCTGACCGGCCTGCTGAACCGCAAAACCTTCGACGAGAGCTTCCTGAAGGTGCTCTCCGAGATCCCGGTTCGCGCCGATATCAGCCATGGGGCCGATGATCGCCGCCACGAGACGGCCACGCCGCACTATGTGCTGGGCGTCATCGACATCGACCACTTCAAGAGCGTCAACGACCGCTTCGGCCACCTGATCGGCGACGAGGTGCTGCTGCTGCTGTCGCGCTTGATGCGCGGCTCGTTCCGCTTTCACGACCTGCTGTACCGCTTCGGCGGCGAGGAGTTCGTCGTGCTGATGCGCTGCGACGAGGAAGTCCACGCCGGCGAGGCTTTCGAGCGCCTGCGCCTGAACACCGAGCGCTACGTCTTCCCGCAGGTGGGGCGCATCACGGTCAGCATCGGTTTCACCGAGGTGCGCGCGGGTGACTCCCCCGCGGGCGCGTTCGAGCGCGCCGACAAGGCCGTCTATCACGCTAAGGGCCATGGCCGCAACCAGGTCCACAACTATGCGGCCCTCGTGGCCAGCGGCGTGATCCTGGAAGCTGCGCAGCTCAGCGACGTCGAACTGTTCTGACCGCCAGACCTGGCCTAACAGGCCAATTGCACGCGGCAAGACCGCGACTTGCTTTTTTCCCGTCCGCCCCCTAGCCTAAGGACCGTCACCCGGACGAGGCGCTGTAGATGCCCGCGGGTGGCCCAGTACGGGGTAGGCGTGGGCTTCGTCCGTCGTCATCACTGGGCGCAGCATCTGGTGCCCGCGGCGGGCCCACATATGTTGACGCGTTGCATTGCGGCAGGGCACGCATGCGGTATTCATGGCTTCCTTCAAGCCTTCTGGTCGCGGCTTTTCTGGCCTTCGTCGGCACGGCCGTGGGCGCATCGCAGAGCCTGGCAGAGCTGCTGGAGCGCAATGCCGAGCGCAGCCATGCCCAGCGCGTGCAGACCGAGCTGCAGCGCCTGATGACCTTGCTCGTCGACGTCGAGACCGCCCAGCGCGGCTTCATCATCACCGGCCAGCAGCCGTTCCTGCGGCCCTACGAGGAGGCGGTTGGCGAACTGGGCATGCTGCGCCCCGGCCTGAAGCGCGATCTTGCCGACGCCGGCGCCAGCGCGCTGGCCTTGCAGCGGCTGGACGAGCTGATCCAGGAGCGGCTGGCCCAGACACAGCGCACCATCGAGCGCCGCCTGGACGCCGGCGATGCCGTCATGCGCGACCTCAGCGCCTATGTCGACGGCAAACGTGTCATGGACGAGGTGCGCTTCCAGATCGAGCAACTCGCGCTGGCGCAGGAGCGCAGAGTCGCGGCGGCCGACCAGGCGACGCTGGAGGTGCAAAAGCGCACCACCCGGCTGACGCGGCTGCTGCCGGCCGTGGGCCTGGTGATGCTGGCGCTTGCGATCGCGCTGACGATGCGCGAGCGCCGTTTGCGCGATCGTGCCGAGATCGCGCTGCTCGACGCCAATGCGGGCCTGGAGCAGCAGGT